>NZ_VATQ01000008.1:0-311801 GCF_005781135.1 Escherichia sp. E3659 | reverse complement strand
TCTGCGGATTGACAATCTGACAGTGAAGGCATACTTTCAGGAGTGAGGGTAGAGCGGGGTTTCCCCCGCCCTGGTAGTCTTAGTAAGCTGGCCAGCTAATGACTAAGAGCACCACGATGATGAGTAGCTTCATCATGACCCTTTCCTTATTTAAGGCCCCTTCCTCGGGAGGGGCTTTCCCGTTTCAGCATCCCGCTGAAATCGTCGGCTTACCTCCTTTCGCCATACACCCAGTCTATCGCTGACTCGCGGATAAAATAGTTTCATCAGTGATTATTGCGTAACGTCTCGCAAAGAATATTTGCTGACAGGATCGCAGACGGCAAAGTCTGCGGATTGACAATTGGACCGTGAAGGCATACTTTCAGGAGTGAGGGTAGAGCGGGGTTCCCCCTGCCCTGGTAGTCTTAGTAAGCCGGTAAGCTAATCACTAAGAGCACCACGATGATGAGTATCTTCATCATGACCCTTTCCTTATTTAAGGCCCCTTCCTCGGGAGGGGCTTTCCCGTTTCAGCGTCCCGCTGAAATCTTCGGGTTACCTCCTTATTGCCATGTACGCAGTCTATCGCTAACCTGCGAATAAAATAGTTTCCTGTGTCATTACTGGATGCATGCTCGCAAAGCGCACCGTCATTCAGACGATTCCCGAAACTGTTTCATAATTCCTCCATTTTTCGCCCTTATTGGCTGGCTACACTAGTATCATTCCGCGAAACGTTTCAGGAAGAGAAACTCTTAACGATGAAAGGCAGTTATAAATCCCGTTGGGTAATCGTAATCGTGGTGGTTATCGCCGCCATCGCCGCATTCTGGTTCTGGCAAGGCCGCAATGAATCCCAGAGCGCAGCCCCAGGTGCGACGAAACAAGCACAGCAATCGCCAGCGGGTGGTCGCCGTGGCATGCGTTCCGGCCCATTAGCCCCGGTTCAGGCGGCGACCGCCGTAGAACAGGCAGTTCCGCGTTACCTCACCGGGCTTGGCACGATTACCGCCGCTAACACCGTTACGGTGCGCAGTCGCGTAGATGGTCAGCTGATGGCGTTACATTTCCAGGAAGGCCAGCAGGTCAAAGCAGGCGATTTGCTGGCAGAAATTGACCCCAGCCAGTTCAAAGTTGCATTAGCACAAGCCCAGGGCCAACTGGCAAAAGATAAAGCCACGCTTGCCAACGCCCGCCGTGACCTGGCGCGTTATCAACAACTGGCAAAAACCAATCTCGTTTCCCGTCAGGAACTGGATGCCCAACAGGCGCTGGTCAGTGAAACCGAAGGCACCATTAAAGCCGATGAAGCGAGCGTCGCCAGCGCACAACTACAACTCGACTGGAGCCGCATCACCGCACCAGTCGATGGCCGCGTTGGTCTCAAGCAGGTTGATGTTGGTAACCAAATCTCCAGTGGTGATACCACCGGAATTGTGGTGATCACCCAGACGCATCCTATCGATTTAGTCTTTACCCTGCCGGAAAGCGATATCGCTACCGTTGTGCAGGCGCAAAAAGCCGGAAAACCGCTGGTGGTAGAAGCCTGGGATCGCACTAACTCGAAGAAATTAAGCGAAGGCACGCTGTTAAGTCTCGATAACCAAATCGATGCCACTACCGGTACGATTAAAGTGAAAGCACGCTTTAATAATCAGGATGATGCGCTGTTTCCCAATCAGTTTGTTAACGCGCGTATGTTAGTCGACACCGAACAAGACGCCGTGGTGATCCCCACCGCCGCCCTGCAAATGGGCAACGAAGGCCATTTCGTCTGGGTGCTGAATAGCGAAAACAAGGTCAGCAAACATCTGGTGACGCCGGGCATTCAGGACAGTCAGAAAGTGGTGATCCGCGCAGGTATTTCTGCAGGCGATCGCGTAGTGACGGACGGCATTGATCGTCTGACCGAAGGAGCGAAAGTGGAAGTGGTGGAAGCCCAGAGCGCCACCGCACCGCAAGAGAAAGCCACCAGCCGCGAATACGCGAAAAAAGGAGCGAGCTCCTGATGCAGGTGTTACCTCCGAGCAGCACAGGCGGCCCGTCGCGCCTGTTTATTATGCGTCCTGTCGCCACCACGCTGCTGATGGTGGCGATCTTACTCGCCGGGATTATCGGTTATCGCGCCCTGCCCGTTTCGGCACTGCCGGAAGTGGATTATCCGACTATTCAGGTGGTTACACTCTACCCTGGCGCCAGCCCGGATGTGATGACCTCTGCCGTTACCGCACCGCTCGAACGCCAGTTTGGGCAGATGTCCGGCCTGAAACAAATGTCGTCGCAAAGTTCCGGCGGTGCGTCGGTTATCACTTTGCAGTTCCAGCTAACATTGCCGCTGGATGTCGCCGAGCAGGAAGTGCAGGCCGCGATTAACGCCGCCACTAACCTGTTGCCGAGCGATCTGCCTAACCCGCCGGTTTACAGCAAAGTGAACCCGGCAGATCCGCCGATCATGACGCTCGCTGTCACCTCAACCGCCATGCCGATGACCCAGGTAGAAGATATGGTGGAAACCCGCGTCGCGCAGAAAATCTCGCAGATTTCCGGCGTCGGGCTGGTGACACTTTCCGGCGGTCAGCGTCCGGCTGTTCGCGTCAAACTTAACGCCCAGGCGATTGCCGCCCTCGGCCTGACCAGCGAAACCGTGCGCACCGCCATTACCGGCGCTAACGTTAACTCAGCGAAAGGTAGCCTTGATGGCCCTTCTCGCGCGGTCACGCTTTCCGCGAACGACCAGATGCAATCCGCCGAAGAGTATCGCCAGCTAATCATCGCCTACCAGAACGGCGCGCCGATTCGTCTGGGCGATGTCGCAACTGTAGAGCAAGGTGCAGAAAACAGCTGGCTCGGCGCGTGGGCGAATAAAGAACAGGCCATTGTAATGAATGTTCAGCGCCAGCCCGGTGCTAACATTATCTCCACCGCCGACAGCATCCGGCAGATGCTGCCACAGCTCACCGAGAGTTTGCCGAAATCGGTGAAGGTGACGGTACTTTCTGACCGTACCACCAATATCCGCGCTTCAGTTAACGATACCCAGTTTGAGCTGATGATGGCTATCGCGCTGGTAGTAATGATTATCTACCTGTTTTTGCGCAATATTCCGGCGACCATCATTCCCGGCGTTGCTGTACCGCTGTCGTTAATTGGCACCTTCGCGGTTATGGTGTTTCTCGATTTTTCAATCAATAACCTGACGCTGATGGCGTTAACTATCGCCACTGGATTCGTGGTCGATGACGCCATCGTGGTGATCGAAAACATTTCCCGCTATATCGAAAAAGGCGAAAAACCGTTGGCGGCGGCGCTCAAGGGCGCAGGCGAAATCGGCTTTACCATTATCTCGCTGACCTTCTCACTGATTGCAGTGTTGATCCCACTGCTGTTTATGGGCGATATCGTCGGGCGACTGTTCCGCGAATTTGCCATTACTCTGGCAGTCGCGATTTTGATCTCAGCCGTGGTGTCGCTGACCCTGACACCGATGATGTGCGCGCGGATGCTCAGCCAGGAGTCGCTGCGTAAACAGAACCGCTTCTCCCGTGCCTCGGAAAAAATGTTCGACAGGATAATCGCCGCCTATGGTCGCGGACTGGCGAAAGTGCTGAATCATCCGTGGCTGACCTTAAGCGTGGCGCTCAGCACACTGCTGCTTAGCGTTCTATTGTGGGTGTTCATTCCGAAAGGTTTCTTCCCGGTACAGGACAACGGCATTATTCAGGGCACTTTGCAGGCACCGCAATCCAGCTCCTTTGCCAATATGGCCCAGCGGCAACGCCAGGTCGCGGACGTGATTTTGCAGGATCCGGCAGTGCAAAGTTTGACCTCATTTGTTGGCGTTGATGGCACTAACCCGTCGCTGAACAGTGCGCGTTTACAGATCAATCTCAAACCACTGGATGAACGAGATGACCGGGTGCAAAAAGTCATCGCCCGTCTGCAAACGGCGGTAGATAAAGTGCCGGGCGTCGATCTCTTCCTGCAACCAACGCAGGACCTGACTATTGATACTCAGGTCAGCCGCACCCAGTACCAGTTTACCTTGCAGGCCACGTCACTGGATGCGCTCAGTACCTGGGTGCCGCAGCTCATGGAAAAACTCCAGCAGCTGCCACAGCTTTCTGATGTCTCCAGCGACTGGCAGGACAAAGGGCTGGTGGCGTATGTCAATGTTGATCGCGACAGCGCCAGCCGTCTGGGGATCAGCATGGCGGACGTCGATAACGCCCTGTACAACGCGTTTGGTCAGCGGCTGATTTCCACTATTTATACTCAGGCTAACCAGTATCGCGTGGTGCTGGAGCACAATACCGAAAATACTCCTGGGCTTGCGGCGCTGGATACTATTCGCCTGACCAGCAGCGACGGCGGCGTGGTGCCGCTAAGCTCAATTGCCAAAGTTGAACAGCGTTTTGCGCCGCTTTCCATTAACCATCTGGATCAGTTCCCGGTAACGACCATCTCCTTTAACGTGCCGGATAACTATTCGCTGGGCGATGCGGTGCAGGCGATTATGGACACCGAGAAGACGCTGAATCTGCCGGTGGATATCACCACGCAGTTCCAGGGCAGCACCCTCGCCTTTCAGTCGGCGCTGGGTAGCACTGTCTGGCTGATTGTCGCGGCTGTGGTGGCGATGTATATCGTGCTCGGCATTCTGTACGAAAGCTTTATTCACCCGATCACTATTCTCTCGACGCTACCCACCGCAGGGGTTGGCGCACTGCTGGCGTTATTGATTGCCGGGAGTGAGCTGGATGTGATCGCGATTATCGGCATTATTTTGCTGATCGGTATTGTGAAGAAGAACGCCATCATGATGATCGACTTCGCGCTGGCTGCTGAGCGCGAGCAAGGCATGTCGCCGCGCGATGCAATCTACCAGGCTTGTCTGTTGCGTTTTCGTCCGATCCTGATGACCACTCTGGCGGCACTGCTTGGCGCGCTGCCGCTGATGTTGAGTACCGGGGTCGGCGCGGAACTGCGTCGTCCGTTAGGTATCGGCATGGTCGGCGGTCTGGTTGTCAGCCAGGTGCTGACACTGTTTACCACGCCGGTGATTTATCTGCTGTTCGACCGCCTGGCATTGTGGACCAAAAGCCGCTTTGCTCGTCATGAAGAGGAGGCGTAAGTGAAGTTTTTTGCCCTCTTCATTTACCGCCCGGTGGCGACGATTTTACTGTCGGTTGCCATTACCCTGTGCGGCATTCTGGGCTTCCGTATGCTGCCAGTGGCTCCGCTGCCACAGGTTGATTTTCCGGTGATTATGGTCAGCGCCTCGCTGCCCGGTGCATCGCCAGAGACAATGGCGTCTTCCGTTGCCACGCCGCTGGAACGTTCGCTTGGGCGCATTGCCGGAGTCAGTGAAATGACCTCCAGCAGTTCGCTCGGCAGCACGCGCATTATTTTGCAGTTTGATTTTGACCGGGATATCAACGGCGCGGCGCGCGATGTGCAGGCAGCGATCAACGCCGCGCAAAGTTTGCTGCCCAGCGGGATGCCAAGCCGTCCGACCTATCGCAAAGCGAACCCGTCGGATGCGCCAATTATGATCCTGACGCTAACCTCCGATACTTATTCGCAAGGTGAACTGTACGATTTCGCCTCAACACAGCTTGCCCCGACGATTGCGCAAATAGACGGTGTCGGTGATGTCGATGTCGGCGGCAGCTCACTGCCCGCCGTGCGCGTGGGGCTGAATCCGCAGGCGCTGTTTAATCAGGGCGTCTCGCTGGACGATGTTCGCACCGCCATCAGCAATGCCAACGTGCGTAAACCGCAAGGGGCGCTGGAAGATGATACCCACCGCTGGCAGATCCAGACTAACGATGAACTGAAAACCGCCGCTGAATATCAGCCGTTGATTATTCATTACAACAACGGCGGCGCGGTTCGTCTGGGCGATGTGGCGACGGTGACCGACTCAGTGCAGGATGTGCGCAACGCCGGGATGACCAACGCCAAACCGGCTATTTTGCTGATGATCCGCAAGCTGCCGGAAGCCAATATTATCCAGACGGTTGACAGCATCCGGGCAAAATTACCGGAGTTGCAGGAGACCATTCCGGCGGCGATTGATCTGCAAATTGCCCAGGATCGCTCCCCCACCATTCGCGCCTCACTGGAAGAAGTCGAGCAAACGCTGATTATCTCGGTGGCGCTGGTGATTCTGGTGGTGTTTTTATTCCTGCGCTCGGGTCGCGCCACTATTATTCCCGCCGTTGCCGTGCCGGTTTCGCTGATTGGTACGTTTGCGGCGATGTACCTGTGCGGTTTCAGTCTCAATAACCTGTCGTTAATGGCGCTCACTATTGCTACTGGTTTCGTGGTGGATGACGCCATCGTGGTGCTGGAAAACATTGCCCGCCATCTGGAAGCAGGGATGAAACCGCTACAGGCCGCGCTACAAGGCACTCGCGAAGTCGGTTTTACGGTGCTGTCGATGAGTCTGTCACTGGTGGCGGTGTTCCTGCCGCTGCTGTTGATGGGCGGATTGCCGGGTCGCCTGTTACGCGAGTTTGCCGTGACGCTTTCTGTCGCCATTGGTATTTCGTTACTGGTTTCCCTGACGCTAACGCCGATGATGTGCGGCTGGATGCTAAAAGCCAGCAAGCCGCGCGAGCAAAAGCGACTGCGTGGTTTTGGTCGCATGTTGGTAGCTCTGCAACAAGGCTACGGCAAGTCGCTGAAATGGGTGCTCAATCATACCCGTCTGGTGGGCGTGGTGCTGCTTGGCACCATTGCGCTGAATATCTGGCTGTATATCTCGATCCCGAAAACCTTCTTCCCGGAGCAGGACACCGGCGTGCTGATGGGTGGGATACAGGCGGATCAGAGTATTTCGTTTCAGGCAATGCGCGGTAAGTTGCAGGATTTCATGAAAATTATCCGTGACGATCCGGCAGTGGATAATGTCACCGGATTTACCGGCGGTTCGCGGGTGAACAGCGGGATGATGTTTATCACTCTCAAGCCACGCGATAAACGCAGCGAAACGGCGCAGCAAATTATCGACCGTCTGCGGGTGAAGCTGGCGAAAGAACCGGGGGCGAATCTGTTCCTGATGGCGGTACAGGATATTCGCGTTGGTGGGCGTCAGTCGAACGCCAGCTACCAGTACACGTTGTTATCCGACGACCTGGCGGCACTGCGCGAATGGGAGCCGAAAATCCGCAAAAAACTGGCGACGTTGCCGGAACTGGCGGACGTGAACTCCGATCAGCAGGATAACGGCGCGGAAATGAATCTGGTTTACGACCGCGACACCATGGCGCGGCTGGGAATCGACGTTCAGGCTGCCAACAGTCTGTTAAATAACGCCTTCGGTCAGCGGCAAATCTCGACCATTTACCAGCCGATGAACCAATACAAAGTGGTGATGGAAGTGGATCCGCGCTATACCCAGGACATCAGCGCGCTGGAAAAAATGTTCGTTATCAATAACGAAGGCAAAGCGATCCCGCTGTCGTATTTCGCTAAATGGCAACCCGCGAACGCTCCGCTGTCGGTGAATCATCAGGGATTATCGGCAGCGTCGACCATCTCGTTCAACCTGCCGACCGGGAAATCGCTCTCGGACGCCAGTGCGGCGATCGATCGCGCAATGACCCAGCTTGGTGTGCCTTCGACGGTGCGCGGCAGTTTTGCCGGAACGGCGCAGGTGTTCCAGGAGACGATGAACTCACAGGTGATCCTGATTATCGCCGCCATCGCCACGGTGTATATCGTGCTGGGTATCCTTTACGAGAGTTACGTACATCCGCTGACGATTCTCTCCACCCTGCCCTCGGCGGGCGTTGGAGCGCTGCTGGCGCTGGAGCTGTTCAATGCCCCGTTCAGCCTAATCGCCCTGATAGGGATCATGCTATTAATCGGCATCGTGAAGAAAAACGCCATTATGATGGTCGATTTTGCGCTTGAAGCCCAACGGCACGGTAACCTGACGCCGCAGGAAGCTATTTTCCAGGCCTGTCTGCTGCGTTTTCGCCCGATTATGATGACCACCCTGGCAGCGCTGTTTGGTGCGCTGCCGCTGGTATTGTCGGGCGGTGACGGCTCGGAGCTGCGGCAACCCCTGGGGATCACCATTGTCGGCGGTCTGGTAATGAGTCAGCTCCTGACGCTGTATACCACGCCTGTGGTATATCTCTTTTTCGACCGTCTGCGGCTGCGTTTTTCGCGTAAACCTAAACAAACGGTAACCGAGTAAATGACAGATCTTCCCGACAGCACCCGCTGGCAATTGTGGATTGTGGCTTTCGGCTTCTTTATGCAGTCGCTGGACACCACCATCGTTAACACCGCCCTTCCCTCAATGGCGCAAAGCCTCGGGGAAAGTCCGCTACATATGCACATGGTCATTGTCTCTTATGTGCTGACCGTGGCGGTGATGCTGCCTGCCAGCGGCTGGCTGGCGGACAAAGTCGGCGTGCGCAATATTTTCTTTACCGCCATCGTGCTGTTTACTCTCGGTTCACTGTTTTGCGCGCTTTCCGGCACGCTGAACGAACTATTGCTGGCACGCGCGTTACAGGGCGTTGGCGGTGCGATGATGGTGCCGGTCGGCAGGTTGACGGTGATGAAAATCGTACCGCGCGAGCAATATATGGCGGCGATGACCTTTGTTACTCTGCCCGGTCAGGTCGGCCCACTGCTCGGTCCGGCGCTCGGCGGCCTGCTGGTGGAGTACGCGTCGTGGCACTGGATCTTTTTGATCAACATTCCAGTGGGAATTATCGGTGCGATCGCCACACTGATGTTAATGCCGAACTACACCATGCAGACGCGGCGCTTTGATCTCTCCGGCTTTCTGTTGCTGGCGGTTGGCATGGCGGTATTAACGCTGGCGCTGGACGGCAGTAAAGGTACAGGTTTATCGCCGCTGGCGATTACTGGCCTGGTCGCAGTTGGTGTGGTGGCACTGGTGCTTTATCTGCTACACGCCAGAAATAACCACCGCGCTCTTTTCAGTCTGAAACTGTTCCGCACTCGTACCTTTTCGCTGGGCCTGGCGGGGAGCTTTGCCGGACGTATCGGTAGCGGCATGTTGCCCTTTATGACGCCGGTTTTCCTGCAAATTGGCCTTGGTTTCTCGCCTTTTCATGCCGGACTGATGATGATCCCGATGGTGCTTGGCAGCATGGGAATGAAGCGAATTGTGGTACAGGTGGTGAATCGCTTTGGTTATCGTCGGGTACTAGTGGCGACCACGCTGGGTCTGTCGCTGGTCACCCTGTTGTTTATGACCACCGCGCTGCTGGGCTGGTACTACGTTTTGCCGTTCGTTCTGTTTTTACAAGGAATGGTCAACTCGACGCGTTTCTCCTCCATGAACACCCTGACGCTGAAAGATCTCCCGGACAATCTGGCGAGCAGCGGCAACAGTCTGCTGTCGATGATTATGCAATTGTCGATGAGTATCGGCGTCACCATCGCCGGGCTGTTGCTGGGACTTTTTGGTTCACAGCATGTCAGCGTCGACAGCGGCACCACACAAACTGTCTTTATGTACACCTGGCTTAGTATGGCGTTTCTTATCGCCCTTCCGGCGTTCATCTTTGCCAGAGTGCCGAACGATACGCATCAAAATGTAGCTATTTCGCGGCGCAAAAGGAGCACTGAATGAAGTTCTGGCGGCCCGGTATTACCGGCAAACTGTTTCTGGCGATCTTCGCCACCTGCATCGTCTTGCTGATCACAATGCACTGGGCGGTACGTATTAGTTTTGAGCGTGGTTTTATTGATTACATCAAGCATGGTAATGAGCAACGGCTGCAAATGCTTGGCGACGCGCTTGGCGAGCAATACGCCCAGCACGGTAACTGGCGCTTTCTGCGTAATAACGATCGCTTCGTATTTCAGATCCTGCGTTCGCTTGAACACGATAGCAACGACGATAAGCCCGGCCCCGGTATGCCACCACACGGCTGGCGTACCCAGTTCTGGGTGGTCGATCAAAATAACAAAGTGCTGGTTGGCCCACGCGCCCCCATTCCACCGGACGGCACACGGCGGCCCATTCTGGTCAATGGTGTGGAAGTCGGCGCGGTGATCGCTTCCCCCGTTGAACGCCTGACGCGCAATACCGATATCAATTTTGATAAGCAACAGCGGCAAACCAGCTGGCTGATTGTGGCGTTATCTACTTTATTAGCGGCGCTGGCGACATTTCCACTGGCACGCGGTTTGCTGGCACCGGTAAAACGGTTAGTTGACGGCACGCACAAACTGGCGGCGGGCGATTTCACCACTCGCGTGACGCCCACCAGCGAAGATGAACTGGGGAAACTGGCACAAGACTTCAACCAGCTCGCCAGCACGCTGGAGAAAAACCAGCAAATGCGCCGCGATTTTATGGCCGATATTTCTCACGAACTGCGTACGCCATTAGCGGTGCTGCGCGGTGAACTGGAAGCCATTCAGGATGGCGTGCGTAAATTCACGCCGGAGACGGTGGCATCTTTACAGGCGGAGGTCGGCACACTGACCAAACTGGTTGACGATCTCCATCAGTTGTCGATGTCTGATGAAGGCGCTCTCGCCTATCAAAAAGCACCGGTAGATTTGATCCCACTGCTGGAAGTGGCGGGCGGCGCATTTCGCGAACGATTCGCCAGCCGTGGCCTGAAACTGCAATTTTCCCTGCCAGACAGCATTACCGTATTTGGCGATCGCGACCGTTTAATGCAGTTATTCAATAACTTACTGGAAAACAGCCTGCGCTACACCGACAGCGGCGGCAGCCTGAAAATCTCTGCCGAGCAGCACGATAAAACGGTGCGCCTGACCTTTGCCGACAGCGCGCCGGGCGTCAGTGATGATCAGCTGCAAAAACTGTTTGAGCGTTTTTATCGCACCGAAGGTTCCCGCAACCGTGCCAGCGGCGGTTCCGGGCTGGGGCTGGCGATTTGCGTTAACATCGTTGAAGCGCATAATGGCCGCATTCTTGCCGCCCATTCGCCTTTTGGCGGGCTAAGCATTACAGTAGAGTTACCGCTGGAACGAGATTTACAGGGAGAAGCATGACCGAGTTACCCATCGACGAAAACACGCCACGCATTTTAATCGTGGAAGATGAACCCAAGCTGGGGCAGTTGCTCATTGATTATCTGCGTGCCGCGAGCTACGCGCCAATACTTATCAGCCACGGCGATCAGGTACTGCCGTACGTGCGCCAGACGCCGCCGGATCTGATCCTGTTGGATCTGATGTTGCCTGGCACCGATGGTCTGACGCTATGCCGGGAAATTCGTCGTTTTTCCGATGTCCCAATTGTGATGGTGACGGCGAAAATCGAAGAGATCGATCGCCTGCTGGGGCTGGAGATTGGCGCAGATGACTACATCTGCAAGCCGTACAGCCCGCGTGAAGTAGTCGCGCGCGTCAAAACCATTTTGCGCCGCTGCAAACCGCAGCGTGAGTTGCAGCAACAGGATGCCGAAAGTCCGTTGATTATCGACGAAGGTCGTTTTCAGGCTTCATGGCGTGGCAAATTGCTTGACCTGACGCCTGCGGAATTTCGTCTGCTGAAAACGCTCTCCCATGAACCGGGTAAAGTATTCTCCCGCGAGCAATTGCTCAATCATCTTTACGACGACTACCGCGTGGTAACCGACCGAACTATCGACAGCCACATTAAAAACCTGCGTCGCAAGCTGGAATCTCTCGACGCCGAGCAGTCATTTATCCGTGCCGTTTATGGTGTCGGTTACCGTTGGGAAGCTGACGCCTGCCGTATTGTTTAACCTGTTCCTTTTAATGACAGTCTCAAACTACAACGCGAACCGTTCCGTCGCCCACTGAGTATTATTACCCTCTCTGAAAAAGAGAGGGATAAAGCCGTGCTCGTATTCAGATTTCAGCATATTTATCAGTAATCTCCCCCATGCATTAGAGGGTATTCCCCTGATTGGCAACCACCTGAATATCACCCATACTTAAATCGTTACATACTGTTTTCGATACGCAATTTCAAGCAAGGAGTCAATATGGCTGGTTGGTTTGAACTTAATAAGAGCAGTGATAATCAGTTCCGTTTTGTGTTAAAAGCGGGGAACGGAGAAACCATTCTCACAAGCGAATTGTATGCCTCAAAAGCCTCTGCGGAAAAGGGCATCGCCTCGGTACAAAGCAACAGTCCGCAGGATGAACGCTATGAGAAAAAGACGGCGAGCAACAGCAAGTTTTATTTCAATCTGAAAGCGGCCAATCATCAGATAATTGGCTCCAGCCAGATGTATGCTACCGCTCAATCACGCGAAGTCGGAATTGCCTCTGTAAAAACCAATGGCGTAAGCCAGACGGTGAAAGATAAGACTTAATCATTGTGCCGGGTGCGGATGACGCGCCCGGCTTTATTTCTAATAAACACTGACTTATTGATGCTAAGGATCAATCCGCGCCATTAAAATAATGGGAGGATAAGTTTCATATTAGGTGAAAGAATTTTTGTTCCTCTTTTTGAACGCCACGTTATTTATTTCCTGCAAGTGCCGAAGAAATTATCGTTATTCGCATCCTTACCAAAACCAGGAGACGACCAGACATTTGCACTGGAGCCAACCCCACCGATTGCGCTACAATGCCCGCCCTTAAAGTGGGGACACTCCCCTAACCGCTTCATCAGGTGAAGCGGATCTGACCTGTCATCAGAACGAGAGAATTATGTTTAAACCGGAACTCCTTTCCCCGGCGGGAACGCTGAAAAATATGCGTTACGCTTTCGCTTATGGCGCAGATGCTGTTTATGCGGGCCAGCCGCGTTACTCCCTGCGTGTGCGCAACAACGAATTCAACCACGAAAATCTTCAGCTCGGTATCAATGAAGCCCATGCGCTGGGGAAAAAGTTTTATGTCGTGGTCAACATTGCGCCGCACAACGCTAAGCTGAAAACCTTTATCCGTGACCTGAAACCGGTAGTGGAAATGGGGCCGGATGCGCTGATTATGTCCGATCCTGGGTTGATTATGCTGGTGCGTGAGCACTTCCCTGAAATGCCGATCCACCTTTCCGTGCAGGCTAACGCCGTAAACTGGGCGACGGTAAAATTCTGGCAGCAAATGGGCCTGACCCGCGTGATCCTCTCCCGTGAACTATCACTGGAAGAGATTGAAGAGATCCGCAATCAGGTGCCGGATATGGAGCTCGAAATCTTCGTTCACGGCGCACTGTGCATGGCCTACTCCGGTCGCTGCCTGCTCTCTGGTTATATCAACAAACGCGACCCGAACCAGGGCACCTGCACCAACGCCTGCCGCTGGGAGTACAACGTCCAGGAAGGTAAAGAAGATGACGTCGGCAACATCGTACACAAATACGAGCCGATTCCGGTGCAAAACGTTGAACCGACGCTGGGTATCGGCGCGCCAACCGACAAAGTGTTTATGATCGAAGAGGCCCAGCGTCCGGGCGAGTATATGACCGCGTTTGAAGACGAACACGGCACTTACATCATGAACTCGAAAGATCTGCGCGCTATCGCCCACGTTGAACGCCTGACCAAAATGGGCGTGCATTCGCTGAAAATCGAAGGCCGCACCAAATCTTTCTACTATTGTGCACGCACCGCGCAGGTTTATCGTAAAGCTATCGATGATGCCGCTGCGGGCAAACCGTTCGACACCAGCCTGCTGGAGACGCTGGAAGGTCTGGCGCATCGCGGCTATACCGAAGGTTTCCTGCGTCGCCATACGCATGATGATTACCAGAACTACGAATACGGTTATTCCGTTTCTGACCGCCAGCAGTTTGTTGGTGAGTTTACCGGTGAGCGTAAAGGCGACCTCGCGGCGGTAGCGGTTAAAAACAAATTCTCCGTTGGCGACAGCCTTGAGCTGATGACTCCACAGGGCAATATCAACTTTACCCTTGAGCATATGGAAAACGCCAAAGGCGAAGCGATGCCGGTTGCGCCGGGCGATGGTTATACTGTGTGGATCCCGGTCCCGCAGGATCTCGAACTGAACTACGCGCTGCTGATGCGTAATTTCTCTGGGGAAACCACGCGTAACCCGCACGGCAAGTGATTAATTTCAAGTATTTTTCCCAGATAGAAAATTCTTAGAAACCGATCACATACAGCTGCATTTATTAAGGTTATCATCCGTTTCGCTGAAAAACATAACCCATAAAATGCTAGCTGTACCAGGAACCACCTCCTTAGCCTGTGTAATCTCCCTTACGCAGGCTTATTTTTTTGCACCACGACTTTCATCCTGTTCTGACTCCACCTTCTCTTTTCTGCTCTACACTTTCTAAAGATCAATAATAAAGGCATACGACGATGGCCGATTTTCCCGCCAGTTTGCTGATTCTTAACGGCAAAAGTGCTGACAATGAAACATTGCGCGAGGCGATTATGCTGTTGCGTGAGGAAGGAATAACGATCCATGTACGGGTCACCTGGGAGAAAGGTGATGCCGCGCGTTTTGTGACTGAAGCGTGCCAACTTGGCGTCGCGACGGTGATAGCAGGCGGTGGTGATGGCACCATTAATGAAGTCTCCACGGCGTTGATTCAGTGTGAAGGCGATGACATTCCTGCTTTGGGGATTTTGCCGCTAGGTACAGCGAATGATTTTGCCACCAGCGTGGGGATCCCTGAGGCGCTGGATAAGGCGTTGAAACTGGCGATTGCCGGTAACGCTATTGCAATTGATATGGCGCAGGTTAACAGGCACACCTGTTTTATCAATATGGCAACGGGCGGGTTTGGTACGCGCATCACCACCGAAACACCGGAAAAATTAAAATCCGCACTAGGGGGCGTCTCTTACATCATTCACGGCTTAATGCGCATGGACACGTTACAACCAGATCGTTGTGAGATCCGTGGTGAAAATTTTCACTGGCAAGGAGATGCCCTGGTTATTGGCATTGGCAACGGACGTCAGGCCGGTGGCGGTCAGCAGTTGTGCCCAAATGCGCTGATTAATGATGGCTTGTTGCAGTTGCGTATTTTCACCGGAGATGAAATTCTTCCGGCCCTCGTATCCACATTAAAATCTGACGAAGATAACCCGAATATTATCGAAGGCGCTTCGGCGTGGTTCGATATACAAGCACCACACGAAATCACTTTTAATCTTGATGGCGAACCGTTGAGTGGACAAAACTTTCATATTGAAATACTTCCGGCGGCGCTGCGTTGTCGATTACCACCGGATTGTCCGTTATTGCGTTAATCAAATTATTCTCTCTTGAATTAGGGAAAATCAGTTATGCCGGATGCGGTGTAAACACCTTATCCGGCCTACAGAACAATACTACACCGTAATTAATTTCACCCGTGTCTTCTGCAATGCCAGTTTATCGACCTCTGATACGGCATCATCGGTAATAATAATATCGATTTTTTCGATTGGCAGTACCTGATTAAATCCACGACGGTTAAATTTTGTTGAGTCGAGAACTGCGATAACTTTATTCGCCGCTGTCACCATAGCACCACTAACGGAATAACCTTCATTAAAGGTCGTAATACCATTAACCGCATCAATCCCATCAGCACCCACAAACATTAAATCGGCATTAATATCCTGCAGGGAACGTTCAGCAATAGAACCATGCATAGATCGCGTTTTATGGCGCACCGTACCACCACAAACCACCAAAGTGATGTCTTTATTTTCAGAAAGGGCAAATGCAGCAGGAAGGCTATTGGTGATCACCGTGATATTTTTAGCAGTCATTAACCCTTCAGCGATAAGCATTGTCGTACTTCCGCTGTCGAGGATAACCGTCATGCCTTCGTGGATCATTTTTACTGCCGCCTGCGCAATTCTGTTTTTCGGTGCGCTGGCTAACTGAAATCGCTCTTTAAACCCGACTTCCTGCGCCTCGGTTTCACTATTACCGGACATTATTTTTGCCGCACCGCCATGAAAGCGCGTGACCACGCCTTTTTGTTCGAGAAAGCGCAAATCGGCTCGAATTGTCGCTTCCGATGCAGCAAATATTCCCGCCAGATCCTGAACAAGCACGGTTCCCTGTTCATTCACTAATTGGATGATCTTATTCCTTCGCTCGAATGAATTCATCGTCATTTACCCATATTCAATTGTGACTAGTGTAAACGAAGGGGGACCATTGGTGAATGATCTGTTTTGCACAATACCGGGCCAGCATCACGCTGGCCCGCGGTTTCAGGGAATGAGTAACACTTTACCCGGCATGGTATTGCGAGCAATGTCACGCACTGCCTGGGCGAAGCTTTCAAAGCTTCCACGGTGAGCGATTAATGGCTCCAGGCTTAACTTACGTTCTGTCAGCAACCGGCTCGCCGTTTCCCACTCCTGCCCAGGCCACGGGCTGGAGTAGTTCATCCAACTGCCGATAACCGTCAGCTCTTTACGCAATATTTTGCCAAATGTCGCTGATGTTAAATGCAGATCCTGATGTAACGTTCCCACCAGTGCCAGTTGTGCGTGAGGCCCGGCGATTTCTACCCCCAGTTCGACGGTTTGCGGTACGCCTGCTGTCTCGAGGATAAGCTGGTTGAAGCGCAGTTCGCGTAAAACGCTCTGCATTTGCGCCGCGCTCATTTCGCTACTGTTAAATGTTTGCATAGCGCCGAAGGATTTTGCCAGTGCCAGTTTTTCTGGGCTAATGTCGATAGCCGTCACACTCTTTGCCCCCAGCGCGACAGCGCACTGAATTGCCAGCAGGCCAATGGTTCCGGCACCAATAATAATAACGTTTTTATTCTCACAACCTTGCGCTAAATGGAAAGCATGCAGGCCAACGGTAATCGGTTCAATAAAAGCACCATCCTCAATAGGCATATCCGCGGGTAGTGGAAAAACATTTTTTCGCTTAACGACAATATATTCGGAAAATCCGCCATCACGTCGCGAACCAATAAAATCATATTTCGCACACTGGGAATAAAACCCTTTCAGACACTCCGGGCAATTAAAACAGGGTAATAACGGCACACAGGCAACTGCATCGCCAGGTTGTAAATCATCAACACCGGTTCCCACCGCATCAATATAGCCACTAAATTCATGGCCTAACGTTATTGGATAATAATGTGCACCATTTTTAAAAATTCTGGGTAAATCGGAACCACATACCCCCGAGCTGGCAATTTTTACCCGCACCTCATCCTGATGATTAATTTCAGGAATAAGTTTTTCTACAACGCGCACGATACCATCAGTATCATTCACCACTGATTTCATAAAAACTCCTGAGTTGTTAAGGGGGATATTCTCCCCCTCAGGTAAAAATTATTCTGCGATAGCGGCTTTCTCTTGTTTGGTAAAGCCGCGCGCTCTACGCCAGGTCATGAAAATACCGGTGAGATAAATGGCGCCGATAATAATGAAACCAGGAATATTTTGCGGGGAGAAAACCTGAATCAATAACCAGGTAATGGGAGAACCGCCCTGATCCATCGAAGCCACCATACCTCCGGCTTTTAATGCGCCCGCATTGGCAGCCAGTTGAGTGTGCAGACCAATAGTTTGCGTCGCAATCCAAAGGGTGATGCTCATAATGATGACACCCGAGATTAAGGTGCGGAACAGGTTTCCACGATGCACCGCGACTGCCATCGCCACAAAGAAGCCAATAGTTGCAAGATCGCCAAACGGCAGCACCTGATTACCTGGGACACAAACAGCAATTAAAATGGTGAGCGGGATAAAAATCAGGCTTGCCGATACTACCGCCGTATGCCCCAGCAGCAATGCCGGATCAAGGCCAATCAGGAACTCCTGACCGCCGAACTTCGCCTGCAAACGGCTGCGAGCCTGCTTCGCAATAGGTGTTAAGCCATCCATGATGGGTTTAATCACCCTTGGCATCAGCAGCATGACTGCCGCCGTTTTTACCGCCAGTTGCAATACACCTTTGACATCGTAACCCGCGAGGATGCCGATAATCAGCCCCATCACAAAACCCACGGTGACAGGTTCGCCAAAAGGACCAAATTTGCGCTGAATATCGTCGGCGCTAAATTTAATTCGGTTAACGCCAGGGATTTTCTCGATAATGGCATCCACCAGTACCGCGATGGGTCCCAGATACGCCGACGTACCGTGTGGAATAGCAATGCCTTCCAGCTCAAAGAAATCACGGGTATCGCGGGCAAACCAGTCGCCGAGCTTATAAACAAACGCCGCGTGAATTACCACACCCGCCATCCCAATCATCCATGAACCGGTGGCCAGATGCAGCAACGCGCCGGTGAAGGTCATATGCCAGATATTCCAGATATCAACATTCACCACCCGCGTCATACGGGTCAGTAGCATTGCCACGTTAACCAGAATCGCAATCGGAATCGCCACCAGCGCGATTTGCGACGCCCAGGTCATTGGTGAAGAGCCCGGCCAGCCGACATCGACCACATGCAGATTTAAGTCAAAATTTTCCGCCATCGCTTTCGCCGCTGGGCCAATGGAATCCAGCATTAAGCCAATCACCAGGCCGATGCCCACAAAGCCAATCCCGATATGCAGACCCGCTTTAAAGCAATCGCCTGCCTTCATGCCTAATATTTTAGAAAAAATAATGATGACAATCGGCAGCATGACCGTAGGGCCGAGGTCGAGAATATAACGCATGACTTCTGAAAACATAGGTCACCCCTGTAAGATAGTCAGAATTTTATTTTGTAATGCTTCGATACCGACACCAGAAATAAAAGGCATGCCGTGAACTAACGGAATATCGCCAAAACTACGATCCACTTTGGCAGTGGTGCATATCAAATGCACGCCATCCATATAAGTTTCTATTTCATTAACCCGACACTGGATTAATTCAACAGGAATATTATGATTCTGACACAACTCTTTAATTTCTTCCGCCGCCATCGTAGAGGTCGCAACCGCGCCTCCGCAAGCGACAATAATCTTGCGTTTCATAAATAGTCCTTTTTATTGTTACAGAGGGATTTATTCGTCTGAATCTAAAACATACTTTGTGAAGTATTCCTTTAACTGGGTTTCAGAAAGAGTAATTAGTGTCTCGACAATATCGGGCTGTTGTAACTTGCCAAATAAACAGCGTAAAAGTTTCAATTGCTGCTGCGGATTTTCCACAATTAACGCAATAACCAACGATACTGCCACGTCGTTATCATCATCCGCTTGCTGAAAATGAACTTTATTTGTTGGCCTTAACAGATAAATGGCTGACGACTTAGCATGGATCGCCTCACAATGCGGTATTGCAATGGCGTGCTGCTCAAGCATTATTCCGGTAGGGAATTCTGCTTCTCTGGCAATTAATGCCTGTGGCCAGGTATCATGAACCACACCTTTCGCGAGCATCTCATTCCCGATATGGGTTAAAACTTCGCTACGATCGACAAAAGAAATTCCGCTACGAACAAAGAGCTTTGTCATATACCGTCCTTATTCCGCACAGCCGTAGCGATAGGCGCGCAAGACATCATAAATTTTATCCATAATCAGCTGATGCGGTATTGCTGATAATTCCCCGGACTGAATGCGTTCAAATTGTTTGGGAAGATACTGACTAATCATGCCCAGTGGGATGTCCACGCCTTCCAGATTCGCCATCATCGTTTCGACGCTATTTTTAATCCGGTTATGCGGCCAGTAATAACGAATACGATCCGAAAGACTATAACGAATATCCAATAATGAATCGTTAAAACCCGGGCGATAATATTTCTTCCAGTACTGCGGTTCGTCGAACATCACTTCTTCAATTACCGCCAGGCAACCGCTGCGATTTTCGGGGGCAATAAGTTCCTTTTCAATTTGCGCCAGCGCAAATATCGCCTCGCGTAAAGCAAAGGTTAATGCCGGGCCGACTTTCAATATTGCAAAGTGATCGCGCACTAATTCCCGATAAGCCGTCCGGGTCTGGTAATCGGTAGAATGTGCTTCATAAACCATTTTGGTGTTGATTATCCATTCAGCCAGCGCCTGCGCTTCTTGCGGCTGATAATGGATAATATTGCTGTGATCAAATTCCACGCCTGGCTGCACCACAATGGCAATCACGCGTGTTAACGCCTCTGCCAGCCCACGGGCAATAAAGGCCTTTTGATGCGTACGTAAAGTATTGGCGGCATCTTCAACCTGGGTGATGTGTACTGACTGAATGGCGCTGGCCTCACCGCCCGGAACCGGAACTTCGGTGCCAATGACATAGCTCAGTTGCTCACGCTGGCAATCTGTCGCCACACTTTCCGCAGCAAAGCAAAGCACAGCGGCTCGTTCCGCAACCGTTTCTGGGGCTAACGGTATGGGATCCCCCGCGCAGGACATTGACGCATCAAGGTGAATTTTACTGAATCCCGCACGAACATATGCTTTTACCAGCTCAATGGATTTTTCCATCGCCACATCTGACGTTTCCTGCTGCCAGCAGTTCGGCCCCAGATGGTCGCCGCCGAGAATAATACGCTCACGTGCAAATCCGACTTTATCGGCAATCGTAAAAACAAATTCGCGAAAGTCCGCCGGTGTCATTCCGGTATAACCGCCAAATTGATTGACCTGGTTTGACGTTGCTTCAATCAGCACTTTGCGCGTGCTGTTGCGATCAAATGCCAGCGCCGCTTCGATAACCAACGGATGTGCAGAACAGACTGAACATATGCCGATATGTTCACCAGCTTTATGCCGGGCAATTAACGTTTTCATGTTTTTTCCTTGTTAAATGGCAGGTGCGTTATGCCCTGCCCTCGCAGCCACAATCGGCAATCACTTTGCTCACCACATCGCGCATTGCGGATTTAGCCGACTGCAAATAATCCCGGGGATCGGTCGCTTCCGGGTGCTCGGTCAGGTAATTTTTTAACGCCTGCGAGAAGGCATTTTTCAGCTCCGTTGCAACGTTGATTTTGCATATCCCCAGTTTGATGGTTTGCTGAATATCCTTAGTCGATAATCCTGACGCGCCATGCAGCACCAGCGGTAAGTTCACCCACTGGCGAATATTCTCCAGTCGAGAAAAATCAAGCGCCGGTGCGCTGGCGTACATACCGTGAGCCGTGCCGATGGCGACCGCCAGGGAATCAATGCCGGTTGCCTCGGCAAATTCCCGTGCCTGAACGGGGTTGGTGTACAACGCATCAGCTTCATTGACTTGCACATCATCTTCCTGGCCGCCAAGTTGCCCCAGCTCCGCTTCGACGCTGACATCAAAGCGATGGCAAAAATCCACCACCTCTTTGACCCGTGAAATATTTTGCGCATAAGGCAAATGCGAGGCGTCAATCATGACTGAGCGCACGCCAGAACGAACCTTCTGAGCGATATCGTCAAATTTCGTGTGATGGTCGAGATGAATTGCCAGTGGATGGTGATATTGCTTCGCCATCGCGCTAACCAGCGCCATCAGATTTTCTGTACCGGCATGAGTAAATGTGCCGGGCGTTCCGGCGATGATGACCGGCGCATGCAGGTTGGCAGCGGTTTCCACCACCACTTGCATCGTTTCGAGATTGTGAATATTGAATGCCGGAACCGCATAACCGCCGCGCTGCGCGTTGTTCAGCATCTGCTTTGTCGATACCACATACATTTTCATATCCTGTCGTTTGTTTTCGATTTCAAAATATAATGAAATTATTTGTTTTTAAATGTCGAGATAACGATCACAAAAACGACAATATGAAAACCAATACAGGAATGAAGGCAAAAAAAACGGCCTCCCGGGGGGGAAGCCGTAACAAAGTGCGCGTGTTTTTATGCCGGATGCGGCGTAAACGCCTTATCCGGCCTACGGGGCAGTGCTGTTCGTATGAAGCGTATCAGGCGATAGTAATTTTGCTATCGAGATAAACGTCCTGCACGGCGTTAATCAGTTTCACGCCGTCAGCCATCGATTTCTTGAACGCTTTACGTCCGAGAATCAGCCCCATTCCGCCAGCGCGTTTATTGATGACCGCAGTACGCACTGCATCACTAAGGTCGGTTTCACCGCCTGCAGCACCGCCGGAGTTAATCAGCCCTGCGCGCCCCATATAGCAGTTAGCTAACTGATAACGCACCAGATCAATCGGATTTTCGCTGGTCAGCTTGCTGTACACGCGATCGTCGGTGTAACCGTAATTAATCGCTTTATAGCCGCCGTTATTTTCCGCCATTTTTTGTTTGACGATATCTGCACCGATGGTCGCCGCCAGATGGTTCGCCTGGCCGGTCAGGTCGGCGGAAACATGGTAATCAACGCCATCTTTCTTAAAGGCGGAGTTACGCAAATAGGCCCACAGCACTGTCACCATGCCCAGCTCGTGCGCACGTTCAAAGGCCGCAGAAATTTCTTCAATCTGGCGACGTGACTCTTCCGAGCCAAAATAGATAGTCGCGCCAACCGCCACCGCGCCCATGTTGAACGCCTGCTCCACGCTGGCATACAGCGTTTGATCGTAGGTGTTCGGGTAACTTAGCGTCTCGTTGTGATTAAGTTTGACGAGGAATGGAATGCGGTGGGCGTAACGCCGCGATACCGATGCCAGCACACCGTAAGTTGACGCCACACAGTTGCAGCCCGCTTCGATCGCCAGTTCTACAATGTTCTTCGGGTCAAAGTAGAGCGGGTTAGCGGCAAATGAAGCTCCGGCAGAGTGCTCAACGCCCTGGTCAACCGGCAGAATAGAAAGATATCCTGTGCCAGCCAGACGCCCGGTGTTGTAGAGCGTCTGCATATTACGTAACACCGCTGGCGGACGATTATTGTCAATCATCACGCGGTCTACGTAATCATGTCCGGGGAGATAAAGCTGGTCAGAAGGAATAGTCATACAACGGTGCTGTAAAAGGTTGTCGGCGTCTTTGCCAAGCAACTGCGCAATATCTGTCATTACTATGCTCCCGTAAATTCCGATTGGATATCGGCTATGGATTGTCCTGGCCCACCTTTTGCGGGCAATCATAATCCTGGTCGTTACGGGCTGGTTTTTCCATCTTTTGGATGTTTTTTCAGCGTTTTCTGTTGGCACGATTCATCAGAAAAAGTGTTACAGCGGTCAAGCTTTCACCGCAAAGGTATTTAAAAGGTATTATTAAATGGTATTGTCAGCGCGTACCTTACATTACCTGTCATGAAGGAATTAAAAGATGAAAACAACAGCAAAGCTGTCGTTCATGATGTTTGTTGAATGGTTTATCTGGGGCGCGTGGTTTGTGCCATTGTGGTTGTGGTTAAGTAAAAGCGGTTTTAGTGCCGGAGAAATTGGCTGGTCCTATGCATGTACCGCCATTGCGGCGATCCTGTCACCTATTCTGGTTGGCTCCATCACTGACCGCTTTTTCTCGGCGCAGAAAGTACTGGCTGTATTGATGTTCGCCGGTGCGGTGCTGATGTATTTCGCCGCGCAACAGACCACCTTTGCCGGGTTCTTCCCGTTACTGCTGGCCTACTCACTGACCTATATGCCGACCATTGCGCTGACTAACAGCATCGCGTTTGCCAACGTGCCGGATGTGGAGCGTGATTTTCCGCGCATTCGCGTACTGGGGACTATAGGCTGGATTGCCTCTGGCCTGGTCTGCGGATTCCTGCCTCAGATGCTGGGATATGACGATATCTCACCGACCAATATTCCGCTGTTAATTACCGCAGGAAGCTCCGCATTGCTCGGTGCGTTTGCCTTATTCCTGCCAGACACGCCGCCAAAAAGCACCGGCAAAATGGACATTAAAGTCATGCTCGGCCTGGATGCGCTTATCCTGCTGCGCGATAAAAATTTCCTCGTCTTTTTCTTCTGTTCATTCCTGTTTGCGATGCCACTGGCGTTCTATTACATCTTTGCCAACGGTTATCTGACCGAAGTCGGCATGAAAAACGCCACTGGCTGGATGACGCTCGGCCAGTTCTCTGAAATTTTCTTTATGCTGGCATTGCCGTTTTTCACCAAACGCTTTGGTATCAAAAAGGTATTATTGCTTGGTCTGGTCACCGCTGCGATCCGTTATGGCTTCTTTATTTACGGTAGTGCGGATGAATATTTTACCTACGCGTTACTGTTCCTCGGCATTTTGCTGCACGGCGTAAGTTACGATTTTTACTACGTTACCGCTTACATCTATGTCGATAAAAAAGCCCCCGTGCATATGCGTACCGCCGCGCAGGGGCTGATCACGCTCTGCTGCCAGGGCTTCGGCAGTTTGCTCGGTTATCGTCTTGGCGGAGTGATGATGGAGAAGATGTTTGCTTATCAGGAACCGGTAAACGGGCTGACCTTCAACTGGGCCGGGATGTGGACTTTTGGCGCGGTGATGATTGCCATTATCGCCGTGCTGTTCATGATTTTTTTCCGCGAATCCGACAGCGAAATTACGGCTATCAAGGTCGATGATCGCGATATTGCGTTGACACAAGGGGAAGTTAAATGAAAACAGAACGTATTCTCGGTGCTCTTTATGGGCAGGCGTTAGGGGATGCGATGGGGATGCCCTCCGAGCTTTGGCCACGCAGCCGCGTTAAAGCACACTTTGGCTGGATTGACCGTTTTCTGCCTGGACCAAAGGAGAATAACGCGGCCTGTTATTTTAACCGCGCCGAATTCACCGACGATACCTCAATGGCGCTGTGTCTGGCGGATGCGTTGCTGGAACGTGAAGGCAAGATCGATCCGGATCTGATTGGGCGTAATATTCTCGACTGGGCGCTGCGTTTCGACGCCTTCAACAAAAACGTGCTAGGCCCAACCTCGAAGATTGCGCTTAACGCCATTCGCGACGGTAAACCCGTTGCTGAACTGGAAAACAACGGCGTGACTAACGGTGCGGCGATGCGCGTCTCGCCATTAGGTTGTTTGCTTCCGGCGCGCGATGTTGATTCTTTTATTGATGATGTGGCGCTGGCGTCCAGCCCGACCCATAAATCCGATCTGGCGGTTGCAGGTGCGGTAGTCATCGCATGGGCGATTTCTCGTGCCATTGACGGAGAAAGCTGGTCAGCGATTGTTGATTCCCTGCCTTCAATTGCGCGACATGCACAGCAAAAACGCATCACCACGTTCAGCGCCTCACTGGCGGCGCGGCTGGAGATTGCCCTGAAAATTGTGCGCAATGCAGACGGCACCGAATCCGCCAGCGAACAGCTTTACCAGGTCGTTGGCGCAGGCACCAGCACCATTGAGTCCGTGCCGTGCGCCATTGCGCTGGTTGAGCTGGCACAAACCGATCCGAACCGTTGCGCCGTCCTGTGCGCCAATCTTGGCGGCGACACAGACACCATCGGCGCCATGGCGACGGCAATTTGCGGCGCGTTGCATGGCGTTAACGCTATCGATCCTGCGTTAAAGGCGGAACTGGATGCGGTAAATCAGCTTGATTTCAACCGCTATGCCACAGCGCTGGCGAAATATCGTCAACAACGGGAGGCGGTATGAGCGGCGCTCGATTACACACGCTGCTGCCTGAATTAACCACGCGTCAGCCGGTGATGGTCGTCGGCGCGGCGGTCATTGACGTGATCGCCGACGCTTATGCCCTCCCCTGGCGTGGGTGCGATATCGAACTGAAACAGCAGAGCGTTAACGTTGGCGGCTGCGCACTGAATATTGCCGTGGCGTTAAAGCGCCTCGGCATCGAAGCGGGTAATGCCCTGCCGCTCGGTCAGGGCGTGTGGGCGGAGATTATTCGCAACCGGATGGCGAAAGAGGGGTTAATCAGCCTGATCGATAACGCTGAAGGCGATAACGGCTGGTGTCTGGCGCTGGTTGAGCCGGATGGCGAACGCACGTTTATGTCGTTCAGTGGTGTGGAAAATCAGTGGAATCGCGAATGGCTGGCGCGATTACCCGTTGCGCCTGGCAGCCTGCTCTATTTTTCCGGTTATCAACTGGCCTCGCCCTGCGGCGAATTGTTAGTGGAATGGCTGGAAGAGCTGCAAGACGTGACGCCGTTTATCGATTTTGGCCCACGTATTGGCGATATCCCGGATGCATTACTGGCGCGGATCATGGCCTGTCGACCTTTCGTGTCACTCAATCGTCAAGAGGCTGAGATTGCCGCCGAACGTTTTGCTTTATCCGCAGAGATAACAACGCTTGGCAAGCAATGGCAGGAGAAATTTGCCGCGTCGTTGATCGTTCGTCTCGATAAAGAAGGTGCCTGGTATTTCAGCGACAACACGTCAGGCTGCGCTCCCGCATTTCCAACGCAAGTTGTAGACACCATTGGCGCAGGTGATAGCCACGCAGGTGGCGTACTTGCCGGGCTAGCCTCTGGTCTGCCACTGGCGGATGCCGTATTACTGGGCAATGCAGTGGCGTCGTGGGTTGTCGGGAATCGCGGCGGTGATTGCGCGCCGACGCGCGAGGAACTACTCCTCACACACAAAAACGTATAGATCGCTACGACAGTGGCTGATGCTGTACTCAATAGGCCGTTGCTGTTGGTCAAGCGCCACTTGCTTGATCACCAGCACCGGTATTTTGCTATCTAACTGAATATGTGACTGAAACTCAGCATCCGGCATTCGGGCGCTAACACGGGAACGGGTACGCTTTGGAAAAATATGCTGACTGCGAAAGTAGTCATAGAGAGAAATACCGATGGCATCAACATCATGAATTAAATGCGCCGGAACCCACGATTCCTCAATGGATACCGCGTCTTCATCGACATAGCGAATACGCTTAAGCAAAAAGACATCACTGCCCGCTTCGACCGCCAGTTGCTGCGCCACCTCTTCAGGGCATTTAACCACTCGCTTGTTAACCCACAGCGTATCGGGCTTTTTCCCGCGCAACACCACCTGTTGAGAAAATCCTCGCGCTTCTTTCAACGAGTATTCAAAGATGTTGTTGATCTGCGTGCCGTAGCCACGCGAACGCGTCACCACGCCCTCTTCTTCCAGCGCCTGCATCGCCTTGCGCACCGTAATACGCGAAACGCCGGTTAACTGACTTAAATCACGCTCGCCGGGTAAAATATTGCCATGTTCCAGCACCCCGCTGCGCACGGCATTTTTTACCGTTTCGGCAAACTTAATATAAAGCGGCGTGTTGTCCACCGCTAAAATACGCTCATTCAGTTGAGCGATAAGCTGGGTATGCGCTTGTTCCATTGGTCTTTTTCCTGCCGGGGAGTCTGGAGGAAGTATATCACTGCTGGTTATTTAAGGCGTTTCTTTAATGCCATCAACGAAAGCCTGCAATTCCTCCGCCTTGCCATTAAACACATTAAAATCCACCGGACCATTAATGCCATCTACCTGTCCACGGTCGGAATGCTGCCAGAAGCGCCAGGCCATTCCGTCATTGTCCGGACGACGTTGATAATAGTGCGCCACCCACCACGGATACTCATTGAAATACCCCGCCAGATTCGTGTGATAAAACACGGCTCCGGAGTAAATAATCGGCTTTTTTCCCGTGCTTTTTTCGACCATTTTTAGCCACTGACTTACCCGCTTGCGTAATTCTTTTGCCGATAATTTTCCTCGCTCTTCTACGTCCAGCACGGCAGGGAAATCGCCGTGGGCAAAATCCACCGTTTGCAGAAATAATCTGGCCTGAACTGAAGCGGTTACCGACGGAGAAAAATAGTGATACGCCCCACGCAGCAGGCCATTTTCACGGCTTCTTTGCCAGTTGCGCGAAAAATACGGGTCAACCAGCTTTTCGCCTTCCGTAGCCTTAATAAAAGCAAACTGTAAGCGGATACCGTTGTCGCGCATTTTTGCTACACGCTGCCAGTCGATCCGCTCCTGCCAGCGTGAAACATCAATACCATGAATGGTGTAATTGGCAGGGATACGAATAGCAAAAGATTTGACCGGGCGATAACCATAAAAGTGGATGTAGTCTTTAATCTGAATTGCTGTCGAATAGAAAAAATTCACCGTCTGACGGGGATGAATCGCAACGATGGAAATTAGCCCCAGAGCGCATATCAAAGCGGTGAATTTTTTTCGACTGCCGATTCTTAGCTGCATTGGTTTCATCCCTGAATTTCAGCGCGAAAAAGCTGAAAAATGCCAAAGCAGCTATACTACGGTGCTCACCACCAGGCGTGAAAGTGGTGAACCGGACCAATCCCGTGGCCAACTTCCAGCGTGTCTGCCTGCGTTAACGCCGCAGAAAGCCAGCTTTTTGCCTCCTGTACGGTGTCAGCCCAGTTTGTATGGCGCGGGCGTAGTGCAGCCAGCGCCGCAGAGAGCGTACAACCGGTGCCGTGGGTGTTTTTGGTCATAATGCGCGGTGCAGTAAATCGTTGTTCTCCCTCACGAGTAAACAGCCAGTCCGGGCTTTGCTCATCATCCAGATGGCCACCTTTCATCAGCACTGCGCCACAGCCCATCGCCAATAATTCACGTCCCTGTTCCAGCATTTCCTGTTCGTTACGCGCGTGTGGCGCGTCGAGCAAGGCGGCAGCTTCGGGCAAGTTTGGCGTTATTAATGAAACCTGTGGCAATAATCGACCACGCAGCGTGGCAACCGCCGAAGGTGAAAGCAGCGGATCGCCACTTTTTGCCAGCATAACGGTATCCAGCACCACGTTTTGGATCTGATAACGTTGCAACCGTTCTGCCACCGCTTCAACAATATCGGTTTCCGCCAACATACCGATTTTAGTGGTGTCGATTCGCACATCGCTGAACACCGAATCGAGCTGGGCGGCGACAAAATCAGGCTCAATGCGATACACCGACTGTACGCCACGGGTGTTTTGCGCCACCAGTGCAGTAATAACTGAGCAACCATAAGCGCCAAGTGCCGAGAAGGTTTTAAGATCGGCCTGAATCCCCGCACCACCACTCGGATCAGTACCGGCAATCGTCAGAGCGTTAATCCGTTTCATGCCTGCACCTCCTGCGTCAGCTGCCAGAGCGCGTCAAGGAAATGTGGAACAAAACTACCCGGCCCCTCGCTTCTGGCGACTGCGCGTTCTCCCGCTTGTTTCATCCAGTGACAGGCAGATGCGATATTTTCCAGCGTATCACCCGGTAATGCACTACTGGCGGCGACGACTGCCGATAATGCACAGCCAGTTCCCACCACTTTGGTCATTAACGGATCGCCACCGTGAATGCCAACGGTGCGACGACCATCGGTAACATAATCTACCTCGCCAGTGACCACGACGACTGCGCCAGTTTCCCGTGCCAGTATTTGTGCAGCGGGGATCGCGTTAGCTGCGGCGTCAGTGGTATCCACACCACGTCCACCATTAGCAATGCCAGCTAATGCCATGATTTCCGAAGCATTACCGCGTATGGCGTTTGGTTTAAGAGACAGGAGTTCCAGACAAAAACGGCGGCGATAATCGAGCGCACCAACCGCAACCGGATCAAGCGTCCAGGGCGTTTGTGATCGTGTTGCCTGCTCAACGGCAGCCCGCATCGCCTGCGCACGTGGCTGCGTCAGTGTGCCAACGTTAATCAACAAGGCACTGGCGATGGCCGCAAACTGACTGGCCTCTTCGGCTTCGATAACCATCGCTGGCGATGCACCGAGCGCCAGTAAGGTATTGGCAGTAAAGGTTTGCACCACATCATTGGTCATGCAGTGCACAAGGGGAGAGTGTTGGTGAAAGAGGTGTAACGCGTGCGCAGATTGCGCGGAACTCAGCAGGTCGACTTGCATAGTTTGCTCCTGCCATAACGTGAAGAAGCAATGACCTGATGGTCTGTGACTTCCCTACGCTGGCATTATCCAGATCAGGTGATACGGGTATTTCTCAGCCTTCACGCAGAAGGGCACCCCGAGTCGTTTGGTTGCGATGATAAATCGCAGAGGAGGATGGTAATGTCCAGCGCACGCGTTGTAAACGAGGAAAAACCGCAGTTTTACAATCGCGTTAATAAATTATTTGATATAAGAATCCAGCACCTTCAGAACGACATCCAGATCTTCTTCACGCTTTAATTCATCGCCCTGATGAACAATGTGTTCCGTCAAATGACCTTTAATCACTTCTCGCATCAAGCCGTTTACCGCACCACGGATAGCGGCAATCTGTTGTAGAACAGCAGCACATTCGTGCGGCTCGTCGAGCATTTTCTTGAGCGCAACAACCTGTCCCTGAATCTTACTGGCACGCGCTTTCAGTTTCTGTTTATCACGGATGGTATGAGACATGGCAACACCTGGTTAACAAGATCATGGAAAATCATAGCACTATTAATCTACTGGGGGGTAGTATCAGGTACTGGGGGGGAGTAGAATCAGGCCGCCGACTTAATACTAAGAATTATTATCATGACCGAATTTACAACTCTTCTTCAGCAAGGAAACGCCTGGTTTTTCATCCCCAGCGCCATCTTACTTGGTGCACTACATGGTCTGGAGCCAGGACACTCAAAAACGATGATGGCGGCGTTTATCATCGCCATTAAAGGCACCATTAAACAGGCGGTGATGCTTGGACTGGCGGCAACCATTTCGCATACGGCAGTAGTCTGGTTGATTGCTTTTGGTGGGATGGTGATCAGCAAACGCTTTACTGCACAGTCAGCGGAGCCGTGGCTTCAGTTGATTTCCGCGGTGATCATTATTGGCACCGCGTTCTGGATGTTCTGGCGCACCTGGCGAGGTGAACAAAACTGGCTGGAGAATATGCATGAGCACCACCATCATGGCCATCATCACGACCACAACCACGAGCATGATCATCATCACGAACATGACCAGAGCGACGAGTATCAGGATGCTCATGCGCTGGCCCATGCCAGTGACATTAAACGACGCTTTGATGGTAGAGAGGTCACCAACTGGCAAATTTTGCTGTTTGGCTTAACCGGCGGGCTTATCCCCTGCCCTGCGGCAATAACAGTGTTGTTGATTTGTATTCAGTTGAAAGCCCTCACATTGGGTGCAACTCTGGTCGTCAGTTTCAGCATAGGCCTGGCATTAACGCTGGTCACCGTAGGCGTTGGCGCAGCAATCAGCGTTCAGCAGGTTGCAAAACGCTGGAGTGGATTTAACACTCTCGCTAAACGCGCCCCCTATTTTTCCAGTCTGTTAATTGGTTTAGTCGGGTTGTATATGGGAGTGCATGGCTTTATGGGTATTATGAGATAAAACAATCACCTGGGCTTCGTTATCCCTTTAGCCCAGGATGATTCTTAAATCAGCTTATTCCGCTCACTTCTCGCTCAATGAGGATGCTTTTGCTGCATCCTTTCATTTACACTTTTTACGAAATCATGGGATCACTAACAAAATATCGCTTGTCGGTTATATTGTATGGCAGGAAAGATATGCGACTGATTTTACTGATCCCCAAAGTGGAGAGTATATGACCATAAAAAATAAGATGTTGCTGGGTGCGCTTTTGCTGGTAACCAGCGCAGCATGGGCCGCACCAGCCACCGCGGGTTCGACCAATGCCTCGGGAATTTCGAAGTATGAGTTAAGCAGTTTCATTGCTGACTTCAAGCATTTCAAACCAGGTGACACCGTACCAGAAATGTACCGTACCGATGAGTACAACATTAAGCAGTGGCAGTTGCGTAACCTGCCCGCACCTGACGCCGGAACCCACTGGACCTATATGGGCGGTGCATATGTGCTGATCAATGATACCGACGGAAAAATCATTAAAGCCTACGACGGTGAGATTTTTTACCATCGCTAAAAAAAGCCCCCTCGGAGAGAGGGGGAAATGCAGACACCTTATTATTTTTTATTATTAGCCACTTGCTCGTCTTACTTGTTATTAGTCGTATTTCACGTTGATTAATGCGGTTGCCTGTAGTGCGCCAGGTTTTACTTTATTTTTATCATAAACATAGTAACTGGCAGTTACTGGAATTGAGACCGTTGTATCTGTAATTTTTGACTTCGCCGCAATTTCTTTTAAATTTGTGTACCCTTTGCTGTTATCAGTGATATTTAAAAATGTGACTGGCGAACCATTGCTTTCAAGCATAAATCCGACTCCATTATCTTCTGCACCTTTCAGGATCGTGTTACTGCCGGCTAACAAATCAGAACTTGATAAATACACCTGCATTCTCCGTGATGTTTGATTCTGCTGACCTAATAAATTCTTACAGCGCAGAATAATATCCCCTTTTTTGCTATTTATTGTTGCTTTGTTACCTGTGGTTGGTAATTGTAAAATTGGAATACTATCTAAAGTAATTAATAAATCATCAGGTTTGCAGGTCGTTGTTATCGGGTTATATGACAATGCCAGATTAAAGGAATAGACACCTGCATTTTTTGATAATGCATTTTTATAGTTTTGCACACAGGTATCCCATGAGGTGCCGCCTAGAAAACAACCTGCAAATTGTAAAAAAGCAGCCAAACGAGTAGATGATGAAGCACTGCTTAATGTCGCGACACTGTTAATCATGAGAGATCCACTTCCCCCACCAGACAAATTCACTATGGCATCGCTCGCTGCCGATGTCACAGTGACATTATATCCACTCGTAAAACTAGTTTGGTTATTTGAAAGCGTGATGCTACCTTTTTTCTCCCATTCAAAATGCAACTTAAGTTTGATGGTGTCATTATAGAGTCCAATCACAATATCCGAGGGGTCTATCTGCGCTATTGTATTAGTACTGACGCAAGAAGTATCATTAAAAGTATATGTATGAGTTGCTGTTTGATTTTGAGTTAGCGCAAAATCCCCCTGAACAACCAAATTATGCTGTGCTGACAACACGCCATAACATGCAGCATAACTCACAGGCATAACCATCATCATTACTATAAATAACATTATACGAATATTCATAACCACCTGACTATTACTGGCAAATATAATTCCTACTTTCATCAATCTCTTTATCGAAGGTGATTGTGCATGAAAGCCCTTGTTGCTTATCAATTGCCACATTAACCGCTGGCGGTACTTCATTGGTGCGAATAAATAACTGGCTTCCCTGGCCGACAACGCCAATATTATGACCATGGATATCATTGACTTCATAACCAAACGTTAATGGTTGCCCATCCGCTCTTGACGCTTTTATAAACCAGGGCTTGCGCTGATCGGTATCAAAATCAACCAGTACAACCGCGCCGCGATAAGGTGCGGCAATTTTCCGGTTACCGCGCAATTCTACTTCGCTATCGCTTTGCGACACATCCAGCATCAGGTGATTTTCCCGATAAGGTGTCATTCCGTCGTATACCACCACTCCATTACGGTTTGTTGTGCGATATTTTTGCCCATTGACATAAGCATCTTTAATTCCTGGCGCATTCATCACAGCAAACGTTTCGGAAAGACGGTTCGCCAGATTAACGCCACCCGACCAGGCGACGATGCCCCCTGAAACACTGGCTCCAGCCTGTCGATAAGTACTCGACTGACTATAACTGCCATTCACTGTTGCCACCGGCGCGTTCCAGGTTAAATTCGCTCCAGCTGTCGTTTCATTTCCCTGATGTTGATGACTCAGGTTGACACCATAATTGAACTGATCCCGACTCCCTACTGTTCCTGATAATCCCGTATTATTTGAGGCAAAACCCTGATCATCAAACGTCGTTGAGTTAGACATATATATTTGCCGACGAGGCGTCGTAACGTCATCACCCCAATCAAAGGGAATTGATATAAAAATATTAAAACGTTTCTCTTCATGATGATCCTCGTCATACGCCTGGCTTGCCGCGAGGGTATAGCTTATCCGCCGCCAGTTATTGGAATAACTCAGTTGATAATCTTTACTACTGCCACTGCGCCCCCAGTAATCACGCCATAAAGTACTTAATGACACAGATCCCCAGCCTTCTGGCAATGACTGACTCATATTGGCGGAAAAGCTATTTTTGCGACCAAAATCATTCTGGTAATAATCGGCAATGTCATAGACATCGTTTTTATCACGACGATAATTATCTTTATTATTTGCCCACACATAATCGTTAAACGTGCGGTAATCACGCGACGAATAACGCCAGGCCGCCAGACCAAAACGTGTCGATGTTTGGCTCAAAAATTTGTTATAAGCAATTTGATAACTTTGCCCGTCAAACACATCACCATTGTCTTGCTTACTGTGCGATTTAGTTGCATCGACTGAAATTGCGCCAATGCGCGTGTTCCAACCTGTTCCGAGGGTAAACGCGTAGTAATTATTAGCAACCATCGTGCCGCCATACAGCGTCAATAAGTTATTAAAACCATACTGATAACCTGCCTGGACAAAATCACTTTGCTTGCTCGCACCTTCAATATGACTACGGCCTGCTGCAAAATCATATTTTGATACGCCAGGCTGCAGCATATTAGGTACTGCCGCATAAGGCACCAGATATGTAGTAACTGATCCATCGGCTTCCTTAACACTCACATCAAGATCCGCACCTCCACCCGCCAACTGCAAATCACTAATCGAAAATGGGCCAGGTGGAACCTCTTTCTGATAAACGACAAAACCGTTCTGTTCAATAGTTACCAACGCGTTACTCTGGGCAATCCCCTGTACCCGTGGGGTAAAATTTTGCTTCGAGTTTGGCAACATCTGCATATCACGAAATAACCGGACCCCGCTGAAGCGAACGGAATCAAATATATCGGCTGACGTGTACATATCACCAATACGCAGCGTACCGAGAATTTGAGAAAATCCACGCTCCAGATACAGTGTGTTGCTTTTCCACTCCCCTGGATTATTATCCGTTTTGCTAAAACTGGCATCAGAATGCAGCTGCCATCCCAGCAAATTTAGCCCACTGTTAAAACGCACATAGGTACTCTTATTATTACCCGAGGCTTTATAGTCACTGTAATACTGACTTACATAATAAGACGTATAAAACGCATTAATTCCCCGTTCCCAGTTTTCTGGCGGAACGTAACCATTTTCCAGTTCTTCGACCCAGGCCTGTGGGACAGCAAGATCCAAACGAAAAATTCCAATATCCCAGGCGTAGCTTCCACCCTGTACAAGTTGCCCAAATGTTAAACATTGTTTGTCGCGTGCCAAATTATCGCTATTTATACCTAACCGCTTTACAATTTCACGCGTCAGGCAAGTTTCATCTGGGTTATCTTTTACGATAATCTCATATTTTCCACGCCATTGCTTATTGACATAAATATCAATGTCGTACTGGCCGGGTAAAGGCTGATTATCATCAAGACGCAAATTTGTTACTTGCTCACCTTTCATTCCTCCCATCATAAAATGGGTGTCAAAGGTTTCTTCTGTTGCATGTGCTTCAATGCCGAGCAATAACGCGACTATTGCTGATGCAAGCGGGGTCATTCTCAACATAGGAAGCTCCTGCAATTAAATTTTGTCACTAATATAGTTGCCGTGATCATCGATAATGGTCAGTTGCCAGCCATCCGTATTATTATTTTTCATACTGACATTCTGACTTTCTAGTGGTGCAATCATGATAGTTTCATAATTCACCTTGACATTATTAGCCTTAACGTCAGAAATCGTTACCCAATTTGGCGAGTCATTTTTTATGACTACGTTATTACCGCTACGACTCACCCGCAATTTTTTAAAGGTCGTTTTATTTACTGGGGCAACACCTGCAGGTCGGTAAAACAACTTGATTCTGTTTTGCATAGCAAATTTTAACGCATTCTTTCCTTCATCTTCTGGGCTATTCGGTGGAATATCCAGAACGTTTAGATAGAAAATACTCTCCTTATTAACGGGTAATTTATTAGGCATGATTTTAATTTTTATTTGTTGCCCAGAATTGGCCGCTACTTTCACTACTGGTGGCGTTAACATGAAAGGAACCTGAATCTTTTCTGGCGGCAGAGACGTGTCACCATCATCAATCCACGTCTGCACCAGCGAAGAGCGGTTTCCCTGATTCATCAGTTGTACCATGACTTCTTTCTGCTCTGCCGGGTAAATGATACGTGTCCCGAAAATAACCATTCCGGCATGCGCAGGAAATATCATAGAAGAGATGAGTAAAGATAATAATCCTTTCATCTTAATGCCTCTTATATTTATGCTGACCGCCATGAACATGGCGGCCATTTTAAGTTGCTGAAAAAATAAGATAATTATTTTAAATGTTTAATCCTGGGCAACACGCATAACCAATGAAGAGTTCACAGTACCAGATGCAACACTACTGTCAGTCAACTTCAGATATTTTGCCTTAAACGGTATGGCATATTGCCCATCAGCAGTTTTATAACTTTCAATATTAAACGGTGCGGAAATATCCAGTACTTCACTGCTATCACCCAAATAGAGATAGTATCCAACTGTGTCATTACTACTGGATATCGCCTTATCATTACCAAGAATTTTCTCGTTGGTGATCAATGAAAGTTTTACGCCATCAATAGTCTTCGGACAAGTAATTTTGAGCATACTGCTGGTTACACCAACCGCGTTATCATAAGTTGAATATTTTGCTTTACCATCAAATACAGTGGTTGGTACGGTTGGCATATTAATACTGACTGAATCACCACCAGCGACAAATGTACATGGAGATTCAGCAATATTACCTTTAATGGTTAAAGTTCCGGTATCTACTTCAGCAGCGAAAATACCAGCACTCATAAATACAGAAGATAAGACAGCGGCAGCAATAATTGAATTTTTCATGATGCATTCCTTAATAGGTTTATTTTGTTTTGTTAAGAGTCTGTATCTCTTGGAAACAAATTTCTCACACCCAAAAGGTTGCCGCAATGTAAACATATTGTTTTGTTGATTTAAAACAAATTAACTAATGCAATATAATCACAACAAATAATTCGCTATAACAAACATTTTTGAAACTGATTAATTACCGTAAATTATCGTAAATAACATTTATTAAATAAATAAAAAAGCCAAAATCATTCACGAGAATGATTTTGGCTTTCTGAATATGCTTAAAACGGTGTTGCCAAATTAATCGTAACGATTTAACACGATTTTGCGTTTGTCATTATTACCCACAGCAACCACTTCTGTCGTAACGCCTTTTGCAGTAGAAGAAGCGCGATAGTTGGTTTCAACTCGTTGTACCAACCGCCCACAACGTTGCTGAAGATGATTATTAACAACATCCATACTGCATGTAGGGGAACTAATCCTGCCATTGATGGTTAATGTTGCAGTATCAGAAGAGAACGCGGGTGATGCTAGTCCATAAGCAAGAAAAAAAAATCCTGACAACCAATACTTATTCATTGAACGTTATCCCTGTAGTAAAGGTTATGCCGGGTAGATTGAGTGCATAACAAACTATAGCTGTACATCCGCTACACAGCCACGAGGGATGATAAAGAGACAGTGCTTGCACAATCAATCGCCTTTGTACAGTTTCGGACTAAGATCCACTGAATATTCGCAGCATTAAAAAAGGGGTTATTAAAGCTGCAAAAAAATTCACCGCATCAATTTAACATTGATGCGGTGAATGAAGAATAACCAGAAAGGTTAATACGCGTTATACGGCGCGAAAGGCAATCTCGCCAGGGATGACTTCACCCTGCCAGTAGAGTTGGGCTGCAACACGGTCTGCCAGTTGGCGGTAGATAGCGGTAAATTCGCTCTCCGGACGGCTGATAACCGTTGGCGTGCCTTTATCAAGATCTTCACGCAGGGAGATGTGTAAAGGCATCTGCCCCAGCAGTTGTGTGTGGTATTTCTCTGCCAGTTTCTCTGCGCCGCCAGTGCCGAAAATCGGCTCATGGTGACCACAGTTACTGCAAATATGCACACTCATGTTCTCGACAATACCGAGCACAGGAACTTCGACCTTTTCAAACATCACGATGCCTTTTTTCGCATCGATCAGCGCGATGTCCTGCGGCGTTGTTACCACTACTGCACCGGTCACCGGAATGTTCTGCGCCAGCGTCAGCTGAATGTCACCAGTTCCTGGCGGCATGTCGAGCACCAGATAGTCGAGGTCTGGCCATAAGGTTTCTTGCAACATCTGCATTAACGCTTTGCTCGCCATCGGGCCACGCCACACCATCGCATTGTCGTCAGTGACCAGATAACCAATTGAATTGGTTGCCAGGCCATGAGATATAATCGGTGCCATATGGGTACCGTCCGGCGAAGTTGGACGCTGATTTTCTGCCCCCAGCATGGTGGGGATTGACGGGCCGTAGATATCGGCATCCAGAATGCCGACTTTCGCCCCTTCCGCCGCCAGTGCCAGCGCCAGGTTTACCGCCGTGGAGGATTTACCCACGCCGCCTTTACCGGAACTGACCGCAATGATGTTCTTCACGCCGTTAATACCCGGCTGATTCTTCACGCGTTTCAGAGTGGCAATGTTATGCGACAGTTTCCAGTCGATAGCTTTCGCCCCAGTGATACGCAGCAATTCGGCGCTACATTGCTCTTTTAAATCTTCGAACGCACTATGCCAGACAAACGGCATAACCAGTTCCACATGCAACGTGTCGTCCATCCAGGCAACATGGTGCAACGCTTTTAGCGTAGTGAGGTTATGCTTGAGGGTTGGGTGCTGAAAATTGGCCAGTGTCCCGGCGACCATTGCGCGCAGGGCTTCTGGTGATTTGGCCTGGGATTGTTCGTTCATCCCGACTCCTTATTTATAAAGATAACTTATCGCTATTAGTTTACCTGAAGTTAACAGCTAAGTACTTACCTAATAATGCATCATAAGATGCTTGCACAGGACTTACGTAACCATGCCCCATTTGGTACTATCTAAGCCCTTTTCACTACAAAGAAGTAATGCCTACTATGACTCAAGTCGCGAAGAAAATTCTGGTAACGTGCGCACTGCCGTACGCCAACGGCTCAATCCACCTCGGCCATATGCTGGAGCACATCCAGGCTGATGTCTGGGTCCGTTACCAGCGAATGCGCGGCCACGAGGTCAACTTCATCTGCGCCGATGATGCCCACGGTACGCCAATCATGCTGAAAGCCCAGCAGCTTGGTATCACACCGGAGCAGATGATTGGCGAAATGAGTCAGGAGCATCAGACTGATTTCGCAGGCTTTAACATTAGCTACGACAATTACCACTCTACGCACAGCGAAGAGAACCGTCAGCTGTCAGAGCTTATATACAGCCGCCTGAAAGAGAACGGTTTTATTAAAAACCGCACCATCTCTCAGTTGTACGATCCGGAAAAAGGCATGTTCCTGCCGGACCGTTTTGTGAAAGGCACCTGCCCGAAATGTAAAGCACCTGATCAATACGGCGATAACTGTGAAGTCTGCGGCGCAACATATAGCCCGACTGAATTGATCGAACCGAAATCGGTGGTTTCTGGCGCTACGCCGGTAATGCGTGATTCTGAACACTTCTTCTTTGATCTGCCTTCTTTCAGCGAAATGTTGCAGGCATGGACCCGCAGCGGTGCGTTGCAGGAGCAAGTGGCAAATAAAATGCAGGAGTGGTTTGAATCCGGCCTGCAACAGTGGGATATCTCCCGCGACGCGCCGTACTTCGGTTTTGAAATTCCGAACGCGCCGGGCAAATATTTCTACGTCTGGCTGGACGCGCCGATTGGCTATATGGGTTCATTCAAGAATCTGTGCGACAAGCGCGGCGATAGCGTAAGCTTCGATGAATACTGGAAGAAAGATTCCACCGCTGAGCTGTACCACTTCATCGGCAAAGATATTGTTTACTTCCACAGCCTGTTCTGGCCTGCCATGCTGGAAGGTAGCAACTTCCGCAAGCCGACCAACCTGTTTGTTCACGGCTATGTGACGGTGAACGGCGCGAAAATGTCCAAGTCTCGCGGCACCTTTATTAAAGCCAGCACCTGGCTGAATCATTTTGACGCCGACAGCCTGCGTTACTACTACACTGCGAAACTCTCTTCGCGCATTGATGATATCGATCTCAACCTGGAAGATTTCGTCCAGCGTGTGAATGCCGATATCGTTAATAAAGTGGTTAACCTGGCCTCCCGTAATGCGGGCTTTATCAACAAGCGTTTTGACGGTGTGCTGGCAAGCGAGCTGGCTGACCCTGAGCTGTACAAAACCTTTACCGATGCCGCTGAAGTGATTGGTGAAGCGTGGGAAAGCCGTGAATTTGGTAAAGCAGTGCGCGAAATCATGGCACTGGCTGACCTGGCTAACCGCTATGTCGACGAGCAGGCTCCGTGGGTAGTCGCAAAACAGGAAGGTCGCGATGCTGACCTGCAGGCGATTTGCTCAATGGGCATCAACCTGTTCCGCGTGCTGATGACTTACCTGAAGCCGGTACTGCCGAAACTGACCGAGCGTGCAGAAGCCTTCCTCAATACAGAACTGACCTGGGATGGTATCCAGCAACCGCTGCTGGGCCACAAAGTGAATCCGTTCAAGGCGCTGTATAACCGCATCGATATGAAACAGGTTGAAGCTCTGGTGGAAGCCTCTAAAGAAGAAGTGAAAGCCACTGCCGCACCAGTTACTGGCCCGCTGGCAGATGATCCGATTCAGGAAACCATCACCTTTGACGACTTCGCCAAAGTTGACCTGCGCGTGGCGCTGATTGAAAACGCAGAGTTTGTTGAAGGTTCTGACAAACTGCTACGCCTGACGCTGGATCTCGGCGGCGAAAAACGTAATGTCTTCTCCGGCATTCGTTCTGCTTACCCGGATCCGCAGGCACTGATCGGGCGTCACACCATTATGGTGGCCAACCTGGCACCGCGTAAAATGCGCTTTGGTATCTCCGAAGGCATGGTAATGGCTGCTGGTCCTGGCGGGAAAGATATCTTCCTGTTAAGCCCGGATGCTGGCGCTAAACCAGGCCATCAGGTGAAATAATCCCCCTTCAAGGCGCTGCATCGACAGCGCCTTTTCTTTATAAATTCCTAAAGTTGTTTTCTTGTTTGTTCAACGCTCTTAATTTTTTTCATTAACTGCTAGCATCCGCTTATAACTGGATATAAATACAGGGAACGCGGATGAAGAGTTTTATCTATCAGGACGAAAAATCACATAAATTCTGGGCGGTGGAGCAACAGGGAAACGAGTTGCATATCAGTTGGGGAAAAGTTGGTACCCAAGGGCAAAGCCAGGTAAAAAGTTTTGCTGATGTTGCAGCAGCGGAAAAAGCGAAACTGAAGCTTATCGCGGAGAAAACGAAAAAAGGCTATGTGGAAAATGCTTCAGCAAACGTGCATATCCCCATCACCAAAGCCACTCCTGAAGTTGAAACTTCCCTTGAGAGTAAAAACAAACGCCCATGGCTGGCTGATGATGCAGTCATTCCGGTAACTGACGATATTAATCGATTTGCTTTCCCTCATCGCTCTCGCCCCAGAGAGATCAATTATCTGCGCAAAGACGGTGAGATATGGAAGCGTATTGCAGATAACACCAGGGCATATGATCCCGACAACAATTACCGTTCTTATCCAGAAAACTGGCAGCATGCTTTTGCTGAGTTACAAATGCGAGTTCAGGGTAATCAACAGACAGGGAGTGCGCAATCTGATGCAGCATTGCTCTGGAGTTTTTGGAACTCTTACTCTGCAGATGAACTGGTCGATGACTTAGTCATTCGCTGTGGTCTGGAAAGCGCCGTTGAAATTGCCCTTCTCGCTATTCAACTTAGATATAAACCAGTAAAAGGCGCAGTAACCACCATCATTCCACCTAATCACGAAGCAGAATCGCTACCTAGTTGGCATCAACGTCTATGTCATCATCTTTCACTCGCTTCAGAAGATGAGTGGCAACGCTGTGTAGATAAAGTACTCGCCGCCATTCCGACGCTATCTCCAGCACGGCAACCTTTTGCGGCGTTACTGCTCCCTGAACGCCCGGATATTGCCAATGCTATGGCTCTACGCTATGCAGACCAAAACGTTCCGGCGATGACCTGGTTAAGACTGGTGGTAACCGATGATACTGCTCTGAGTACAGTGGAAAAATACGACTTCCCACCGTTGTATCGTGATTTTCGTAATTTTCGCGCTTATCTGGCAATGTTGCTGGCGAATAATGGAATTCGGGGTGTAAGCCAGATCCTTCTTGAGTTTACGGAAGAGCATTCTGACAATCCCACTTATCTTTTCGAGCGCAACAGCGAGACTGAAAATCTTGTCAAATGGCTATGGAAAACGAATCACCCGGATGCGATTCAAATTCTGATCCTCGGTGTGATTGGCAAGAAAAAGCACCTGGAATACTTAAGCAAAGCCTGTCAAAAACATCCCGCTGCGGCTATTGCCGCTTATGCAACTTTGCTGGCAATACATGAAGACAAAGAGTGGCGTAAAGCGCTTGTCAAACTGATTACCGCCACGCCAGAGTTAGTATGCGACGTCATTCCCTGGGTTAATGCCAAAGCCGCTGGCATCTTATCTGAATGTCGTCCGCAGTCAGTCGCTGAAGAATGTGAATATGCCACTGCGGATATGTTGCCAGAGCTGTTTATTTCGCCTCCCTGGATGACCAAAGAGAAAAAGAAAAATACGCCGGTGTTTGATCTTCCTGTGCTCCCAGTTCCTTCTGTTTCGGATATCACTCCAGAGATTGCCAAAAAACTGACCCGTACTTACCTTGTCACCCGCTTCCAGCAAATAGCCCAACAGCAGGCGACAAAACAAACATTGTTTACCGACCTGGCGCCGATGAAAAAAGCAAGCTGGGAGAAACACTTAATACCGCTTACACCGGAGCAACAAATACTGTGGCATCTTGGTTTTGAAAAATGGCGGGAGAGCGGAGAAAAAATATACGAAAAAATTCCGGCGCCACAAAGTGCCGTTGATGCCCTGCTACGCTTCGATTTTCCAGCATTGAATGCTGAATTTGTGCAATACCATAACAATGCATACAAAAGCTGGAATCTCATTGCCCTCTGTTACCTGCCTGGTCAACAGGCCATTTCTTTTCTTAACCAGATAGTCAAAGAAGATAACTACTCTGGTGAGGGAAATATTCTGGCAATTTTTGGTAGCGCCGCCATACCTGCATTTATGACCTGCCTGCAACGAGATCCACGACGTCTGTGCTTCTTCCCCTTTTTCCTCGGTGTCAGTGAACTGGCATTGCCAATGGCGCAACAATTACAGAAAAAAATGTCTTATGAAGATGCGCGAAACTGGCTAACTGATTATCCGCGCCATGCCGCCGCCGGGCTACTTCCTGTGGCCCTGGGCAAAAAAGGAAAAGATCGTGATTGTGCCCGCCAGGCACTCCTCCTGCTAGTGAAATTAAACCAGCGAGAAAAGATTGAGGAAATCGCCCAGGGGTATAACCAACCTGATATTTTAGCTGCGCTGACAACACTGTTCGATAGCGACCCACTGGAAGAATATCCCGCTAAAATCGCCCCACTGCCCGGCTTTTATCAGTTCACCTTATGGCGCAGACCACGGCTTAAAAGTAACAACCTGCCTCTACCAGATGACGCTATGCACCACCTGGGCACTATGCTGAGCTTTCCTCGCGACATTACCGCCTACGCTGGGCTGGATATCATTAGAGAAACCTTCACCCACGAATCACTGGCTGACTTTGGCTGGGATCTGTATACCGCCTGGACAGAAGCTGGCGCACCCGCAAAAGAAAACTGGGCATTTACTTCGCTTGGGATTTTAGGCAATGACGACACCGCGCGTAAATTAACCCCGCTTATCCGTGCCTGGCCTGGGGAATCCCAGCATAAACGGGCGGTGTCCGGGCTGGATGTATTAGCTGATATTGGCAGCGATGTTGCGCTAATGCTGCTTAATGGCATCGCGCGAAAAATTAAATTCAAAGTATTACAGGAACATGCCCGCGAGAAAATCAACATAGTTGCTGAAAACCGTGGGCTGACTATGGCTGAACTGGAAGACCGCCTGGCGCCGGATTTAGGACTTGATAGCAGTGGCTCGCTGACACTTGCTTTCGGCCCACGTCAATTCACCGTTGGTTTTGACGAAACCTTAAAACCTGTAGTGCGCGATGCAAACGGCAAGGTCCTGAAAGATTTACCCAAACCAAACCAGAGCGATGATAAAACACTGGCAACTGACGCCGTTAACCTCTTTAAACAATTGAAGAAAGATGTGCGCGCCATTGCCAGCCAGCAGATTGATCGTCTGGAGCAGGCTATGTGCCAGCGCAGACGCTGGACGGCAGAACAGTTCCGCCTGTTCCTGGTGGAGCATCCGCTGGTACGTCACTTAACCCGACGGCTGTTATGGGGGGTTTATAACGATGAAAACACCCTTATCACCTGTTTTCGCGTGGCAGAAGACAGCACTTACAGCGATGCGCAGGATGAGCTATTCACGCTGCCAGCAGGAAACATCGGTATTCCGCATGTGCTGGAAATCCCCCCTGAATCCGCCGCTGCATTCAGGCAAATTTACGTTGATTACGAACTGCTTCCCCCTTTCCAACAGCTCGAACGTGGTAGTTACCACCTTGCTGATAACGAGCGTAATGTCCATGAATTGTCACGCTGGGACGGACGTCTCTGCCAGGCCGGACGCATTGTCGGGCTGGAACGCAGAGGCTGGCAACGTCTGGAAGAAAGCGGCAGCATCTATGCGATGCGCAAATCTACCCCTTATGGCGCTCTCGAACTTGAAACAGAACATTTTTCATTAATTTATGGCGAAACGGGGTATAGCGACCTGCTGCCTGTCGAACGCGTAAAAATCACTGCCTCTTATGATCGCTACGGTAAACAATCCTCCCCCACTTTCTCCGTGCTCGACGACATCACCGCTAGCGAGCTGATTAACGATATTGAATCACTGTTTGATTAAAAGGATTTAGCAATGAAAACCTATATTTATCAGGACGAAAAATCACATAAATTCTGGGCGGTGGAGCAGCAAGACAACGAGCTGCATATCAACTGGGGTAAAGTCGGCACTAACGGGCAAAGCCAGGTAAAAAGCTTTGCAGATGCTGCGGCGGCGGAAAAAGCGGAACTGAAGCTGATTGCGGAGAAGGTGAAGAAGGGGTATGTGGAGCAAGCGAAGGATAATTCTTTGCAACCTTCCCAAACGGTAACGGACTCTCTCAAGGTAGCGGACTTATCCACCATTATTCAGGAACAACCCTCTTTCGTAGCAGAAACCCGTGCGGCTGACAAAAATACAGATGCTGTTTTACCGTGGCTGGCGAAAGATATTGCTGTCGTTTTTCCGCCCGAAGTTGTACACACCACGTTAAGTCATCGCCGCTTTCCCGGAGTTCCTGTTCAGCAAGCAGACAAATTGACCCAATTACGTCGCTTAGCCTGTAGTGTGTCGCAACGGGATAATAAAACAGCCACATTTGACTTCAGCGCCTGTTCTTTAGAATGGCAAAACACCGTCGCCCAGGCGATCAGTCAGATCGACGGCCTGAAAACAACACTGTTACCATCACCAGTAATGGCTGTACTCACGGCACTTGAAATGAAATGCACAAGATATAAAGTGCGTGAGGATGTTATGGATCAGATCGTCCAGGAAGGCGGTCTGGAATATGCTACTGATGTAATAATACACCTTCAACAGATTGATATTGAATGGGATTATGCGAATAATGTCATTATTATTCTGCCGTCTGGCATTGCACCTAACTACTTGGAGCAATATTCCAGATTTGAATTACGCCTACGTAAACATTTATCACTGGCGGAAGAGTTTCTCTGGCAAAAATGTGCACAAAAACTTATTGCCGCAATTCCACATATTCCAGAATGGCGGCAACCATTAATTGCTTTGTTATTACCCGAAAAACCAGAAATTGCACATGAAATTGCCCAGCGTCTACTGGGGCAAAAAAAATCACCCTCGCTTGAGTGGCTAAAAATAGTGGCGACTGATGAGCACATTCTTGCCTCATTAGAAAAATATCACGAGCCATATGCCATTTTTGATGATTACTATTGTGGTGCGATATGGTCAGCCACCGTATTACAGGAGCAAGGTGTTGCAGCCCTGCCCCGATTTGCTCCCTATGCCGCAAGTGACTACTGCGCCGATGTGTTGCGTCATATTAATCATCCGTTCGCATTAACACTGCTTATACGTGTAGCCGGGCATACTAAACGCTGTCACGATCGAATGACGAAAGCCTGCGCTGCGTTCCCACACGCAGCACTGGCAGCACTGGCGGAACTTCTTGCGCAAAAAGAAGAGAATAGTTGGCGCATTATGCTGATGACGATGCTTATCTCGCAACCGACACGGGCAGATCAGGTCATTCCCTGGCTTTCGACACCCGCAGTTGCAGTGCTGAAATCATGCCTGCAACAACTGACACAGCCCTCAAACCATGCCAGCGCCGATCTACTGCCAGCCATAGTAGTCTCCCCACCATGGCTTTCGAAAAAGAAAAAAGCGACGATTCCGGTGCTGGAGTTAGCGCCATTAGGCATTGAGCCAATCTGTTATCTGACAGAAGAAATCAGTAATCAACTTTTGGCGAAATATATCTGGTATTCAAAACACATCACGGTTAGCCATGAAGAAAGTACTGCCAACCTGTTGGCAAGAATGGGTTTTCAACGACGGATCGCTGGTACATATATTAAAGCTCCCGAAGCGGTAGTTGAGGCATGGCTAAATGAAGATTATTCAACCTTAATAAGTGAATTTAAGGTGTTTCATTCACCTACCGGGCATTATTGGCATTTGGGGATTTTGACAACATTGCCGCTGGAGAAAGCAGTAAAAGCATGGAATGCCCTTACCCTATCTCCACATACCGATACCGAATACGCCATGTTACATTTTGGACTCAAAGGGTTACCTGGGTTAGTAAACTCACTTGCACGCTATCCACAGGAAGCCTTGCCCATCACGAATTACTTCGCAGCGAGTGAGCTGGCACCTGCCGTCGCCCGCGCCTTCAACAAACTCAAAACCCTACGACAAGACGCCCGTAGCTGGCTGCTGAAATACCCGGAACACGCCATGACCGGCCTGCTGCCAGCAGCTTTCGGCAAAGCCGGTGAAGCACAGGATAACGCCCGCGCTGCCTTGCGTATGCTTATCGAAAACGGTCATCAGCCATTACTGCAAGAAATCGCTCGGCGTTATAACCAGCCGGAAGTAACCGATGCGGTGAACGCTCTGCTTGCGCTCGATGCCTTAGATAATCACCCGACAAAAATCCCCACTCTTCCGGCCTTTTATCAGCCATCGCTCTGGACGCGCCCGGTATTAAAAGCAAACGCCCAATCACTGCCAGATAGCGCCCTCCTCCACCTCGGTGAAATGCTCCGCTTCCCTCAGGAAGAGGCGCTGTATCCGGGATTATTGCAGGTGAAAGACGCCTGTACCGCTGACTCTCTGGCTGAATTTGCCTGGGATCTGTTTACCGCCTGGCTGACTGCGGGAGCTCCGTCGAAAGAGAGCTGGGCGTTCAGTGCGTTAGGTGTTCTCGGCAACGATGACACCGCCCGCAAACTGACGCCATTAATCCGCGCCTGGCCTGGTGAATCCCAGCATAAACGCGCCACCGTCGGGCTGGATATCCTCGCTGCTATCGGCAGCGATATCGCCCTGATGCAGCTTAACGGCATCGCCCAGAAACTGAAATTCAAAGCATTACAGGAGCGGGCAAAAGAGAAAATTGCCGATATTGCCGAGAGCCGCGAACTCACGGTCGCAGAGCTTGAAGATCGCTTAGCGCCTGATCTCGGTCTGGATGATAACGGTTCGCTGCTGCTGGATTTTGGCCCACGCCAGTTCACCGTCAGCTTTGATGAAACCTTAAAACCGTTTGTGCGTGATGTTTCCGGCAGCCGCCTGAAAGACTTACCTAAACCCAATAAAAGCGATGATGAAACACTGGCAGACGACGCTGTTAACCGCTACAAACTGCTGAAAAAAGATGCGCGTACCGTTGCTGCCCAGCAGGTGGCAAGGCTGGAATCCGCCATGTGCCTGCGCCGCCGCTGGTCGGCTGAAAACTTTCAACTCTTCCTGGTTGAACATCCACTGGTACGCCACTTAACCCGCCGTCTGATTTGGGGCGTTTATAGCACCGAAAACCAGCTACTGGCGTGCTTCCGCGTGGCGGAAGATAACAGCTACAGCACCGCTGACGATGACCTCTTCACCTTACCGGAAGGCGATATCTCTATTGGTATTCCTCACGTTCTGGAGATATCACCGACGGATGCCGCCGCCTTTGGGCAGCTTTTTGCCGACTATGAACTGTTACCGCCGTTCCGCCAGCTCGACCGTAACAGTTACGCCCTGACAGAAACCGAGCGCAATGCCAGCGAATTGACCCGCTGGGCAGGCAGAAAATGCCCGAGCGGTCGGGTCATGGGACTGGCGAATAAAGGTTGGGTGCGTGGTGAACCGCAGGATGGTGGCTGGATCGGCTGGATGATCAAACCTCTGGGCCGCTGGTCGTTAATCATGGAAATCGATGAAGGTTTTGCGGTAGGCATGTCGCCAGCCGAACTTAGCGCCGAGCAACTCTTAAGCAAGCTGTGGCTATGGGAAGGCAAAGCAGAAAGCTATGGCTGGGGAAGTAATTCAACACAGGAAGCACAGTTCTTCGTGCTCGATGACATCACCGCCAGCGAGTTGATTAACGATATTGAAGCTCTGTTTGAATGAGGAAAGAGCATGGACAAGGAATTACCGTGGCTGGCGGATAACGCCCAAGTGGAACTGAAATATAAAAAAGGCAAAACACCACTCAGCCATCGCAATTGGCCGGGCGAACCGGTGCCTGTTATCACTGAAAACCTCATCCAGACACTGGGTGATGAATTGCTACAAAAAGCTGGGAAGAAAAAAAACATTGTCTGGCATTATGAAAATTTTTCACTGGAGTGGCAGTCCGCCATCACGCAGGCCATCAACTTGATCGGCGAACACAAACCCTCAATCCCGGCCCTGACAATGGCGGCGCTAGCCTGTATCGCGCAAAAGGACAGCCAACAGTTGCTCGACGAAATCGTCCAACAAGAGGGGCTGGAATATGCGACTGAGGTGGTGATTGCACGCCAGTTTATTGCACGGTGTTATGAGAGTGATCCTCTGGTAGTCACATTGCAGTATCAGAACGAAGACTATGGCTATGGTTATCGCTCAGAAACCTATAACGAATTCGATCTCCGACTGCGTAAGCATCTCTCTCTGGCAGAGGAAAGCTGCTGGCAGCGTTGCGCCGACAAACTCATTGCCGCACTGCCAGGAATAACCAAAGTTCGCCGCCCTTTTATTGCGCTGATCCTCCCGGAAAAACCAGAAATCGCCAATGAGTTGGTAAGCCTTGAATGCCCGCGAACTCATTTTCATTCTAAGGAGTGGTTAAAAGTTGTTGCTACTGACCCCAAAGCGGTGAGAAAACTCGAACGCTACTGGAGCCAGGATATATTTAGCGATCGCGAAGCCAGCTACATGTCGCATGAAAACCGCTTTGGCTATGCGGCCTGCGCCGCTCTTTTGCGCGAACAAGGACTGGCAGCCGTTCCGCGCCTGGCAATGTATGCCCATAAAGAAGATTGCGGCAGTCTGTTAGTACAAATTAACCATCCGCAAGTCATCCGCACCTTGCTGTTAGTTGCTGATAAAAACAAACCCAGCCTGCAACGTGTGGCTAAATACAGTAAAAACTTCCCCCATGCGACGCTCGCCGCACAGGCAGAACTGCTGGCGTTAAAAGAACCACCTGCGCGCCCTGGTTATCCAATCATTGAAGACAAAAAGCTGCCTGCACAGCAAAAAGCACGCGATGAATACTGGCGTACGCTGTTACAAACGCTGATGGCATCGCAGCCACAACTGGCAGAAGAGGTGATGCAGTGGTTAAGTACTCAAGCCCGGGCAGTGCTGAAGAGTTATTTATCGGCACCGCCCAAACCAGTTATTGATAGCACCGATAACAGCCAAATGCCTGAAATCCTCGTTTCACCACCATGGCGTGGGCGGAAGAAAAAGACTTCCATACCTCACTTTTCGCTGCCTGATCTTACGCTTGCACCGCAAACGTACAGGTCGCCGAATAAACACTGGAAGCCGGAACAGCAAATTGCAATTGACCATTTTAGCGCCATGTCTTTTGACGAACGTCTTGCTAACAGAGGGGCGGATACCTTCTTGCGGGAATTAGGTTTTGACGTTCCTAGTCTGGAATTTAATAAGCATCTTCTTAATGGACAGTTGGATGCCTTTGATGCTCAGCAACTGCAAGAATACACATCAATAGGACTATTGCGTACTTATCACGCGCATCAGGCCAAATCTAAACAGTACCGGGAAGAAGCCACCAAATCATTACTGGCACAAGATAGCATTGCGTTGATGGAAGGGTGGCGAACTTTTCAGCACGGATTTTACTATGGTAATGAAAAGCGTTGGGGGATATGGAATCTGTACCTTATCGCGCAAATGCCGCGCGAAATGGCAGTATCGTGCTGGCAACAAATTGTCGAGGCTGATTTTCATTACACCGGGGGGGAATATCTGTTAAGTGTGCTGGGTACCGATGCTTTGCCTGGATTAAACACCGCCTTTGCCCGACATCCAAAAGAGATATTTCCGCTGCTGATTCATTTCGGCGCAACAGAACTGGCCCTGCCCGTTGCTCGCGTCTGGCACCGTTTTGCGGGCCAGCGTAATCTGGCTTGCCAGTGGATTTTACAATGGCCGGAACATACGGCTACTGCACTTATCCCTCTTGTCTTCACCAAATCCAGCGATAATAGCGAAGCTGCATTACTTGCCCTGCGTTTACTTTACGAACATGGGCATGGCGAATTGCTACAAACTGTAGCCAATCGCTGGCAGCGTACAGATGTATAGCCTGCCCTGGAGCAATTACTTAAACAGAGTCCAATAGAGATTTACCCGGCACGCATTCCAAAAGCTCCTGATTTCTGGCATCCGACAATGTGGTCCAGGCCGCGCCTTATCACGAATAATCAGCCTGTTACTAATGACGCTCTGGAAATTATCGGCGAAATGCTGCGCTTTACCCAGGGTGGACGTTTTTATAGCGGGCTGGAACAACTGAAAACGTTCTGCCAACCGCAAACGCTGGCCACTTTTGCCTGGGATCTCTTTACCGCGTGGCAACAAGCTGGCGCCCCCGCAAAAGACAACTGGGCATTTCTGGCGTTAAGTCTCTTTGGCGACGAAAGCACGGCACGGGCACTGACGACACTGATCCTCGCCTGGCCACAAGAAGGCAAATCTGCCCGTGCTGTCAGTGGCCTGAACATCCTTACCCTGATGAATAATGATATGGCGCTGATACAGCTGCATCATATATCGCAACGGGCGAAATCCCCTTCATTACGTGAAAACGCAGCGGAATTTCTTCAGGTGGTCGCAGAAAATCGCGGACTAAGCCCGGAAGAGTTAGCGGACAGATTAGTCCCAACACTGGGTCTTGATGATCCACAGGCGTTGATTTTTGATTTTGGTCCACGGCAGTTTACCGTTCGCTTCGATGAAAACCTCAACCCGGTTATCTACGATCAACAAAACGTTCGCCAGAAAAGCGTTCCCCGGTTGCGCGCCGATGACGATCAACTGAAAGCGCCCGAGGCACTGGCCCGATTAAAAGGGCTAAAAAAAGATGCCACTCAGGTGAGCAAAAACCTGCTCCCGCGTCTTGAAACTGCCCTGCGCACCACCCGACGCTGGTCGCTGGCAGATTTTAATTCTCTCTTTGTTAATCATCCATTTACTCGCCTGGTTACCCAGCGACTGATATGGGGCGTTTATCTGGCAAATGAACCGCGACGTTTACTCAACGCCTTTCGTGTGGCCGCAGAGGGGGAATTCTGCAATGCACAAGATGAGCCAATTGACCTGCCTGCGGACGCTCTGATTGGCATTGCCCACCCGTTAGAAATGACAGCAGAAATGCTCAGTGAATTTGCACAGCTTTTTGCCGATTACGAAATTATGCCGCCTTTTCGCCAGTTGGCGCGGCGCGCGGTACTGCTCACGCCTGACGAGTCAACCAGTAACAGCCTGACTCGCTGGGAAGGTAAATCCGCTACCGTTGGGCAACTTATGGGAATGCGATACAAAGGCTGGGAGTCAGGCTATGAGGACGCATTTGTCTATGACTTGGGCGAGTACCGGCTGGTCCTTAAGTTTTCACCCGGTTTTAACCACTACAATGTTGATAGCAAAGCGCTAATGGGCTTCCGTTCTCTTCGAGTGTACCGTGACAATAAATCCGTCACTTTTGCCGAACTTGATGTGTTTGATTTGAGTGAGGCGTTAAGCGCACCTGACGTCATTTTCCATTAAAACACAGCGGGCAGTGATGCAACTGCCCGTTATCAACACGACTTACCAGCGGGGAAAGCGATGATCGTGCAAAAAGAGCTGGTTGCTATTTACGATTATGAGGTCCCTGTACCTGAAGATCCGTTTTCCTTCAGACTTGAGATCCATAAATGCTCTGAATTATTTACAGGTTCCGTCTATCGACTGGAGCGATTCCGGCTACGTCCAACATTTCATCAACGTGATCGAGAAGATGCTGACCCGCTAATAAATGATGCATTGATTTATATAAGAGATGAGTGTATTGATGAGCGGAAATTACGAGGTGAATCACCTGAAATGGTAATAGCAATTTTTAATCGTGAACTACAGAATATATTCAACCAAGAAATAGAATAATATACTCTAAATAATTCAAATTGGTCCGATCCGGCACAACCTCCCAACGGGCAGAATTATAAATCTCACTCACTGAATTGCAATGGAGCGTGGATATGGTTATAATTTATTCGTTGGTACGAAATGTTGCACTATCAGTAACTTAACATCAAAGTAGTAAATAAAAGAACCTGCCTTACCAGCAGGTTTTTTATTTTCTGCGATCTACTTTCCAGATATTTTTTGCCAATAGCCCACCATAAACATTCACATCCCGGTCAAATGGTACGTTGAATATAAAATCGATGAATTTATAAATAAAAATGAGTTATATGATGAATTAATAAAAACAGTAATCATTTTATTAAAGGGGGAAGCGGTTTTCCCCCTTAGATGCGTTTCAATTTGCCCGTTACTTCAACAAATCAATCAACCGTAACAGAGCTACTAATAGCTCCAGTACAGCAATGAGCACGGTTAACTTTTGTGTCAGCGTGTCCATCCGCTCTCCTTATTAAGGAGCGCAATACCAGCACCTTACCCTTACACTGCCTGTCGATACTGGTTTACGTATGTTGGACCACGATGTTGCACTCCGGATCAGGGCACCACCTGCAGCACCACCCGTCCGGCAGCCAGGACTTAAAATTGGTTCGATCCGGCGCAACGTCCCAACGGCCTGGATTATAAATCTCATTATCTTAATTGCAACGGGGTCCAGCCGTGGTTATAATTCGTTCGTTGGAACACGATGTTGCACAGGCTGTGGTGTTAGGCCTGAAAATAGTAAATAAAAGAACCTGCCTCACCAGCAGGTTTTTTTATTTACTGTGATCTGCTTTCCAGATATTTTCCGCCCAAACAACTAATGCGCCAAACAGTTATTTCGCGTAAAATATCGTTTATTTCATTAATACATTTCAGGGATGAATATATGTCACCGCAGAATAATCATCTGCAGCGTCCGCCTGCTGCTGTGTTATACGCCGATGAACTGGCAAAATTAAAACAAAATGATAACGCCCCATGTCCGCCCGGTTGGCAGTTAAGTTTGCCCGCGGCCCGTGCTTTTATCCTTGGCGATAGCGCGCAAAATATTAGCCGTAAAGTGGTGATTAGTCCCTCCGCTGTCGAACGTATGTTAGTCACTCTTGCCACCGGACGCGGTTTGATGTTGGTGGGGGAACCGGGCACCGCAAAATCTCTCCTGTCTGAATTACTGGCAACCGCTATTAGCGGCGATGCCGGGTTAACCATTCAGGGCGGCGCATCTACCACCGAAGATCAAATCAAGTACGGCTGGAACTACGCCCTGCTTATCAATCATGGTCCATCAACGGAAGCGCTGGTCCCAGCCCCGCTTTACCAGGGAATGCGCGACGGCAAAATCGTCCGTTTTGAAGAGATAACGCGTACACCGCTGGAAGTGCAAGACTGTCTGTTAGGTATGCTTTCTGACCGGGTTATGACGGTGCCGGAACTCACCGGTGAAGCCAGTCAGCTCTATGCGCGAGAAGGCTTTAATATTATTGCCACTGCCAATACCCGCGATCGCGGCGTCAATGAGATGAGTGCCGCGCTAAAGCGTCGCTTCGATTTTGAAACTGTCTTTCCGATTATGGATTTCGCCCAGGAGCTGGAACTGGTCGCCAGTGCTTCGGCGCGTTTGCTGGCCCATAGCGGTATTCCGCATAAAGTGCCTGACGCGGTACTGGAGTTACTGGTACGCACCTTCCGCGATCTGCGTGCCAACGGCGAAAAGAAAACGTCAATGGATACACTAACAGCGATTATGTCCACCGCTGAAGCCGTGAACGTGGCCCACGCCGTGGGCGTCCGCGCCTGGTTTTTAGCGAATCGCGCAGGTGAGCCAGCCGATCTGGTGGACTGTATTGCCGGAACCATCGTCAAAGATAACGAAGAAGATCGCGCTCGTCTGCGCCGTTACTTCGAACAGCGTGTCGCCACACATAAAGAAGCTCACTGGCAGGCTTATTATCAAGCCCGCCACCGCCTGCCGTGAGGAAAGATGCATGAGCGAGCCGTTAATTGTCGGCATCCGGCATCATAGTCCGGCCTGCACCCAGCTGGTGAAATCGTTAATCGAAAGCCAGCGGCCACGATACGTGTTGATTGAAGGCCCGGCTGATTTTAATGACCGGGTAGACGAACTGTTGTTAGCCCACCAGCTTCCGGTAGCTATTTACAGTTATTGCCAGTATCAGGACGGTGCGGCCCCCGGGCGTGGTGCCTGGACCCCATTTGCTGAATTTTCGCCGGAGTGGCAGGCGCTACAAGCCGCTCGTCGTATTCAGGCACAAACTTACTTCATCGATTTGCCTTGCTGGGCGCAGAGTGAAGAAGAGGACGATTCGCCTGATACGCAAGAGGAAAGCCAGACCTTGCTGCTGCGTACCACCCGCATGGATAACAGCGACGCCCTGTGGGATCACTTGTTCGAAGATGAAAGCCAGCAAACTGCATTACCCTCTGCACTGGCGCACTATTTTGCCCAACTGCGCGGCGACTCCCCCGGCGATGCACTCAATCGTCAGCGCGAAGCCTTTATGGCCCGCTGGATTGCATGGGCGATGCAGCAAAATAATGGCGACGTGTTAGTCGTCTGCGGCGGCTGGCACGCTCCTGCACTGGCAAAAATGTGGCGCGAATGTCCGCAGGAAATTAACAAGCCAGAATTGCCCGCACAGGATGAGGCCGTTACAGGTTGCTATCTCACGCCATACAGCGAAAAGCGCCTTGATGTGCTGGCTGGATACCTTTCCGGTATGCCTGCCCCGGTCTGGCAAAACTGGTGCTGGCAGTGGGGCTTGCGGCAGGCGGGAGAACAACTGCTAAAAACGGTTCTTACCCGTTTGCGCCAGCATCACTTGCCTGCTTCGACCGCGGATATGGCTGCCGCTCATCTGCATGCGATGGCGCTGGCACAGTTGCGCGGTCATACACTACCGTTACGCACTGACTGGCTGGATGCCATAGCAGGCTCGCTGATTAAAGAAGCCCTGAATGCGCCGTTGCCGTGGAGCTATCGCGGCGTTATTCATCCCGATACCGATCCGATTCTGCTAACGTTGATAGACACATTAGCGGGTGACGGATTCGGTAAACTTGCCCCTTCTACGCCACAACCGCCTCTGCCAAAAGATGTCACCTGCGAACTGGAACGTAGCAAAATCACTCTTCCATCCGACCTGACGTTGAATCGCTTTACCCCCGATGGATTAGCGCAAAGTCAGGTGTTACATCGGCTGGCAATACTGGAGATCCCAGGGATTGTGCGCCAGCAGGGAAGTACACTGACACTTGCAGGCAACGGTGAAGAACACTGGAAATTAACCCGCCCGCTTAGCCAACATGCGGCATTGATTGAGGCCGCCTGTTTTGGTGCCACACTCCAGGAAGCCGCACGCAATAAATTAGAAGCCGATATGCTGGAAGCGGGCGGAATCGGCAGTATCACCACATGTCTTAGCCAGGCGGCGTTAGCGGGTCTGGCGTCCTTCAGTCAACAATTACTGGAACAACTCACATTATTAATCGCCCAGGAAAATCAATTTGCCGAAATGGGCCAGGCGCTGGAAGTGCTATATGCCTTATGGCGGCTGGATGAAATTAGCGGTATGCAAGGCGCGCAGATATTACAAACGACGTTATGCGCGGCTATCGATCGCACGCTGTGGCTGTGTGAATCTAACGGAAGACCGGATGAAAAGGAGTTTCACGCTCACCTGCATAGCTGGCAAGCCTTGTGTCATATCCTGCGCGATCTGCATAGCGGTGTGCAGCTCCCCGGCGTTTCTCTTTCTGCGGCGGTGGCCTTACTGGATCGCCGCAGTCAGGCGGTTCATGCCCCGGCACTGGATCGCGGCGCGGCTCTTGGCGCACTAATGCGTCTGGAACATCCCAACGCCAGTGCCGAAGCGGCGCTGACGATGCTGGCGCAATTATCCCCGGCACAATCCGGCGAAGCGCTGCACGGTTTGCTGGCGCTGGCCCGCCATCAACTGGCCTGTCAGCCGGCATTTATCACCGGTTTCAGCAGTCATTTAAATCAACTGAGTGATGCCGATTTTATTAACGCCCTGCCCGATTTACGCGCGGCGATGGCCTGGCTACCGCCACGAGAACGCGGGACGCTGGCGCATCAGGTGCTTGAGCATTATCAACTGGCGCAACTTCCCGTTTCGGCGCTGCAAATGCCGTTGCATTGTCCACCGCAAGCCATTGCACACCATCAACAACTCGAACAGCAGGCACTGGCATCGCTGCAACACTGGGGAGTTTTCCATGTCTGAACTGAACGATCTTCTGACTACCCGTGAGCTTCAACGCTGGCGATTAATTCTTGGCGAAGCGGCAGAAACGACGCTTTGTGGACTGGATGACAATGCCCGGCAGATAGACCACGCGCTGGAGTGGCTGTACGGGCGCGATCCTGAACGGCTTCAGCGTGGTGAACGCTCCGGTGGATTAGGTGGCTCAAATCTCACCACCCCTGAGTGGATCAACAGTATTCACACGCTGTTTCCACAACAGGTGATTGAGCGGCTGGAAAGCGATGCCGTGCTGCGCTACGGCATTGAAGATGTGGTGACAAATCTCGATGTGCTGGAACGTATGCAGCCTTCTGAAAGCCTGCTACGCGCCGTTTTGCACACCAAACATCTGATGAATCCCGAAGTACTGGCTGCCGCCCGCCGGATAGTGCGCCAGGTTGTTGAAGAAATTATGGCACGACTGGCAAAGGAGGTTCGTCAGGCTTTTTCTGGTGTCCGCGATCGCCGTCGCCGCTCATTTATTCCACTGGCACGTAATTTCGATTTCAAAAGTACTCTGCGAGCCAACCTGCAACACTGGCACCCGCAACATGGCAAGTTGTATATCGAATCCCCCCGCTTTAACAGCCGTATTAAGCGCCACAGTGAACAATGGCAACTGGTCTTACTGGTTGATCAAAGCGGATCGATGGTCGATTCGGTGATCCACTCTGCGGTGATGGCGGCCTGTTTATGGCAGTTACCCGGCATTCGTACCCATCTGGTTGCTTTTGACACCAGCGTGGTTGATCTCACGGCAGACGTTGCCGATCCGGTAGAGTTATTAATGAAAGTACAGTTGGGCGGCGGGACCAATATCGCCAGTGCCGTGGAGTATGGTCGGCAACTTATTGAACAACCAGCAAAAAGCATCATTATCCTCGTGAGCGATTTTTATGAAGGGGGTTCATCATCATTGCTGACGCATCAGGTGAAAAAGTGTGTCCAGAGCGGTATCAAAGTGCTGGGACTGGCAGCGCTCGATAGCACAGCAACGCCATGTTATGACCGCGATACGGCCCAGGCGCTGGTTAATGTCGGTGCACAAATAGCCGCGATGACACCGGGCGAGCTGGCATCATGGCTGGCGGAGAATCTTCAGTCATGAATTCACTACGTCCGGAATTATTAGAACTGACACCGCAGGCGCTGACGGCGTTAAGCAATGCCGGTTTTGTGAAGCGCAGTCTTAAGGAACTGGAAAATGGCAACATTCCGGAAATCAGCCATGAGAACGGTGTTTTACTCGCCACATTCAGTGACGGTGTCCGTACCCAGCTGGCGAACGGTCAGGCACTGAAAGAGGCTCAGTGCACCTGCGGGGCCAGCGGCATGTGCCGTCATCGCGTGATGCTGGTGTTAAGTTATCAACGACTTTGCGCTACCGCCCAGCCCACGGAAAAAGAAGAAGAGTGGGATCCAGCAATCTGGCTGGGAGAGCTGGCAACCCTACCCGATGCCACCCGTAAACGTGCACAAGCCCTGGTCGCCAAAGGCATCAGCATCGAGTTGTTCTGTGCGCCGGGCGAAATTCCCTCTGCCCGATTGCCGATGAGTGATGTGCGTTTTTATTCCCGCAGCAGCATTCGTTTCGCACGCTGTGATTGTATTGAAGGCACGCTGTGTGAACATGTAGCACTGGCTGTGCAGGCCTTCGTCGAGGCCAAAACTCAGCAAGCGGAATTTAACCATTTGATCTGGCAGATGCGCAGCGAACACGCCGCATCATCTGACGATCCGTTTGCCAGCGAAGAAGGCAAAACGTGTCGTCAATATGTTCAGCAATTAAGCCAGGCATTATGGCTGGGCGGCATCAGCCAGCCGCTCATCCATTACGAGGCCGCATTCAGCCGTGCATTGCAGGCGGCAGAGACCTGCAACTGGCGATGGGTGAGTGAATCGCTACGGCAACTGCGCGCCAGCGTTGATGCCTTCCACGCCCGCGCCAGCCATTATCATGCCGGAGAATGCTTGCGTCAGCTTGCGGCGTTAACCTGTCGCTTTAACAGTGCACAAGAAATGGCACGCCGCGACAGTGTTGGTGAAATTCCTACCATGCCGTGGCGCACGGTCGTTGGCGCAGGCATTGCCGGAGAAGCAAAGCTTGATCATCTGCGGCTGGTGTCGCTAGGTATGCGTTGCTGGCAGGATAATGAGCAGTATGGTTTACGCATCTGGTTCACCGATCCCGACACCGGCAGTATTTTGCACCTTTCGCGCAGTTGGCCGAGAAACGAACAGGAAAACTCACCGGCAGCCACACGTCGGCTGTTTAGTTTTCAGGCTGGCGCACTGGCAGGTGGGCAAATTGTTTCACAAGCCGCGCGTCGCAGTGCCGAAGGCGAGCTGCTGTTAGCTACCCGCAACCGCTTAAGTAGCGTTGTCCCACTGTCGCCCGATGCCTGGCAAATGCTGAGTGCGCCGTTGCGCCAGCCCGGCATTGAAGCTTTGCGGGAATACTTACACCAGCGCCCGCCAGTCTGCGTCCGGCCGCTTAATCAGGTGGATAATTTATTTATTCTGCCGGTGGCGGAGTGTATTTCGCTGGGATGGGACAGCAGTCGCCAGACGCTGGATGCGCAGGTGATTAGCGGCGAAGGTGAAAATAATGTGCTGACGTTATCGCTGCCAGCCTCTGCCTGCGCGCCCTTTGCCACTGAACGCATGGCGGCACTTTTACAACAGCAGGATGATCCTGTGAGTCTGGTTTCTGGATTCGTCAGTTTTGTTGAAGGACAGTTAACGCTGGAACCTCGAGTCATGATGACCCAAACCAGAGCCTGGGCGCTGGACGCTGAAACCGCGCCTGTTGCAGCACTACCTTCAGCGTGCGTTCTTCCTGCGCCATCCACCGCTCATCAGTTGCTGATGCGCTGTCAGGCGTTGCTCATTCAATTGCTACACAACGGCTGGCGCTATCAGGAACAGAGCATCATTAGTCAGGCTGAGTTGCTGGCAATAGATTTAACCTCGACGGGGTTTTATCGGCTGGCGCATGTGTTGAATCAATGGCGTCATACGGAAGGTGAGACACTAATAGAAACATTGAATAGTTGCGTTTTACTTTGCGAACAATTATTACCGTTGCTTGAGTACCAGGAAGGAGAAAATGCTTTTTATTAAGAGAGCTACTCCATTTCCGGACTGCTCAAGCCGTTATATTAGGCATATCCTATAGCGCCCTGGTGAGAGTCACCAGTTTCCTGATTTTGATAAAATGGAGTTTTACATGAAGGCTTTCAACAAGCTGTTTTCCCTCGTAGTTGCATCTGTTCTGGTTTTCTCTCTCGCAGGCTGCGGTGACAAAGAAGAATCTAAGAAATTTAGCGCTAATCTGAACGGTACTGAAATTGCCATTACTTATGTCTACAAAGGCGACAAAGTGATTAAGCAATCTTCAGAAACCAAAATTCAGTTTGCAACCATTGGTGCAACCACCAAAGAAGATGCGGCTAAGAAACTTGAGCCATTAAGCGCCAAATACAAAAACATTCCGGGCGTTGAAGAAAAATTAACCTATACCGATACTTACGCGCAGGAAAATGTAAATATCGATATGGAAAAAGTTGATCTGAAAGCCCTGCAGGGCATTTCCGGTATCAAGATGAGTGATGAAGATACCAGCAAAGGTGTCAGCATGAAGCAGATTGAACTGGTCATGGCTGCTGCTGGTTTTAAAGAAGTGAAATAATCTGTCGGCGGCCATGTTCTTCGCATGGCCGCCATGCCCATCTTAGCTTTTCTTCACATGCTGGCGCGCTGCCAGTCCACGCAGAAAATAACGCAAGAATTGATCGCCGCATTCACGGAAGTTTTTATGATCCGGTGCACGCATCATCGCAGTAATTTCCGGCATCGAAACACGGAACTGTTGTTCGGTGAGGATCGCCAGAATGTCATCGGTTTTCAGTGAAAACGCGATGCGTAATTTTTTCAGCACGATGTTGTTATTAATGCGACGTTCCGGCTCCAGTGCCGGAGCAGACTCATCCTTGCCGCGTTTTTCGTAAATCAAACCATTCAGGAATGAAGACAAAACAATGTCCGGACAACGCTGAAAACCCTCTTCGTCTTCTTTACGTAGCCAGACGGCGATCTGTTCCGCGGTGGCTTCAACATTAGCCAGCGCCAGGATACGCACCAGGTCATTATTGTTGGCTTTCAAAATGTAGCGCACGCTGCGCAGAATATCGTTACTTAGCATGAGGCCTTCGGGTGTTAATGAGGCAAAAAGCCATTTTAGCAGTCTTTTACAGGCCAATCGCCTCTTTTAAACTTTTCAGATAACGGCGGCTGACAGGGACGGTTAATCCATTACGCAAAATCAACTCGGCCTGACCGTTATCTTCCAGGCGAATCTCCTGTAAATGCGCGAGGTTAACCAGATACTGACGATGGCAGCGTAGTAGTGGTGTACGACTCTCCAGGGTACGTAATGTCAGTTCGGTAAAGCCCTCTTTCCCTTCGTGACTGGTAACGTAGACACCGCTCATCCGACTGCTGACAAATGCCACATCTTTCATTTGCAGCAAATAAATCCGACTATGCCCCGTACAAGGGATAAATTTCAGCGCCTGCTGATTTTCCGGTAACAGCGAAACATCCTGCTTGCTGCGCTCCTGTCGCAAACGCACCAGTGTTTTCTCCAGCCGCGCTTCATCAATCGGCTTCAATAGATAATCAAAGGCATGTTCTTCAAAGGCTTTTATAGCGTATTCGTCAAACGCGGTGAGAAAAACAATATACGGGCGATGTTCCGGGTCAAGCATGCCAACCATTTCCAGACCGCTGATACGCGGCATCTGGATATCGAGAAACAGCACATCCGGGCGCAGTTTATGCACCGCGCCGATCCCTTCTACGGCGTTTGAACATTCGCCGACAATTTCAATATCACTCTGCTCCTGCAGAAACACACGCAGGTTTTCCCGTGCTAACGGTTCATCATCAACAATTAAGACTTTAATCATGCCTCGTCCCTCCATGGCAGTCGTAACGTTATTCGGGTGTAACTATCAGGCTCACAGGCGACGCTTATCCCATAGTCATCGCCAAACCGTTCACGTAAACGCTTATCCACCAGATTCATCCCCAGCCCGCTGGCATTGGTTGCCGGTTGATACAAACCGGCATTGTCTTCGATCTCCAGCATTAAATGTTGCCTATCACGTCGGGCGCTAATTGCCACTCGCCCTGTTTCCAGCAGTTGTGATGTCCCATGTTTGATGGCGTTTTCCACTATTGGTTGCAGGGTAAATGCGGGTAACTGCTGTTGAGATAACGCCTCCGGAATAGAAATGTTGACCTGCAACCGCGACTGGAAACGCGCCTTTTCAATTTGCAGATAAGCATTCACATGTTCAATTTCGTCAGCGAGAGTAACAAACTCCGAAGGCCGCTTTAAGTTTTTGCGGAAAAAAGTGGAAAGATACTGCACCAGCTGACTGGCCTGTTCGCTGTCACGGCGGATCACAGCTTTGATGGTGTTAAGTGCATTAAACAAAAAATGGGGATTGACCTGGGCGTGAAGCAGTTTGATCTCTGACTGGGTGAGCATCGCTTTTTGCCGCTCATATTGCCCGGCGAGGATCTGCGCCGAAAGCAGTTGTGCAATCCCCTCACCCAGCGTGCGGTTAATCGAGCTGAACAGCCGATTTTTAGCTTCATACAATTTGATGGTACCCATCACCCGCTGATTTTCACCACGCAGAGGGATCACCAGCGTTGAGCCTAACTTGCACTGCGGATGCAAAGAGCAACGATAAGGCACTTCGTTGCCATCGGCGTAGACCACTTCTCCGGTTTCAATGGCTTTTAAGGTATATGCCGAAGAAATCGGTTTCCCTGGTAAATGATGGTCGTCACCAATACCAGTAAAAGCCAACAGTTTCTCGCGATCGGTAATCGCTACCGCGCCAATATCCAGCTCCTGATACAGCACCTGGGCCACCTTCATGCTGTTCACTTCGTTAAAGCCCTGGCGCAAAATGCCTTCCGTCGAGGCCGCAACTTTCAGCGCGGTAGCGGAAAAAGCTGAGGTGTATTTTTCAAACATCGCGCGCTTATCAAGCAAAATGCGCATAAACAGCGCCGCGCCCACGGTGTTGGTTACCATCATCGGCGCAGCGATATTACTCACCAGACGCACCGCATCTTCATAAGGTCGGGCAATCGCCAGGATGATCAGCATTTGCACCATTTCCGCGACGAACGTGACGGCACCAGCGGTAATGGGGTTAAAGACTTTATCGGTACGCCCGCGGCGGATCAGGATGCTATGTACCAGCCCGCCGAGCAATCCTTCGACGATCGTCGAGATCATGCAACTCAGCGCAGTCATGCCCCCCATCGAATATCGATGTAGACCGCCGGTCAGACCAACCAGTCCGCCCACTACCGGACCACCGAGTAAGCCGCCCATTACCGCGCCTATGGCCCGGGTATTGGCAATAGAATCGTCAATGTGCAGCCCGAACCAGGTGCCCATGATGCAGAAGATGGAAAAGACGATATAGCAGAGAAATTTATGCGGCAGACGAACTGTGACCTGCATTAATGGTATGAATAATGGCGTTTTACTCATTAACCACGCAATGACCAGAAAAACGCACATCTGCTGAAGCAGCAGCAACACCAGATTAAAATCGTACATACCCGCAAACCACACGTCCCTTTAAAACGCGTAACATACATTGCTCGCGTTCAACTTTCTTTGAACTGTTGCAGAAAAATGAAAAATCGTGAGTACGATCACTCAAAACAACCTGGCAAAAACAAAATCATCCTAATCGAGATCAAAAAACGGCCAAAACTACCTGGTTCATAAAAGAACGTCTACAGTTATGCTGGGACCTCGCAAGCAAGGGTGAAACGATGGCGCTTTACACAATTGGTGAAGTGGCGTTGCTTTGTGATATCAATCCTGTCACGTTACGCGCGTGGCAGAGGCGTTACGGGTTATTGAAACCGCAGCGGACAGACGGCGGACATCGCCTGTTTAACGATGCGGATATCGACAGGATCCGGGAGATCAAGCGCTGGATCGACAACGGCGTGCAGGTCAGCAAAGTTAAAATGCTGCTCAGTAATGAGAATATTGATGTGCAGAACGGCTGGCGCGACCAGCAAGAAATGCTGCTTAATTACCTGCAAAGCGGTAATCTCCAGAGTTTACGAATGTGGATCAAAGAGCGCGGCCAGGATTACCCCGCCCAGACGCTCACCACGCACCTGTTTATTCCTCTGCGCCGACGGCTTCAATGCCAACAACCGACTCTCCAGGCATTACTGGCGATTCTGGACGGCGTACTGATCAACTACATCGCCATTTGCCTGGCTTCGGCACGTAAAAAACAGGGCAAAGATGCGCTGGTGGTTGGCTGGAATATTCAGGATACCACCCGTTTGTGGCTGGAGGGCTGGATTGCCAGTCAACAAGGGTGGCGCATTGATGTCCTCGCCCACTCGCTCAACCAACTCCGCCCGGAACTGTTTGAAGGCCGTACGCTATTGGTGTGGTGCGGTGAAAATCAGACTCCCGCCCAACAGCAGCAACTCACCAGTTGGCAGGAACAAGGGCATGATATTTTCCCGCTTGGCATTTAATGATTCGTTAACAAATGCGCTTTACTGTACAATCCTTTCATTAACATAAGGAGTGCATTATGCGCATAGCTAAAATTGGGGTCATCGCCCTGTTCCTGTTTATGGCGTTAGGCGGAATTGGTGGCGTCATGCTCGCAGGTTATACCTTTATTTTGCGTGCTGGCTAAGCGCCTGCACCAGCCGTTCAAACAGGCGGTCTACGATGATCGCCGCCAGTGCCACCAGTAACGCTCCCTGAATCACATAAGCGGTATTAAATCCGCTAAGCCCGATGATGATCGGCGTACCCAGCGTGCTGGCTCCTACCGTTGAGGCGATCGTCGCCGTGCCAATGTTGATAATCACCGAAGTCCGCACGCCCGCCAGAATCACCGGCGCTGCCAGCGGTAACTCGACTTTGCGCAGTCGCTGACTACGGCTCATTCCCATGCCTTTGGCAACTTCGGTCACGCTGGCATCAATCGCTCCCAGACCGGCAAGTGTCGCCTGCAAGATGGGTAGCACGCCGTAAAGGATCAACGCGATAATCGCCGGTTGCTGACCAAACCCAATTACCGGAACGGCAATCGCCAGCACCGCGACAGGCGGAAAAGTCTGCCCAACGGCGGCAATAGTTTCCACCATTGGGCGAAATTCCGCGCCCCACGGGCGAGTGACAGCAATTCCGGCACCAGTGCCAATGATCACCGCAAACAAACTCGAAATTCCCACCAGCCAGAAATGAGCCAGTGCCAGAGCTGCAAAACTTTCTTGCTGGTAAACGGGTCGTGGCAGTTGTGGGAACAAGGCAGCAAACAGCGGCTGGCTGTAAGGCAGCCAGAAAATCAGCGCCACAAACAGAGCCATGAGCCAGAACAGCGGATCGCGCAACATCTTCATACGTTTACGCCTCCACCAGCAGATCCTGAAAATGCAGCGTACCGCAAGGCTGCCCCTGCATGTTCACCACCGGCAGCACCTCGCATCCCCGCGCAACAAACAGGGAGAGCGCATCGCGTAGCGTCATCTCTTCTGCCAGCGCCTCACCTTCTGCCCGTTCTTCGCGACGCACGTAATCCGCCACACTACGTAACGAAAGCAGGCGCACACCCAGTTCGCTGCGCCCAAAAAACTGGCGGACAAAATCGTTTGCCGGACGAGTAAGCATCGCCAGCGGATCGCCCTGCTGCACCACCTCTCCGTTATCCATCAACACCAGATGTTCTGCCAGCCGTAGCGCCTCGTCGATATCATGGGTCACCAGCACAATAGTGCGCCCCAGCAAACGGTGAATGCGCGTCATCTCTTGTTGCAACGCGCCGCGCGTTACCGGGTCCAGCGCGCCAAAGGGTTCATCCATCAGTAAGACTTGCGGATCGGCAGCTAGTGCGCGCGCCACTCCCACACGTTGCTGCTGACCGCCGGAAAGCTGATGCGGATAACGCTCACGCAAATTTGACTCCAGCCCCAGTAGCGCCATTAATTCGTCGATACGATCGTCAATCCTCGCCCGCGACCATTTTTGTAATTGCGGCACGGTGGCAATGTTTTGCGCCACGCTCCAGTGGGGGAACAGGCCAATAGATTGAATGGCATAGCCCATCCGGCGGCGCAGCTCCAGCACTGGCAGCGAGCGAATTTCTTCTCCGGCAAAGCGGATCACTCCGCTGTCATGCTCCACCAGGCGGTTAATCATTTTCAGGGTGGTGGATTTGCCGGAGCCAGATGTGCCAATCAGCACCGAAAAACTCCCTTCCTGAAAATTGAGATTGAGATCGTTAACGGCTTTTTGTGCGCCGAACAGTTTGCTGACATGGCTAAATTCAATCATTATGTTTCACCTTCAGCAGTGCGATAAGCAAATCGAACAGCGCGTCGGTAAGCACCGCCAGAACAATTACCGGGATCACCCCCAGCAACACTAAATCAATGGCGCTGCTTAACAGCCCCTGGAAAACCAGCGCACCAAAACCGCCTGCGCCGATTAACGCCGCAATCACCGCCATGCCAACGGTTTGCACCATCACCACCCGCAGGCTGCGCAGAAATACCGGTAACGCCAGCGGTAACTGAACATGCAGGAAACGCTGCGCCCCGCTCATGCCCATCGCTCTGGCGCTCTCCAGCACATCACGCGGGATCTGATTCAAACCGACTACCACGCCGCGCACCAGCGGCAGCAAGGCATAGAGCACCAGCGCAATCAGTGCGGGTGTCATTCCGGTTCCTGCTATGCCGAGCTTCCCCAGCCATGGGAAGGCAGTAACCAGCGCGGCAAGCGGCGCAATCAACAGGCCAAAGAGCGCCACCGAAGGCACGGTCTGAATGACATTGAGCAGAGAAAAAATCGCCCCCTGACGCGCAGTGGAAAAGTAGCACCAGACGCCCAGCGGCACACCAATCACCAGCGCAGGCAGCACCGCACCAAACAGCAACGTCAAATGCTGTGCCAGCGCGTCATCAAACACATCCTGACGGTTGGCGTATTCTTTCATTAACGAAAGATCGTTAAGCGTGCCGGAGTACAGCAACCACAGCGGAATAATGGCAATCTGCATATGCAACAACCAGCGCCACAGCGGATGCGTGGTGATCCGGCGGATGGCATCGCTACAGGCCAGCAATGCCAGCGCCACAGCCAGCCAGAAACCACTGCCGAGGCTGGTACGCGCCAGCGCACTGCCGTTTTGTGCCAGTTGTGTCGCCGCTTTTCCTGCTCCCCACACCAGCAATACGAAGACGAATTGCGCCAGAATGAGTGCAAAAATGCTGCCTTTTTTAGCGGGAATAAAACAGGCTGTCAGCCAGGCGCAACCAACGCCCACCAGCATCCAGATCGTTTGCGGCCACAGCTGCCAGAGATGACGCCCTTCACCCGAGACTAAACGATTAGGCGCGTAACTGATAAACGGCAGCGCCGCTGCGATTGCCGTCAGCAACAGCAGCAGCGCCAGAACAGGATTAATACGTAGATAAGTCACGGGAAATTACTTCGTCCACCCTTTTTGTTTCAGGTAGTCGGCAGCCACTTTTTTGGCATCCAGTCCTTCCACTGCAATGCTGGCATTCAGTTGCTGCAATGTTTTTTCATCGAGGCTGGCGAAGACTGGCTGTAGCCACTGTGCCATTTGCGGATACTCCTTCAACACCGATTCACGCACCACTGGCGCAGGCGCATAGATAGGTTGCACGCCTTGCGGATCGCTTAAGGTTTGCAGCCCCAGCGCCGCTACCGGGCCGTCAGTGCCGTAAGCCATTGCGGCATTAACGCCAGAGGTTTGCTGGGCAGCGGCTTTAATCGTTACCGCCGTGTCGCCGCCAGCCAGTGACAGTAACTGCTCCTGATCGAGCTTAAAGTCATAGGCTTTTTCAAAAGCGGGTAACGCATCGGCGCGTTCGATAAACTCTGCTGAGGCTGCCAGTTTGAAAGTGCCGCCCTCTTTCAGATAACGACTCAGGTCAGCAAGCGAAGTGAGTTTGTTTTTCTCTGCAACATCCTGACGCACGGCGATGGTCCAGGTGTTATTCGCAGGCGCGGGCGTCAGCCAGATTAACTTGTTTTGCTCTGCATCGAGTTTTTTGACTTTCTCGTAGCCCTGCCCGGCATTTTTCCACGCTGCATCGTTTTCATCTTTAAAGAAGAAAGCGCCATTGCCGGTATATTCCGGATAGATATCCAGTTCACCGGAAGTAATCGCCCCGCGCACCACAGGAGTGGTTCCCAACTGGACTTTATTGACCGTCGGTACGCCGTGGCTTTCGAGTACCTGCAAGATGATGTTGCCGAGTAGCGCGCCTTCGGTATCGATTTTCGAACCAACTTTAACGGGGGAAGCCGCCTGTAGCGGCAGGCTCACGACTGCCAACATAACCAGTGAACCTGTCCAGAGCTTTGAGAGTGGCATGATGCTTTCCTCATTCTTTTACTGTTGTTTTCAGCGAATTAAGAGAAAAGCATAGTTGATAATGGCGGGGTTAGCCTGAGCGGAAGGATTCAGTTGCAGAATCAGATAAATACTTAAGAGGCATATTCGGTCCGGCGTTTCCTGCCGGATGCGGCGCGAGCGCCTTATCCGGCCTACAAAGGGCGAAAATTCAGCAAGTTAAGATGTGAACATCAGGCAAAGGGCGCAAACGTCGCGCCCTTGCTAAAGCATTACAGCAACTCAAACTCGCCTTTCTTAACGCGTGCGGAATCGGTGCCGATGAAGACGTTGAATTTGCCAGGCTCGGCGTCATACTTCATCTGTTGATTCCAGAACTTCAGCGCCTCAATATCGATTGGGAAGCTGACGGTCTGAGTTTCGCCTGGTTTCAGGGTGATTTTCTCAAATCCTTTCAGTTGCTTCACCGGACGACTCATGGAAGCCGTCACATCCTGCAAGTACATCTGAATCACCGTCGCCCCTTCGCGCTTACCGGTGTTCGTCACCTGCACGCTGGCGGTCACTTTACCGTCACGCTTCATGGTCGGCGCAGAAAGTTTCACATCAGAGACGGTGAAAGTGGTATAGCTCAGACCATAGCCGAACGGATAAAGCGCCCCGTTAGCTTCATCAAAATAACGCGAAGTGTATTTGTTCGGCTTGTCGGCATTATACGGACGACCGGTATTCAGATGGCTGTAGTAAACCGGGATCTGCCCGACAGAACGCGGGAAGGACATTGGCAGCTTACCGGACGGGTTGTAATCACCAAACAACACATCGGCAATTGCATTACCGCCTTCCGTACCCGCAAACCAGGTTTCCAGAATCGCATCAGCCTGCTGATCTTCTTTCACCAGCGCCAGCGGACGACCGTTCATCAGCACCAGCACCAGCGGTTTTCCGGTGGCTTTCAAAGCCGCAATCAAATCTCGCTGGCTTTGCGGAATAGTGATATCGGTACGGCTGGAAGCTTCATGCGCCATCCCCTGGGCTTCACCGACCACAGCCACTACCACATCAGATTGTTTCGCGGTTTGCACCGCTTCATCAATCATCTCTTGCGGCGAACGCGGATCGACTTTGACCGCTTCTTCATACTGATTCAGGAAGTCGATAATGCCTTTGTCACTGGTAACGTTCGCCCCTTTGGCGTACAGCACCTTACCGTTTTCACCGACGGCATTTTTAATCCCGGTCAGCACGGTCACGGATTGATCGGCAACACCTGCCGCCGACCAGCTTCCCATCACGTCACGCTTGCTGTCTGCCAGCGGGCCAACCACCGCAATGGTTGCGGATTTTTTCAGCGGTAACGTTTCGAGACGGTTTTTCAGCAACACCAGGCTTTCGCGCGCCACTTCACGCGCTTCTTTACGGTGCAGGCGGCTTTCGGCATTGGTATCCACCGGGTCAGACTCTTTCGGCCCCAAATGGCTGTATGGGTCGTTAAACAACCCCATATCATATTTAACGTTCAGTACATGGCGGGCAGCATCGTCCAGCTCTGCCATCGTCACTTTGCCGGATTTGATCAACCCAGGCAGATACTTCGAGTAGTACTCGTCGCTCATGCTCATGTTGATTCCGGATTTCAGCGCCACGCGCACCGCATCTTCCGGGTCTGCCGCCGTACCGTGTTTAATCAGCTCTTTGATTGCACCGTGATCGGAAACGGTGATGCCTTTAAAACCCCACTGGTCGCGCAGAACATCTTTCAGCAGCCAGGAATCGGAGGTGGCTGGCGTGCCGTTCAGCGAGTTCAGCGCCACCATCACCGCGCCGCTGCCTGCGTCCAGCCCCGCTTTGTACGGCGGCATATAATCATTAAACAGGCGCTGCGGACTCATATCGACGGTGTTGTACTCTTTACCGCCTTCTACCGCGCCGTATGCGGCAAAGTGTTTGACGCTGGTCATCACCGAGTAGCGATCTGCCGGGCTTTTACCCTGCATCGCTTCCACCATGGTTTTACCCATTGTTGAGGTGAGATACGTATCTTCGCCAAAACCTTCGGAAGCACGTCCCCAGCGCGGATCGCGCGAGACATCGACCATCGGTGCCCAGGTCATATTCAGGCCATCATCTGCCGCTTCATAAGCAGAGACACGTCCGACCGTTTTCACTGCATCGAGGTTAAAAGATGAGGCCAGACCGAGGCTAATCGGGAACACCGTGCGCTGACCGTGCAGCACGTCATAAGCAAAGAAAAGAGGAATTTTCAGGCGGCTTAATTCCATCACCTGATCCTGCATGGCGCGGATATCCTGACGGGTTACGGTGTTGAAAATCGCCCCAACCTGACCGTCTTTGATCATCTCGCGGATCGCCTCTTTCGGGTTATCCGGGCCGACGCTGATTAAGCGCAGCTGACCAATTTTCTCATCAACTGTCATTTTCTTAAGCAGTTCGGTGACGAACGCATCCCGCGCTTCAGGCGTTAATGGATGGTTACCGAATAAATCATCCGCCAGTGCTGGCTGCAGGGCCAGACTCACCGCGATTCCTACTGAACATAGCCATTTCATATGGATTTTTCTTCCTTTGTTGCCCGACGTGGCAGCGAAAATGGTGCAAAAACCGTAGTTTGCCATAAGCATGATGGAGAGAGAAAAAGAATGCTCAGTTTATTGTCTGAATTTTCAAAATATTCACTCGCTGAATTGTCATACAAGGCGCTATTCTAGTTTGTGATATTTTTTCGCCACCACAAGGAGTGGAAAATGTCTTCCATGACAACAACTGATAATAAAGCCTTTTTGAATGAACTTGCCCGTCTGGTCGGTCATTCACACCTGCTCACCGATCCCGCAAAAACGGCCCGCTATCGCAAGGGCTTCCGTTCTGGTCAGGGCGACGCGCTGGCTGTCGTTTTCCCTGGCTCACTACTGGAATTGTGGCGGGTGCTGAAAGCCTGCGTCACCGCTGACAAAATTATTCTGATGCAGGCTGCCAATACCGGTCTGACCGAAGGATCGACGCCAAACGGTAACGATTATGATCGCGATATCGTGATCATCAGCACCCTGCGTCTCGACAAGCTGCACGTACTCGGTAAGGGCGAACAGGTGCTGGCCTATCCGGGCACCACGCTCTATTCACTGGAAAAAGCCCTCAAACCGCTGGGACGCGAACCGCACTCGGTGATTGGTTCATCGTGTATTGGCGCATCGGTCATCGGCGGTATTTGTAACAACTCCGGCGGCTCGCTGGTGCAACGTGGCCCGGCGTATACCGAAATGTCGTTATTCGCACGCATAGATGAAAACGGCAAGCTGACGCTGGTTAACCATCTGGGAATTGATCTGGGTGAAACGCCGGAGCAGATCCTTAGCAAGCTGGATGACGATCGCATCAAAGATGACGATGTGCGTCACGATGGTCGTCACGCCCACGATTATGACTATGTCCACCGCGTCCGTGATATTGAAGCCGACACGCCCGCACGTTATAACGCTGACCCGGATCGCCTGTTTGAATCCTCCGGTTGCGCTGGCAAACTGGCAGTTTTCGCAGTGCGTCTGGATACCTTTGAAGCGGAAAAAAACCAACAGGTGTTTTATATCGGCACCAACCAGCCGGAAGTACTGACCGAGATCCGCCGCCATATTCTGGCTAATTTCGAAAATCTGCCGGTTGCCGGCGAATATATGCATCGGGATATCTACGATATCGCGGAAAAATACGGCAAAGATACCTTCCTGATGATCGACAAGCTAGGCACCGACAAGATGCCGTTATTCTTTAATATCAAGGGACGTACCGATGCGATACTGGAGAAGGTGAAGTTCTTCCGACCACACTTTACCGATCTCGCAATGCAGAAATTCAGTCATTTGTTCCCCAGTCATTTGCCGCCACGCATGAAAAGCTGGCGCGATAAATATGAACATCATCTGCTGTTAAAAATGGCGGGGGATGGCGTGGGCGAAGCAAAATCCTGGCTGGTAGATTTTTTCAAACAGGCCGAAGGCGATTTCTTTGTCTGTACGCCGGAAGAAGGCAGTAAAGCGTTTTTGCACCGTTTCGCGGCGGCAGGCGCAGCGATTCGTTATCAGGCGGTGCATTCCGATGAAGTCGAAGACATTCTGGCGCTGGATATTGCTCTGAGGCGTAATGACACCGAGTGGTATGAACATCTACCGCCGGAAATCGACAGCCAGCTGGTGCATAAGCTCTATTACGGGCATTTTATGTGCTACGTCTTCCACCAGGATTACATCGTTAAGAAAGGCGTGGATGTGCATGCGCTGAAGGAACAGATGCTGGAATTGTTACGCCAGCGCGGCGCGCAATATCCTGCCGAGCATAACGTCGGTCATTTGTATAAAGCACCGGAGACGTTGCAGAAGTTTTATCGTGAAAACGATCCGACCAACAGTATGAATCCGGGGATCGGTAAAACCAGTAAGCGGAAAAACTGGCAAGAAGTGGAGTAAATACGGCTGGATGCCTGATGCGCAAGCATCGCATCAGGCACGGACAACGAATGCCGGATGCGGCGTAAACGCCTTCTCCGGCCTACGGGCAAGCAAACTTAATCGTTTTGTGCCGTCTGCCCTGCCGCCGCCATCTGGGCGGCTTTTTGTTTTTTATAACTCAACGCCGCTGCCGGAACGGGCATCACTTTGCCGGTTTCAATCCATGTACGCAGGCGGCTGGCATCGGCAAAATGGGTATATTTGCCAAACGCATCCATCACCACCAGCGCCACCGGTTTATTATTGAAAACCGTGCGCATCACCAGGCAATGACCTGCGGCATTGGTAAAGCCCGTTTTGGTTAGCTGGATATTCCAGTTATCGCGATACACCAGATGGTTAGTATTGCGGAACGGCAGCGTATACGACGGGTTAGAGAAGGTCGCCATATCTTCACGGGTGGTACTTAACTGACCGATCAACGGATATTGTTTGGTGGCAATCAACAATTTGGTCAGATCACGGGCAGTCGAAACGTTATGCACAGATAGCCCGGTCGGTTCAACGAAGCGCGTGTTATTCATCCCGAGAGCTTTTGCTTTCGCATTCATTGCTTTAATAAATGCGTTATAACCGCCAGGATAATGATGTGCCAGGCTCGCCGCCGCGCGGTTTTCCGAAGACATCAACGCCAGCAGCAGCATATCTTTACGGCTGATTTCGCTGTTCAGTCGTACGCGCGAATAGACCCCTTTCATCTCCGGCGTCTGGCTGATGTCTACTTTTAGTTTCTCATCCAGCGGCAGTCGTGCATCCAGCACAACCATCGCAGTCATTAATTTGGTGATTGAGGCAATCGGACGCACCAGATCCGGGTGGTTCGAATAGATCACTTTGTTGGTATTAAGATCAACAATCATCGCACTACCGGAAGCAATTTCCGGCTGCGAAGCGGTGGTAGCGGCTGCCGTTTTCGCAGCGGCCTGCGGTGCAAAAGGCACAGCCAGCATCAGGGCCAGGCTAAATAAAGAAACTCGAAATTTCGGCATGATGAGCATTCAAATAGTGGTTCACGCGCACGGGTTGCGCACCGCCGGAGTAAGGATTTACTGAGGCTAGCGAAGCCATCATAACGAGCAAAAAGTGCGGTCGTCAAAGGAGAATCGTGAGGAAATGCTGCATTGCTGACATTTACGCCAGCAATGCAACGCAAAAGAACTTTCTAGAACAGACGATAACCGTACCCCCAAAGTATGACGGTAAGGGCGAGCAGGACTTCCAGTACCAGCACACCAATCGCCAGTGTCGAACTGGAGAAGCTAAGACCTTCCTCTTTGTTAATATTCAGGAAGCTTGGAATACCGAGATAAAGCAGATACCCCGTGTAAAACAGCGCCACCGTGCCGACCAGAGCACACAGCCAGACCAGCGGGTAAAGCGCTACCAGACCGCTTAGAAACAGCGGCGTCGCGACGTATCCCGCGAAGACCATACAGTGCGCAAGCGACGGGCGCTGTGGGTAATTGCGCGCCATCCACCAGATGACCCGCCCCATCACCGCGACCCCAGCCAGCATCACGCCATAAAACAAGACAGCCAACGCCAGTCCGGTAAACCAGGATAACTTCAGGATAGTGCCATCGCCAAAATTCCAGCCGATTTGCGTGGTGCCAATAAAGGCGCAAATCACCGGAATCGCCGCCATCAGCAAAACGTGGTGGGTGTAGTGATGAGAAATCGTTTCGTTTTCACGATTAATCACCTGCATTTCACGATCGGGATGGGAAAACAGTCCCCAGACATGGCTCATACCGCCCCCTTGTTGTGAGTTCATGAACCTGACAGTTCAAGTATAAGTCAGCTTGTGATTATTTTTTATTCAACCACAAAATTAGTGCACTACCCTGAGGGGCTTTTTCTGCGTGAATAATTTACTGGGTGTATGCTTACAGGTAACCAAAGGGAGACAGACTGGCCTATGGATATTAATACACTTATTTCACAATATGGTTATGCCGCGCTGGTACTTGGCAGTCTGGCTGAAGGTGAAACCGTCACCTTGCTCGGTGGTGTTGCCGCGCATCAGGGGCTGCTGAAATTCCCGCTAGTGGTACTTTCCGTAGCACTTGGCGGCATGATTGGCGACCAGGCGCTTTATCTGTGCGGGCGGCGGTTTGGCGGCAAGCTGTTACGCCGTTTCTCAAAACATCAGGATAAAATTGAACGGGCGCAGAAGCTGATCCAACGTCATCCGTATCTGTTTGTCATTGGTACGCGCTTTATGTATGGCTTTCGGGTGATTGGCCCGACGCTGATTGGTGCCAGCCAGCTGCCGCCGAAAATCTTTCTGCCGCTGAATATTCTCGGCGCATTTGCCTGGGCGTTGATTTTTACCACTATCGGTTACGCTGGTGGTCAGGTGATTGCGCCGTGGTTGCACGAACTTGACCAACATTTGAAGCACTGGGTTTGGTTGATTCTGGTTGTGGCTCTGGTGGTTGGTGTTCGCTGGTGGCTGAAACGGCGCGGGAAGAAAAAGCCGGATAATCAGGCGTAAAGCAGTTATCTCATGATGCGGCCTGTAGGTCGGATAAGGCGTTCGCGCCGCATCCGACATTCGGTGCACCATGCCTGATGCGACGCTTGCGCGTCTTATCAGGCCTACAAAATATTACCTATTGAAATAGCCACTCACCTCATTGCACTACTCCGGCTTAAACTGCGGATTTGCCAGCGTAAAACCGCCATCGACAATCAGCGACTGCCCGGTGGTGTAATTGGCGCCTTCGGAACATAGCCAGGCCACCAGGCTGGCAATCTCTTGCGTTGCGCCGAAACGTCGCAGGGGGATCGAAGGCTCTGCATCAGGCTTCACATCGCCGTCATCCATTCCGTTCATCGGCGTGGCAATCGCGCCAGGCGCGACCGCATTCACCAGAATCTTGTGCCGCACTAACTCCAGCGCCATTGCTTTAGTTAACCCGCCGAGCGCATGTTTAGCGGCTGTGTAGGCGCTGGCATCCGGCAGCGGCGTATGTTCATGTACCGACGTAATGTTGATGATGCGACCGCCCTGCCCTTGTTTCACCATCTGGCGGGCCGCAATTTGCGAGCATAAAAATGCACCATCGACATCAACGGTAAAAATCTTTCGCCACTCATCAAAAGCCATATCAAGAAACGGCGCTTTGATCATTGCGCCCGCATTATTCACCAGCACATCAATGCGCCCCAGCCGTTGAATAAGTTTCTCCACCGCCAGTGCTCCTTCTGGCAGTTTACCGAGATCCAGCTGCACGATCTCCGCACGTACACCGTGGCTAACCACCTCACGGGCGGTATCTTTTGCCCCTGCTTCATCAGAGTGCCAGGTAATGCCAATATCAAACCCCTGCTGCGCCAGTGATAACGCGCACTCTTTACCTATCCCTGAATCAGAAGCGGTAATAATCGCGACCTGCGCCATTGAGTTCTCCACCTAACGCTGACTAAACGTTAAGTATAGAAGGCGCATATCCTCAGCGTTTGTAGCCCCCGCCCAGCGCACTGGTGAGTTGAATGGAGGCATCCAGCCATTGCCCTTGCAAAAGCAGGCCGTTGGCTCGTTCGCGAAGCGCCGGAATTCTGGCTTCACTGACGCGGGAACCCGCGATGATGCCCGCGTTAAATCGCGCCTGTGCCAGCCCCACCACACGCATGGCATCGCGCTCAATTTGCGCCTGATGCTGGTTTTTCTCTGCCAGTGTCTGCACCTGACTCGCCGCCCGCGCCACATCATTCACCGCCTCGACCACTGCTTTGTTGTAGTTGGCAATCGACAAGTTGCTTTCGGCTTTCGCAATATCAAGATTGGCATTAAGTCTGCCGCTGTCGAATATTGGCAATGTCAGCCCCGCCGTGACGCCCATCTGTTGGGCGGAGCTACGAAAAAGATCGCTTAAATGCAAAGCATCCTGTTGCAGGAAGGCCATCAGATTGATGTCGGGATAAAATGCCGCTTTTGCTGCGTCGATGGTACTTAACGACGACTCGACATACCAATGCGCCGCCTGCAAATCTGCCCGCCGGGCCAGCAAGGAATATCCCAGTTCATCAGGAAGCTGGCTTGCCACTTTCGGCAACGTGACCGGGTGCAGCTTCAATGCGCTTTTCTGATGGTTGGTGAGCGCACTTAATCGCGCCTCGATAATTTTCATTTTACCCGCGACATCGTTGAGCTGTTGCTGGGTTTTACTGGCATTAATATCGGTTTCCACACCTTCAACCGAAGAGGTAATTCCACGCTGATAGAGCTGGCGATCGGTCGCAATAATGGTGTTCTGCTCTTTTTCGATTTGCAGCAATACAGTGTTCAAAGCTGCCTGAGTTTGCCACTCCCAGTACAGGCGTGCCACGCTGCAAGCCAGCAATTGTCGGGTCTGCTCACGTTCAGCCGCCCGTGCTTTAACATTCCCCAGGCGAGCAGTAACTTCCGCCCGATTCTTTCCCCAAATATCAAGATGCCAGCCCGCCGTTAAACCAAAAGTACCGTTGGTATACCACGGCCCCGTAGTTCCTGCGGCAGGATCGTTCAGGGCAAACGGCCCCATTAACCCTTCAGCCGACATTTTTTGCCGTTCCATATCCGCAGAAAAATCTACCTGCGGGCCATCCTGGGTCGCTACTGCTTTCGCCTGCGCTTCAGCCAGTTGAATGCGCTGTTCAGCCACCTGCATATCCGGCGCGTTCTGTATTGCATTATTAATTAAGGAAGTGAGTTGATTATCGTGGTATTCCAGCCACCACTGACTGTCTGGCCAACCGTTTTTCAATGCCGCAGGCAACGCCGTGTCCACTTGCGTGGCAGGCGTTTGCAGGCTTAACGCCTGGCGAGTTTCGTGCACAGGCGCACATCCAGCCAACAAAATTAAAAGCGGAAAACAGACGCTTGCTGCATTAAATGAATCACGATTCATGGGGAATAATCAGGTAAGAAACGGTGCGCGGAGATTACCGTGTGTGGCGAAATATTTTTTAGTTTCACGTGGCAATACATCAGCGGAAATAAAACGACATATCCAGAAAAATATACAGTAAGTGAATGATATCCTCTGATTTATCTTAATAGTTTATGGATGACGGCAAAGAGTTTCATTTTTTCCTATACTTATTCAGCATTCACAAATAAAGGAACGCCAATGAAAATTATACTCTGGGCAGTATTGATTATTTTCCTGATTGGGCTACTGGTGGTGACTGGCGTATTTAAGATGATATTTTAAAATTAATTAATGTCATTAGGTCCGAAAATAACGAGAATATTTCAGTCTCTCATCCTGTTGCGCTCCTGTCATGTGCATTGCTTCATATAATCACTGGCGCAAGGAGCGCGCAAGGGGCGGCCAATCGCCGCCGCCCCCTGCACCCCCGGGCTCTGGCGAACAAAATCGCCGCTGCGCGGTGCCCTCGGCTTATCCCTTACGGCTACCGGGTCGGGCGCGAGGTAACATCCCTGTAAAACGCGCCCTCAGCCCACATCCATGTGGGCTGCCCCGGCCTTCAGGGAACGCCTCGGCGATTTTGACGCCACCAAACAACCGTGCGGCCTATTGATAAAGAGCTAACACATTGTCAAAAAAACATCACTATGGTTTTTTAGAGTTTCTCGATATCAATTGCCTGAATAGCCATTGCAATATCAGGGGAATTATTCAACACCCGCACATGCTGAAATAATTCCGTTGCTTCATCATATTCTTTACGTAAATAACTCAACCACTGCTTAATCCGCGCGACGTGATATAAGCCGGTATCTCCCTGTTTCTCCAGACGGGTATACTTTTGCAGCAATGCAACGACCTCCGGCCACGGCATTCGCGGTTCGTTATATTTCACCACCCGACTCAGGTTGGGAATATTGAGCGCCCCGCGCCCAATCATCACCGCGTCGCAGCCGCTGATAGCCATGCATTGTTGCGCACTCTGCCAGTCCCAGATTTCACCATTGGCAATCACCGGAATATTCAGCCGCTGGCGAATCTCGCCAATCGCCTGCCAGTCAATATGCTCCGCGCGGTACCCCTGCTCTTTTGTCCGCCCATGCACCACCAGCTCCGTAGCACCAGCCTGTTGAACAGCATCGGCAATTTCAAATTTTTTCTCGCCACTGTCCCAGCCCAAACGCACTTTCACGCTGACGGGCAAATGCGCCGGTACGGCTTCGCGCATCGCTTTCGCTCCCTGGTAGATGAGTTCGGGATCTTTCAGTAACGTTGCCCCACCGCCGCTGCCGTTAACCGTTTTCGACGGGCAGCCGCAGTTAAGATCCACGCCCCAGGAACCTAATTCCACCGCACGGGCGGCGTTCTCTGCCAGCCATTGCGGAAACTGCCCCAGCAACTGTACGCGCACCAGCGTACCTGAAGGAGTACGGCTGGCGTTTTGTAGCTCAGGACAAATGCGATGAAAAACTTTTACCGGCAGCAGTTGATCCACCACGCGAACAAACTCAGTGATGCACAGATCGTAGTCGTTAACTTCGGTCAGCAATTCGCGCACCAGAGAGTCAAGTACCCCCTCCATTGGCGCCAGTAACACACGCATATCATCACCCGCAAAAAAATGAGGCGCTATGTTAGCGCCTCCGGTCAGCGGATTAAAGGTCTGCCGAGTGAGATTGCGGCAAAGCTGCAATCCCTCTCTATGCTTGATCTATGGCAAACACACTTTCTGTTGCGAAAAAGCAGATTTGCCTGAGTTCGCTGCTCACATCGTCATACCCAGGCGCGAAAAATAGCGATGAATTCTTAATGTGATCTGTAGCACATTTTATGAATTAATTGTATGATGAATCCATCTCATCTGGGGTGTTGATTATGAGTAAGACACTGAACATTATCTGGCAATATTTACGCGCTTTCGTCCTGATTTATGCCTGCCTGTATGCAGGCATTTTCATTGCATCCCTGCTACCGGTAACCATTCCGGGCAGCATTATCGGGATGCTGATCCTGTTTGTCCTGCTGGCCTTGCAAATTCTTCCGGCGAAGTGGGTCAATCCGGGGTGTTACGTTTTAATTCGCTATATGGCGCTATTGTTTGTGCCGATTGGCGTAGGCGTAATGCAATATTTTGATTTACTACGCGCGCAGTTTGGCCCGGTAGTGGTTTCCTGTGCAGTCAGTACGCTGGTGGTTTTTCTGGTGGTGAGCTGGAGTTCTCAACTGGTGCACGGTGAACGTAAAGTCGTAGGTCAGAAAGGATCAGAAGAATGATGGCAAATATCTGGTGGTCATTACCGCTGACGTTGATTGTCTTTTTTGCCGCCCGCAAGCTGGCGGCGCGGTATAAGTTTCCCTTGCTTAACCCGTTGCTGGTGGCAATGGTGGTGATCATTCCTTTTTTAATGCTGACCGGCATCTCTTACGACAGCTACTTTAAAGGTAGCGAAGTGCTAAACGATCTGCTGCAACCGGCGGTCGTCGCACTGGCCTATCCTTTATATGAACAGTTGCATCAAATCCGCGCCCGCTGGAAATCAATCATCACCATCTGTTTTATCGGCAGCGTGGTAGCGATGGTGACAGGGACTTGCGTGGCATTGTTGATGGGGGCTTCACCAGAAATTGCTGCGTCAATATTACCGAAATCAGTCACCACGCCAATTGCGATGGCTGTCGGCGGCAGTATTGGCGGTATTCCGGCAATCAGCGCAGTTTGTGTCATTTTCGTCGGGATCCTCGGCGCGGTCTTTGGTCATACGTTACTTAATGCGATGCGTATTCGTACCAAAGCGGCGCGCGGTCTGGCGATGGGGACGGCTTCCCACGCCCTCGGTACGGCGCGCTGCGCCGAACTGGATTATCAGGAAGGTGCATTTAGTTCGCTGGCGCTGGTGTTATGCGGGATTATTACTTCGCTGATCGCGCCGTTCCTTTTCCCAATTATTCTGGCAGTAATGGGCTAAAATTTGCGATGCGTCGCGCATTTTTGATGTACGTTTCACGCGTTGCATAATTAATGAGATTCAGATCACATATAAAGCCATAGCAGGTTCGTAAACTGTTATCCCATTACATGATTATGAGGCAACGCCATGCATCCACGTTTTCAAACTGCTTTTGCCCAACTTGCGGATAACTTGCAATCTGCGCTGGAACCTATTCTGGCAGACAAGTACTTCCCCGCTTTGTTGACCGGGGAGCAAGTCTCTTCGCTTAAGAGCGCAACCGGGCTGGACGAAGACGCGCTGGCTTTCGCACTGCTACCGCTGGCTGCGGCCTGTGCGCGTACGCCATTGTCGAATTTTAACGTTGGCGCTATTGCACGCGGCGTGAGTGGTACATGGTATTTCGGTGCCAATATGGAATTTATTGGTGCAACAATGCAGCAAACTGTTCATGCCGAACAAAGTGCTATCAGCCACGCCTGGTTAAGCGGTGAGAAAGCTCTCGCGGCCATCACCGTTAACTACACGCCTTGTGGTCACTGCCGTCAGTTTATGAATGAACTGAACAGCGGTCTGGATCTGCGTATTCATCTGCCGGGTCGCGAGGCGCACGCACTACGTGACTATCTGCCGGATGCCTTTGGACCAAAAGATCTGGAGATAAAAACGCTGCTGATGGACGAGCAGGATCACGGCTTTGCGTTAACTGGTGATGCGCTTTCTCAGGCAGCGATTGCCGCGGCAAACCGCTCGCACATGCCTTACAGTAAGTCACCAAGCGGTGTAGCGCTGGAATGCAAAGACGGTCGTATTTTCAGCGGCAGCTACGCTGAAAACGCCGCATTCAACCCGACTCTGCCGCCGTTGCAGGGTGCGTTAATTCTGTTGAATCTCAAGGGTTATGATTACCCGGATATCCAGCGCGCGGTTCTGGCAGAAAAAGCCGATGCGCCGTTGATTCAATGGGATGCAACCTCAGCAACGCTGAAAGCTCTCGGCTGTCACAGTATCGACCGCGTTCTTCTCGCTTAAGCCTGGTGCCGGATGCGGCGGGAACGCCTTGTCCGGCCTACAGGTCTGGCACGCTGATAAGCGTTGCATCAGGCTTGCCAGCGCTCTCCTGATGTCGAAAATCCCGGCAAACAGTTTACCGTTTCTTGCGCAAAAGCAGCGGGTAAAGTAGCCTGATAAAAATTTCCCGAGATCGAGTCTTCTGCATGTTAAAGCGTCTGTTCTACAGCCTGTTAGTCATGATCGGCTTGCTGCTGTTGACTGTGCTCGGCCTCGATCGCTGGATGAGTTGGAAAACCGCGCCTTATATCTACGACGAGTTGCAGGATCTCCCCTACCGTCAGGTCGGCGTGGTGCTTGGCACAGCAAAGTATTATCGCACCGGAGTCATTAATCAGTATTACCGCTACCGTATTCAGGGGGCGATTAATGCCTATAACAGCGGTAAGGTGAACTATCTATTACTTAGCGGCGATAACGCGTTGCAAAGTTATAACGAGCCGATGACCATGCGCAAAGATTTAATAGCCGCTGGCGTCGACCCCTCTGATATTGTTCTCGATTACGCGGGCTTCCGAACACTGGATTCCATCGTACGCACGCGCAAAGTGTTCGATACTAACGATTTCATTATTATCACCCAGCGTTTTCACTGTGAGCGGGCATTATTTATCGCTTTACATATGGGTATTCAGGCCCAGTGTTATGCCGTACCATCGCCAAAAGATATGTGGTCTGTCCGTATTCGCGAATTTGCCGCCCGTTTCGGCGCGCTGGCTGACCTTTATATTTTTAAACGTGAGCCGCGCTTTTTAGGTCCATTGGTCCCTATTCCGGCAATGCATCAAGTGCCGGAAGATGCGCAGGGCTATCCCGCCGTCACGCCCGAGCAGTTACTTGAATTACAAAAGAAACAAGGAAAGTAGTTATGGATGTACAGCAGTTTTTTGTCGTTGCCGTTTTTTTCCTAATCCCTGTATTTTGTTTTCGCGAAGCGTGGAAAGGCTGGCGTGCTGGCGCGATTGATAAACGGGTTAAAAATTCGCCGGAACCGGTGTATGTCTGGCGAGAAAAAAATCCGGGGCTCTTCTTTGCTTATATGGTGGCGTATTGTGGTTTCGGAATTTTATCTATTGGCATGATTATTTATCTTATTTTCTATCGTTAATATTCCTCTCTCCAGTTAATTATTGAGAATAATTATTACTTCACCTGATAAGCTGCGGATATCACATTCTTAACCGCAGCTATTTGTGAATCCTTTCACAGTTTAAATTTCCCCGCACGCTTAGCCTTAATATCAGTACATTATTATTTACTAAACGCTCGCCTTAATTACCTATAGCATTAAGGAAGATCACATGCCGCAACAAAATTATCTGGATGAACTCACTCCGGCTTTTACGCCTTTACTGGCGATTAAAGAAGCCTCTCGCTGTTTATTATGTCACGACGCACCCTGTAGTCAGGCTTGCCCGGCGCAAACCGATCCGGGGAAATTTATTCGCTCAATTTATTTTCGTAATTTTAAAGGTGCTGCCGAGACAATTCGCGAAAATAACGCTCTCGGTGCCGTTTGCGCCAGAGTATGCCCTACGGAAAAATTATGCCAGCGAGGTTGTACCCGTGCCGGTGTCGACGACCCGATTGATATTGGCCGCTTGCAGCGTTTTGTTACTGATTTCGAACAGCAAACCGGAATGGAGATTTATCAGCCCGGCAGTAAAACGCTCGGCAAAGTGGCGATTATTGGTGCAGGCCCTGCCGGGCTACAAGCGAGTGTGACACTGACCAACCGGGGATACGACGTCACGATTTATGAAAAAGAAGTACAGCCAGGGGGTTGGCTGCGTAATGGCATTCCGCAATTTCGTTTGCCGCAATCAGTGCTGGATGCAGAAATCGCCCGTATCGAAAAAATGGGGGTGACCATAAAGTGCAATTGCGAGATTGGTAAAACACTCACGCTGGAACAATTGAAAGCGGAAAACCGAGCGGTACTGGTCACCGTGGGGTTATCGAGCGGTTCTGGTCTGCCGCTGTTTGAACATAGCGACGTTGAGATTGCCGTCGACTTCTTGCAACGTGCACGACAGGCGCAGGGCGATATCAGCATCCCACAGAGCGCATTAATTATTGGCGGCGGCGATGTCGCGATGGACGTTGCCAGCACGCTGAAAGTTCTTGGTTGCCCGGCGGTGACCTGCGTTGCGCGTGAAGAGTTAGATGAGTTTCCGGCAAGCAAGAAAGAGTTCACCAGCGCTCAGAAATTGGGGGTATCGATTATCGATGGCTTTACGCCAGTGGCTGTAGACGGCAATAAAGTGACGTTTAAACATGTTCGTTTACCGGGCGAACTGACGATGGCGGCGGACAAAATTATTCTCGCTGTAGGTCAGCATGCCGAACTTGCCGCGTTTGCGGCGCTGGAACCACAGCGCAACACCATCGAAACGCAAAATTACCAGACCCGTGACCCGCAACTGTTTGCCGCTGGCGATATTGTTGAGGGCGACAAAACCGTGGTTTATGCAGTGAAAACCGGGAAAGAAGCCGCCGAGGCGATCCATCACTATTTAGAGGGAGCTTGCTCATGTTAACGAAAGATCTTTCTATTACCTTTTGCGGCGTGAAGTTTCCCAACCCGTTCTGCCTCTCTTCTTCACCGGTTGGCAATTGCTACGAGATGTGCGCCAAAGCCTACGACACAGGCTGGGGTGGCGTGGTGTTCAAAACGATCGGCTTTTTTATCGCTAATGAAGTCTCACCGCGTTTTGATCATCTGGTGAAAGAAGATACCGGTTTTATCGGCTTCAAAAATATGGAGCAGATTGCTGAACATCCGTTGGAAGAGAATCTGGCCGCCCTGCGTCGGCTGAAAGAAGATTACCCGGACAAAGTATTGATCGCTTCGATCATGGGGGAAAATGAGCAGCAGTGGGAAGATCTGGCGCGTCTGGTGCAAGAAGCTGGCGCCGATATGATCGAGTGTAACTTCTCCTGTCCGCAAATGACTTCTCATGCGATGGGTAGCGATGTCGGGCAAAGCCCGGAGCTGGTAGAAAAATATTGTCGGGCAGTGAAACGTGGTTCCACGCTGCCAATGCTGGCGAAGATGACGCCGAATATCGGTGATATGTGCGAAGTGGCGCTGGCGGCGAAGCGCGGCGGCGCAGATGGCATTGCGGCGATTAACACCGTTAAATCCATCACCAATATCGATCTTAATCAGAAAATTGGTATGCCGATCGTTAACGGTAAATCGAGTATTTCCGGTTATTCCGGTAAAGCGGTGAAACCGATCGCCCTGCGCTTTATTCAGCAAATGCGCACCCATCCAGAACTGCGCGATTTCCCGATCAGCGGTATCGGCGGTATTGAAACCTGGGAAGATGCGGCGGAGTTTTTATTGCTCGGCGCGGCAACCTTGCAGGTGACCACCGGCATTATGCAGTACGGGTATCGGATAGTGGAAGATATGGCGAGCGGGTTGTCGCATTACCTTGCCGATCAGGGATTTGATTCGTTGCAGGAGATGGTAGGTCTGGCGAATCATAATATTGTTCCGGCAGAAGATTTAGACCGCAGTTATATTGTCTATCCCCGTATCAATCTTGATAAATGTGTTGGCTGTGGACGCTGTTATATTTCCTGTTACGACGGCGGTCATCAGGCGATGGAATGGAACGAGAAAACGCGTACGCCGCATTGTAATACCGAAAAATGCGTTGGTTGTTTGCTTTGCGGTCATGTTTGCCCGGTGGGTTGTATCGATCTCGGGGAAGTGAAGTTTAAGAAAGGAGAGAAAGAACACCCGGTAACGTTGTAAAACCAGCGTTGCATCCGGCATTTGGCACCGATTGCCGGATGCGGCGTGAACGCCTTATCCGGCCTACAAAACCATATAGATCAGTATGTTGTGCTCATTGTAGGCCGGATAAAACGCGCCAGCGTTGCATCCGGCAATACCCACAATCACATCACTTCTTACGTGCGTATTTCAGTGAATCCAGCGCCACAGCGAAGATAATAATCGCCCCTTTGATGATGTACTGCCAGTACGGGTTTACGCCGATGTACGTCAGGCCGTAGTTAATGACCGTAAAGATAATTACCCCGGTAACCACGCCAATCACCGTCCCCACACCGCCGCTGAACGATACGCCGCCCACCACGCACGCCGCGATAGCATCCAGCTCATACATGAAGCCGAGGTTGTTGGTGGCAGAGCCGATACGTCCGGCTTCTAACATCCCGCCGAAGGCATAGAACACGCCAGACAACGCGTAGATCATCAGCAGGTTCAGGCCGACGTTGACACCAGAAACTTTCGCCGCTTCCGGGTTACCGCCAATGGCAAAAATGTTCTTACCAAAACGGGTTTTGTTCCACAGCACCCAGACGAATGCCACCGCAATCAGGGCGTAGAAGGTGATGTAAGAGAGGCGGAAACTCCCCAGCGCAATAAAGCCTTGGGCAAAAGTGGAGAAACCACTGTCAAAACCAGAAATAGGCGACGCACCAACAAAGTCGTAATAGAGCGAGTTAATGCCATAAACGATGATCATCGTGCCGAGAGTGGTTATGAATGGCGTTACGTTGAGATAGGCAATAATAAGCCCGTTGATCAAACCGATAACCGCGCCAATAGCACAGACAATCAGAATAACCAGCGCAATCGGCATCGTCGCCATTTCCGGGAACACTTTGTTGGCGTTATCCATCGACTGCAATAACGTCGCTGCTACCACTGCCGCCAGCCCAACCTGACGACCAGCAGAAAGGTCAGTCCCCTGGGTGACAATTAACCCAGCCACGCCGAGCGCGATAATAATACGCACCGATGACTGGGTGAGAATATTACTTAAGTTCAACAAACTTAAAAAAGTGGGGTCCTGGAAAATAATAATTGCCAGCAAAACTAAAAGAACGACGTAAATACCGCCCTCTTTCAGGTAAGTAAGAAAACTTTTCTTATTTAACGCACTCATGGGAAGCCCCTAATCTTAAAGGTGCAAAGACGCAAGACGTAGAATTTCGTTTTGCGTTGTTGTTTTTGTATCGACAATTCCGGAAACGAGGCCATTGCTCATAACCAGAATACGGTCTGTTATTCCTAACAACTCTGGCATTTCAGAGGAGATAATAATAATCCCCTTGCCTTTCTTCGCCAGTTCGGCAATTAACTGATAAATTTCAAACTTCGCTCCAACATCAATACCGCGCGTTGGTTCATCGAGCATTAATATTTCTGGTTGCGTTAGCAGCCAGCGACCAATAATCACCTTTTGCTGATTACCACCTGAGAGCGAACCAATTTGCGTACGGTGCCCTGGCGTTTTTACCCGCATCGAATCAATCACCCACTGGGTATCGCTTTTCATCCGCGAGTTATCCAACAAGCCAACTTTATTTTTGTAGTTGCGAATATTGGAAATTAATGAGTTAAAGCCAATATCCAGATAGGCATAAATTCCCGTTGAACGGCGTTCTTCAGTTACCAACGCGAATCCGTGGTTAATGGCTTCGTTGGCGTTATGGTTATTGATCTTTTTGCCGTGCAACGTAATGGTGCCAGCAGATTTCTCGCGAATGCCAAATAACGTCTCAACAATATCGGTACGTTTCGCCCCCACCAGCCCGGCAATACCGAGGATCTCCCCTTTATGCAGGTCAAACGACACATCGCGAATCGATGGCTGGCGTAGTGACGTCAGGTTACGCACTTCGAGGATCACTTCGCCCGGCTTGTTTTCTTTATCCGGGAAACGCTGGTTAAGAGAACGACCAACCATCATGGCGATGATCTTGTCCATCGTCAGCCCTTCCAGCGGTTCGGTAGCGATCCACTGACCGTCGCGCAATACGGTGACTTCATCACATAACTGGAAAATCTCTTCCATTTTATGCGAGATATAGACAATACCGCAGCCGCGTTCTTTTAATTTACGAATAATAGTAAACAGATGATTGACCTCTTTTTCGGTTAACGAAGAAGTCGGTTCATCCATAATCACAATTTTCGCGTTATAGGAAAACGCTTTAGCAATTTCGATCATCTGCATTTGCGAAACGGATAATGTGCCGACGCGCGCACGCGGATCGATATCAATATCCAGTTCATCAAAAATCGCTTTAGTTTCGCGGTACATTTTGTCCTGATCAACAAACATGCCTTTGGTGGGATATCGCCCCAGCCACATGTTGTCCATCACCGAACGTTGTAATACCAGGTTTAACTCCTGGTGTACCATCGAAATACCATTTTCCAGTGCTTCTTTGGCAGAATGAAAATCGATCTCTTTACCCTGGAATAAAATGGTACCGGAATCTTTTTGATAAATACCAAACAGGCATTTTAATAATGTTGATTTTCCCGCGCCGTTTTCCCCCATTAATGCATGAATAGAATGTGGTCGGACTTTTAAATTAACGTTATCAAGTGCCTTAACACCAGGAAAAGACTTGTTGATGCCGCTCATTTCCAACAAGTATTCACCTGATGACGGAGTCGTTGAGCTGACCATATAATTTTACCTTGTTGGTCATACAATAAGGGCGCAATAAACTATTGCGCCCGTTCAGTCTTATTTCTTGCTGAATTCAGCCAGGTTATCTTTGTCTACGCCAACATAAGGTACGCGAACCACTTTGTTGTCGATTTTCCAGTTGGTGCCGTCAGCAGCGCCCTTGCCATCGGCCAGGTTTTTCGCCAGATCAAAAGTCGCTTTCGCCTGGTTGTTGGCATCATTCAGTACGGTCCCCGCCAGCGCACCGGATTTCACCAGCGCCAGAGCTTCTGGCAGCGCATCGACGCCAAACACCGGAATGCTGGACTTGTTGTGTGCTTTCAGCGCTTCAACCGCACCCATTGCCATCGCATCGTTGTTAGCAATAACCACTTCGATTTTGTTGGCGTTCGGGCCAGACAGCCAGGCGTCCATCTTATCTTTCGCCTGAGCAGTGTCCCACATAGCGGTATCTAACTGTAACTGTTCAGTTTTGATGCCTTTATCGTTCAGCTCTTTAATCACGTAAGTGGTGCGTGCTTCTGCATCCGGATGGCCCGGCTCGCCTTTCAGCAGTACGAACTGAATCTGACCGTCTTTGTTCAGATCCCACCCCTGATTCGCCGCCCAGTGTTTAGCAATCAGATCGCCCTGGATAATGCCGGACTCTTTGGAGTCAGTACCAACGTAGTAGGCTTTGTCGTAGCTATCCAGTGCCTTACGGGAAGGTTCTTTGTTGAAGAAAACCACCGGCACGTTTTGCCCGCGCGCTTTCTCAATCACCGTACCCGCAGCAGCCGGGTCAACCAGGTTGATTGCCAGCGCCTTCACCCCTTTCGCCAACAGCACGTCAATCTGATCGTTCTGCTTGGATTGGTCATTCTGTGAATCATTCATCAGCAACTGGACGTCTGGTGCTGCTTTCGCATCCTGTTCGATAGCCTTACGCACGACAGACATAAAGTTATCGTCATATTTATAAATCGTCACACCAATACGGGTATCAGCAGCGTGTGCAGCGGCGCCGAATAACATGCTGGCCATCACAGCAGACAGGGTTAACACCTTCTTATTCATGGTATCTCCGGTTTTTCTTATGCAGGGTAGTGCTTGAGATAAATGCTCGGCGGGCCAGTATGGTTAATGAAGTGTTACTGAACGCCGAAGCTCATTTTTAAAAATCCGTTCGTCCATGCCCGGTAACGCTCCATAAAACGGCTCTAATTGTTGTTATGACGCCATAACTTCGATAAAAGCGATCATTCGCTGTTACATACAAGTTACAACGTTAAAACGGTGCAATCATAGCTACCACATTGTTAACATACTGTGAAATCACTCACAAATTGAAAGCGGTTACATCCTCTGATTTGCTCAGTTAGTGATCGCCGCCGCATTCTGGCGTATTGCGACAGAATGGCGGCGCACTAACGTCGGCATAAAACAGTGGCTGGCACGCGGGTCAATGTTGCCTGCAGCCCCCTGCAAGGCCAGTTCAGTGGCTAATTTTGCCATCGAAGCAATGGGATAACGCACGGTCGTTAATTGCGGGTCGGTGTAACGAGCAATGGGGATATCATCGAAACCGATGATTGAGAGATGTAACGGAATCGCAATGCCATTATCTTTTAATGCCGTCAGAGCGCCTGCGGCCATATTGTCGTTATAGGCAAATACAGCCGTAAGTTGTAGATTGCGCCCGAGCAGTTCAACCATCGCCGCCTCGCCGCCTGGCATATCTGGCGTACCCGTGCCAATCCAGCTTTCCGGCGGAACAATATCCTGCTCTTTCAGCGCGCTTATCCAGCCCGCTTTACGCATTGCGTCATCTTCAATGCTGTGGCTGGAAGAGAGATAGCCGATACGTTGATGACCGTTATTCAACAACATGCGCGTCGCCATTCTGGCACCGCTGATATTATCCAGACAAACACAGCGATGGGCATAGCCTGGCACAACCCGATTGATGAGCACCATGCCGGGAATGTTGTCCATAAATTGCGCCAGCTCGTCGTCACTTAACGCCTTTGAATGAACAATCAACGCGTTACAACGCTGGCGAATTAGCACTTCAATGGCGTGACGCTCTTTTTCCGCTTCATGATAGCTATTGCCAATCAACACATATTTCTGATGTTGCTGGGCAACGAGATCAACGGCTTTAACCAATGCGCCGAAAAATGCATCTGAAACATCCATGACCACCACACCGATGGTATCGCTCACCTGAGTTGCCAGCGCCTGTGCATTGGCATTTGGCCGATAATCCAACTCACTCACCGCTTTCATAACTGCTTCACGCGTGTCGGCACTGACCAGCGTGCTGTTATTGAGCACCCGGGAAACCGTTGCCACAGAGACGCCAGCCTGACGCGCTACATCACGAATGGTGATCATATTCACTACCTGTTATGAGAATGCAGTAGGTTACTGCTTGCTGGCGGCTATTTTGTCAGCACTGAATACAGGACTTCGTGAATCGAGTCACAGCAATGGAAACGGTTACAGCCGTTTTGTTAATGAATGTGATCCAGATCGTTATCTGGATGTTTTAGATAATGCAGGTCCGGCAGCGCGCAAGGTTAACTGACGCCAGAGCCATTCCACCGGCCCCTGACGGAAGTAACGCAGCCAGATAACAGAGAAAAGCAGATTCGCCAGCCATACTGGAACGACAAACGCCAGCAACTCCAGGCGGTCAAACTGCATAAACAAACCGAGGTGGTAAAACAGCGTGGTACAAATCAGCGTTTGCAGTAGATAATTGGTTAGCGCCATCCGTCCGACGCAGGCGATTGCCAGCACCAGCCTGAAGCGGCTTAATTGCGGCCAAAAGCCATAAAACAGCGACGCATAGCCAATTGCCTGAAACGGCGCACTAAGTTCACGCGGCATTTGAAGTAAGAAGGCACACCAGCGATACGCCCAGTCCAGCCGCCATTGCAATGCGATAGCAGGAAGGTTAATCAGCACACCAATTGCCACCAGCACAAAACCGGTGCGACGATAGTGACGTAAGCTGAACTGCCCTTTCAGCCAGCCGCTACGCATCAGCGCAGCGCCAATTAACATCATCCCCGCCAGTTGCCAGCCATACTGCGCGCCCAGTGCCAGTAAACTATTGCCGACGCCATCGGCGCGGTTACTGATCGCTTCAACGCCGCCATGAAGTTTCCAGTATTTTTCATACAAAATGGCCGATGCATCTGGCGTCCAGGCGCGGCTGGTCTGGCTGTCAGAAATCAACCCCAGCAACAGCAAAACGCCAATCCCCACCAGATACAGCATCACGCCAGTATTAAATAAACTTTTTACCGATGGCGCATCACGCACCAGTCGCCAACTGATTAAGCCCACCAATCCGTAAGCCAGCAGGATATCGCCGTCCCAGAACAATAAACCGTGAATAAAGCCCAGCAAGACTAGCAGTGTTAACCGCGACTGGATCCAGCGTCTGCCGCGCGGCAGCAACATTTGCAGGCCCGCGCCAAACAGCAGCGCAAAAAGCGTGAGGAATTTTACCTGGCCGATGAGATCCAAAAACGCCCAGGTCCAGGCGTCGGACGGGGTAATAGTGCCATACCAGGCGGGATTGAGATAAGCCGCCTTTGGTAAACCAAAGGCGCTGATGTTTAATAGCAGGATCCCCAGAATGGCGACGCCGCGAACAAAATCGAGCGTGACGTTGCGCTCCATGGTTCCTGCCTTTTAATCAGTTGTGATGACGCACAGCGCGCAGAAACTCGTGCCGCGTATTCTGACTGGATTTGAACAAACCACCGAGGGAGGTCGTTGTCGTGGCGCTGGTTGCATCGCGGATGCCACGCGCTTTCACGCAGTAATGCACCGCGTCGATGGAGACAGCCACGTTATTGGTCCCCAGCAGCGTTTGCAGCGCAATGAGGATTTGCTGAGTCAGACGTTCCTGCACCTGCGGGCGCTGGGCAAAGAACTGCACGATGCGGTTAATTTTCGACAGGCCGATCACCGAATCTTTCGGGATATAGGCTACCGTCGCTTTGCCATCGATAGTGACAAAATGGTGCTCGCAGGTGCTGGTCAGGGTGATATCACGCACGGTGACCATTTCATCGACCTTCATTTTGTTTTCAATGAGGGTGATTTTCGGGAAATTGGCGTAATCCAGACCGGAGAAAATTTCATCGACATACATTTTAGCGATGCGATGCGGCGTTTCCATCAAACTGTCATCAGCGAGGTCGAGATTCAATAGCTGCATGATTTCAGTCATATGACCGGCGATAAGGCTTTTGCGCGTTTCGTTATCCATTTCATGCACGGGCGGGCGCAGCGGTGTTTCCAGTCCTCGCGCAACTAACGCTTCATGAACCAGGGCCGCTTCTTTACTGAGTGATGGCATTTATGTTTTCTCCTGCAGGTGTGACGCCTCCGCCCTGCGTGGGGGCAAAGTTATTAAGCTGATTAGCAGCCCGATTATTGTGCGTGAGGTGGCGCACATAATCCAGTATTCACAGCGATAATTATTGTAATTGCCGCTGCCTTTCAGCGTTAGATGTTAAAACATCGTTATGCATATGCGGAAGTGAAAGTTACTCACAGCGCATTGAATAAACGGTATGATGACTAAAATGCAAACAACACAACAAGGAGCCACGCATGGAAATGCTCGAAGAGCACCGCTGTTTTGAAGGCTGCCAGCAACGCTGGCGGCACGACTCCAGTATCTTAAATTGCCCGATGACGTTCAGCATCTTTCTCCCACCGCCCCGCGACAACGCCCCTCCGCCTGTGCTGTACTGGCTTTCAGGTTTAACCTGCAATGACGAGAACTTCACCACCAAAGCAGGCGCTCAGCGCATAGCGGCGGAACTGGGGATTGTACTGGTGATGCCAGACACCAGCCCGCGCGGCGAACAGGTTGCCAACGACGATGGCTACGATTTAGGTCAGGGTGCGGGGTTTTATCTCAACGCCACACAACCGCCGTGGGCGACGCATTACAGGATGTATGATTATCTGCGCGATGAATTACCGACGCTGATTCAATCGCAATTTAACGTCAGCGATCGCTGTGCTATTAGTGGCCATTCGATGGGGGGTCATGGTGCATTGATTATGGCGCTGAAAAATCCTGGCAAATACACCAGCGTTTCGGCCTTTGCGCCGATTGTGAATCCGTGCTGCGTCCCGTGGGGAATCAAAGCGTTTAGCACCTATTTAGGTGAGGACAAAAATGCATGGCTGGAATGGGACAGTTGCGCGCTGATGTATGCAAGTCATGCGCAGGATGCGATCCCGACGCTTATCGATCAGGGCGATAATGATCAATTTCTTGCCGACCAGCTGCAACCCGCAGTTCTGGCAGAAGCCGCTCGCCAGAAAGCGTGGCCGATGACGCTGCGTATTCAGCCGGGATATGATCACAGTTACTACTTCATCGCCTCTTTTATAGAAGATCACCTGCGCTTCCATGCGCAGTATTTACTGAAGTGAAAGTTCGCCCGGTTCGCCGGGCATCTTCTCATCAGAAGCGATAATCCACTGCCATAAAGTAACGACGTCCGTCTTCGTTATAGCTGTAGTCATCACGACTCAGATCTTTGTCGCCCAGGTTCAGCACGCCTGCGCGCAGTTTGACGTCTTTGGTCACCTGCCAGGCCGCGCCGGTATTCCAGATCACATAGCCACCTGGCGTTTTAGCGGTATCGCTGTCGGCTCGTTTCTGACCAGTGTAGTGACCAGAAACATAAAACGACCAGTCTTCCAGCGCCAGCGGTTTCCAGTCCAGCGTACCGTTAGCGGTATGGAACGGCAGATCGGATAGCGGTTTGTTTTCACCGTTGCTAACATCGCGTCCATCGTTGTAGGTGTAGTTGAGTGACAGCTTCCATTCATCGTTGAACGGAATTTTCAGCTCGGTTTCCACGCCCTGAATACGAGCTTTGTTAACGTTGTAGTAGCTGAACACCGGTATGCGCCGTCCGTTTGCCCCCGTTTCAAAACCAACAAAGTTTTGGTAACCCGGCGCAGCATTGACGTCAGATGTACGGCTGATGCTAATACGATCTTTCACATCATTGCGGAAGACGGTCACACTGGATTCAACACCTTCCAGCCAGCCCTCTTCACCCATGTAGTAAAGCCCCAGTTCCCAACTTTCGCTGGTTTCTGGTTTCAGATCCGGGCTACCCACAATCTTACATGCGCCACGGCAGGAATTGGTCGTCCAGTCGGGGCTAAGTTGTAATAACGAAGGTGCTTTAAATGCCGTCGCCCAGCCCCCTTTCACCGTTACGGTGTCGGTGGCGTTATAAACCAGGTAGGCACGCGGACTCCAGTGTTCGCCGTAGGTTTCGTGATCGTCCATACGCACGCCGGTCGTCAGCGCCAGCGGCTCGAAGATCCGCCATTCATCTTCCACAAACAGCGCGTACTGACTGGCGGACGTTTTAGTGCTGGTGCCGCCGGTCAGGTTCACCGCATCGCTAAGTTTGTCGTGGCGCCATTCACCACCCACCGTGACAAACTGATTGATAGTCGTCAGCGGCAGCGTGTATTTACCATCGACCGTGTTACTTTCGGAAGTAATCGGACTGCTGTTGCCTGGGTTTTTGTTCTCGACTTTCTCACCATAATATTTCAGTTCGCTGGTGCCGTAATCCCAGCGCCCATTATGGCTTACGGAGTAGTTCTGGCGTTCGAGGCGGTTTTTGTCCAGCGAGTCAGAATCGCGATCCTGGCGGTCAAAACCGTAACCAGCGGTAAAATCGTGATTTTGATTCGGCGTCCAGGCAAATTCGACATTGCCGTCGCGACTGGAGAATCCTTCAATACGCGGCGTTTCTCCCGTGTCGGTAGTAGAGGAACTCTGCGGGTCATCCTTTTCACGTTTTGCCAGGCTACCGTAAGCTTTCATTCCCAGCACGCCGTCAATCAGCGGTCCACTCGTGAAGAACTGGCCGTTGTAGGTGTCGCCGCGATCGCGATGTTCCTGAATGGTGGTATCTACCGTTACAGTGCCTGACCATTTCTGGCCGATTTTTTTGGTGATGATGTTCACCACGCCGCCGAGCGCATCGGAACCATACAGTGAAGACATCGGGCCACGTACCACTTCGATACGTTCGATGGAATCGACCGGGATCCAGTTCAGGTCAAAGTCATTATGGCGGAAGACGGCATTGCGCGAGTTAACACGTTTACCATCGACAAGAATCAGGGTGTAGCTGCTATCCAGACCACGAATACTGACGCCCTTACGGTTGTCCCCTTCGTTAGTCAGTTGTACGCCCGGCACTTCTTTGAGGACGTCCTTCAAATTTTGCACTGGTTTACGTTGCAAATCTTGCTGGGTAATGACACTGATACTGGCGGGCGCATCTTTGAGGTTTTGTTCAACGGAAGATGCAGTGACTACCATCGTTTCGCCATCATCATCAACCGCTAACACAGGCCATGCACATGAAACTGCGGACAAACACAGCCCGACCCGTACGAAAGGGTTCAACCTAAACATTCCATATCTCCATGAGGTAACTACGAAAATAAAATGGGTTATCGCTCACATCTTCTTCATGTCCCCTTGCGTACGGCAGCATCGCGGTAGACTTTTTTGTATGCAGGTGATCATCCCAAAAGCCTGAACAGCCTCTGATTTGTCAGCCTTTTTTGATTTCGGCGTAACGATAATGCAAACGATAACAATTATCAATCCAAATGTTAAATTTTATATCAGTATGAATACTAAGGAAAAGAAAAAGCCCTCTCGGTTGAGAGGGCTTTATTAAGGAAGGGGTAAAACTTATTTCTTATCGTTCTGCGGGAACTTCATTTCACTGTAGCGTACGAAGTGGGTTCCTTTAATCAACTTATAGCCAAACCAGATCATAAGGAACAGCGGGATGCCAATATAGGTTGCCGCTACGCCACCCCAGTCGATAGTGTCTTTCAGGAACGCTTCGTAGTTCTGGCCCAGAGTGATAATCAGGCACAGCACAAAAGCGAAGATCGGTCCCAGCGGGAAGAAGCCTGAACGGTACGGCAGATCGTTAATATCATGCCCCTGCAGCACATAACCGCGACGGAAACGATAATGGCTGATCGCAATTCCCAGCCAGGCGATAAAGCCTGTCATACCGGAGGTGTTCAGCAGCCACAGGTATACCGTCTGGTTACCAAACATGGAGGTCAGGAAGCACAGACCCGCAATTACCGTGGTCGCATACAGCGCGTTACGCGGTACGCCGCCACGCGACAATTTAGCGAAAATGCGCGGCGCTTTACCGTCACACGCCAGGGTGTACAGCATACGAGTAGACGCATACATACCGGAGTTACCCGCTGACAGCACCGCCGTCAGAATAACCGCGTTCATCACCGCCGCCGCAGAGAGCAGACCCGCATGCTGGAACACCAGGGTGAACGGGCTGACGCTGATGTCTTTAACATCGTTACGCAGCAGGCTCGGATCGGTGTATGGAATGATCAGGCTGATGATCAGGATTGCGAACACATAGAACAGCAGGATTCGCCAGAACACCTGACGTACCGCGCGTGGAATGTTTTTCGCCGGTTCTTCAGACTCGCCTGCAGCAATACCGATCAGCTCAGTTCCCTGGAAAGAGAAGCCGACAATCATTGCCACACCGATCATCGCCGCAAAACCACCAGCAAATGGTGCTTCGCCAATCGTCCAGTTGCTCCAGCCCGCAGGCTGTGCGCCTTTGAAGATGCCGATAATCATCATCACGCCGACGATGATAAAGACAATGACCGTGGTGACTTTGATCAGTGAGAACCAGTATTCCGCCTCGCCAAAGCCACGAACTGAAATGTAGTTCAGGAGGAAGATAACGCCCAGGAACAGCGCACTCCAGATCCAACCCGGGGTGTCCGGGAACCACCAGCTCATGACCAACTGAGCGGCCACCAGGTCAACGGCGATAGTTACCGCCCAGTTGTACCAGTAGTTCCAGCCCAGCGCGAAGCCAAAGCCTTCTTCAACATAGTTCTGACCGTAAGTGGCAAAGGAACCAGAAACCGGCATATATGCCGCCAGTTCACCAAGACTGGTCATCAGGAAGTAAACCATCAGGCCGATCAGAATATACGAGAGCAGCGCCCCACCTGGACCTGCCTGAGAGATCGTTGCGCCAGAGGCAACAAAAAGACCCGTACCGATGGAACCGCCAATGGCAATCATCGTCAGGTGACGCGCCTTTAATTCACGGCGTAAGCCCGGCGCTTCTGTGGTTTTAGTTTCGGAAACCATACGAAAATGCTATCCATCTTAAAAATGAGGCGCGATTGTAGCAGACGATTTGCAATCCTTCCGGTAGAAATACGCTTTTATAAGACACCTTCATGATCGCCCAGGGATTATAAGTAAAGCAACCAATCTCTTTTCTGGCGAATGTATACCGGTGGTGCTGCGTCACAAAATCGACACAGCCCCCGTAGGTTTCTGTACAACGGATTAACGCGGCAAAGTGGAGGAATCGCAGTACTCCAGAAAGCGCCGTAACGCGTTGGAAAGGTGTTTCTGCCGATGATGTATACGCCACAACGTACGCATCAGGCGCGGCAGAGGGACAGCAACTTCACTTAATGTGCCAGCCTGCAATTGATCTTCAATGACCCTTCGCGACAGGCAACTGATTCCCAACCCATGACGCACCGCATGTTTGATTGCCTCGGAGTTACCTAATTCCATCGCCATCTCAAACTTCGGTAAATGCGACAGTAACAGATAATCGACAATCTCCCGCGTGCCGGAACCGCGTTCACGCAGGATCCACGGCGCAGCGGCCAGCTGTTCTAAAGTGACCGGACCACGAGCCAACGGCGAAGTCGGCGCGGCGAAAACCACCAGCTCGTCTTCCAGCCACGGTTCAGAAATGATTTCAGTGCTGTGGCACGGTCCTTCAATAAAGCCAATATCAACGCGGAAATCCAGCACCGCTTGCATCACGTCCTGGCTGTTCCCAACGCTCAGTTCAATCGGCAACTGCGGATAATCATGGCGATAACGGGCGATGACTGCAGGCAGAATGTAGTTACCGATGGTACTACTGGCATAGACACGAATCGCGCCGTTGTCTTCGCGAAACAGTTGTTCGATTTCAATCGCCTGTTCAAGCAGTGCCAACGCGCGCGGATAGAGCAGCCGCCCGTGTTCATTAACAACCAGTCTTTTCCCCACGCGATCAAACAGTTGCACGCCAAGCTGCCCTTCCAGGTCGGTCAAGGCTGCGCTCACTGCTGATTGCGACAACGCCAGCATCACCGACGCCTGGGTGGTTGATCCACTTTTCAATACTTCTGCAAAAACTTCCAACTGCCGGAGGGTGATGTGCATAGTCGCTTACCACTTATAAAGATTAATTATAAATATATAATCAATTTTATTTTTAAACCAGTTAGTCGTAACCTTATGCCCGGTTAAAGGAGAGGGTTATGACGAATATCACCTTACAGAAACAACATCGTACACTGTGGCATTTTATTCCGGGGTTAGCCCTGAGTGCAGTTATCACCGGGGTCGCCCTGTGGGGTGGTTCCATTCCCGCGATTGCGGGTGCCGGGTTTAGTGCCCTCACCCTCGCAATCTTGTTGGGGATGGTTTTAGGCAACACCATCTATCCGCACATCTGGAAAAGCTGTGACGGTGGCGTGCTGTTTGCCAAGCAATATTTATTACGTCTGGGTATCATTCTTTATGGCTTCCGTCTGACGTTCTCGCAAATTGCCGATGTCGGTATCAGTGGGATCATCATTGACGTGCTGACGCTGTCCAGTACCTTCCTGCTGGCTTGCTTCCTGGGGCAGAAAGTGTTTGGTCTTGATAAGCACACCAGCTGGTTGATCGGTGCCGGTAGCAGTATCTGTGGTGCTGCAGCGGTACTGGCGACTGAGCCGGTAGTGAAAGCGGAAGCCAGTAAAGTAACCGTGGCTGTTGCAACCGTTGTTATCTTCGGGACCGTCGCGATTTTCCTCTACCCGGCGATATATCCGCTGATGTCTCAATGGTTTAGTCCGGAAACTTTCGGTATCTACATTGGTTCTACTGTGCACGAAGTGGCGCAGGTGGTGGCGGCAGGTCATGCCATCAGCCCGGATGCAGAAAACGCAGCAGTTATTTCCAAAATGCTGCGCGTGATGATGCTGGCTCCGTTCCTCATCCTGCTGGCGGCGCGTGTTAAACAGCTGTCTGGGGCGAACAGCGGCGAGAAAAGCAAAATCACTATTCCGTGGTTTGCCATCTTGTTCATCGTAGTTGCCATCTTTAACTCGTTCCACCTGTTACCGCAGAGCGTGGTGAACATGCTGGTAACGCTGGATACCTTCCTGCTGGCAATGGCGATGGCGGCGCTGGGTCTGACCACTCACGTCAGCGCGCTGAAAAAAGCCGGGGCGAAACCTCTGCTGATGGCACTGGTACTGTTTGCCTGGCTGATTGTTGGTGGTGGTGCAATTAACTATGTGATTCAAAGCGTCATCGCATAAACCACTACATCTTGCTCCTGTTAACCCGCTATCATTACCGTTTTCCTCCAGCGGGTTTAACAGGAGTCCTCGCATGAAATACATTGGAGCGCACGTTAGTGCTGCTGGCGGTCTGGCAAATGCCGCAATTCGCGCCGCCGAAATCGACGCAACCGCGTTTGCCTTGTTCACCAAAAACCAACGTCAGTGGCGTGCCGCACCGCTCACGACGCAAACCATCGATGAATTCAAAGCCGCCTGTGAAAAATATCACTACACATCGGCGCAAATTCTTCCCCACGACAGTTATCTGATTAACCTCGGACATCCAGTCGCTGAAGCTCTGGAAAAATCGCGCGATGCCTTTATAGATGAAATGCAGCGTTGCGAACAGCTGGGGCTTTCTTTGCTCAACTTCCACCCTGGCAGCCATCTGATGCAGATTTCAGAAGAGGATTGCCTTGCGCGTATTGCCGAATCCATCAACATTGCACTGGATAAAACACAAGGTGTGACCGCGGTGATTGAAAATACCGCCGGTCAGGGCAGCAATTTAGGGTTTAAATTCGAACATCTCGCGGCGATTATCGACGGCGTGGAAGATAAATCCCGCGTCGGCGTCTGCATTGATACCTGCCATGCTTTCGCTGCCGGGTATGATTTGCGTACTCCAGCAGAATGCGAGAAAACATTCGCGGATTTTGCCCGTATTGTCGGCTTTAAATATCTGCGCGGGATGCACCTTAACGATGCGAAAAGCGCCTTTGGCAGCCGCGTTGACCGCCATCATAGCCTCGGTGAAGGCAATATCGGTCATGATGCGTTCCGCTGGATCATGCAGGACGACCGTTTCGACGGCATTCCGCTGATCCTTGAAACCATCAACCCGGATATCTGGGCAGAAGAGATCGCCTGGCTGAAAGCGCAACAAACTGAAAAAGCGGTAGCCTGAAGATGAATAACCGGGAGAAGGAGATCCTTGCAATTTTACGGCGTAACCCGCTGATTCAGCAGAACGAAATTGCGGACATGCTGCAAATCAGCCGTTCGCGCGTTGCGGCGCATATTATGGATTTAATGCGCAAAGGGCGGATTAAAGGCAAAGGTTACATTCTCACCGAGCAGGAATATTGCGTGGTGGTGGGAACAATCAATATGGATATTCGCGGGATGGCGGATATCCGTTATCCGCAAGCGGCCTCTAATCCCGGTACGATTCATTGCTCGGCGGGCGGCGTTGGGCGCAACATCGCCCACAATCTGGCGCTGTTAGGCCGCGACGTCCATTTACTCTCGGTGATTGGCGATGACTTTTATGGCGAAATGCTCCTGGAAGAGACGCGCCGCGCCGGCGTGAATGTCTCCGGCTGCGTTCGTTTACACGGCCAAAGCACATCGACGTATCTGGCAATTGCCAATCGAGACGATGAAACCGTGCTGGCGATTAACGATACCCATCTGTTGGAACAGTTGACACCGCAACTACTGAACGGGTCTCGCGATTTACTTCGTCATGCGGGCGTAGTGCTGGCAGATTGTAACCTGACTGCCGAGGCGCTGGAGTGGGTCTTTACCCTCGCTGATGACATCCCGGTGTTTGTCGATACCGTTTCAGAATTCAAAGCGGGCAAAATCAAACACTGGCTGGCGCATATTCACACCCTGAAACCCACTTTACAGGAACTGGAAATTTTATGGGGACAGGCGATCATCAGCGATGCTGACCGTAATGCCGCAGTGAATGCGTTGCATCAGCAAGGTGTTCAGCAACTGTTTGTTTATTTGCCCGATGAGTCAGTTTATTGCAGCGAAAAGGATGGTGAACAATTTTTGCTGACTGCGCCAGCGCATACGACGGTAGACAGTTTTGGTGCTGACGATGGTTTTATGGCGGGCCTGGTGTATAGCTTTCTGGAAGGAAGCAATTTCCGTGATAGCGCCCGTTTTGCGATGGCCTGCGCGGCAATTTCGCGCGCCAGCGGCAGCTTAAACAACCCTACCCTGTCTGCCGATAACGCGCTTTCATTAGTGCCAATGGTGTAACAATGTTGCCGGATGCGACGCTTAACGCGTCTTATCCGGCTCATAAATCGCGCACTACGCTAAACCAATAAAGAACCCGGCAATGGTCGCACTCATCAGGTTGGAAAGCGTCGCCGCCGCCAGCGCCCGTAAACCAAGCTGGGCGATTTCCGGCGCACGGTGTGGCGCAACCGCAGAAAATGCCCCTACCACTACCCCGATAGAACCAAAGTTAGCGAAACCGCACAGCGCAAAAGAAATAATCGCCACGGTTTTTGCATCCAGTGAGCCACCCGTTTGCAGATATGGCGAGAAATTGAGATAAGCGACAAATTCATTTATCGCCAGCTTCTGCCCAATCAAACTCCCGGCAAGATTTGCATCACTCCAGTCAACACCCATCACCCACGCCAGTGGGGCCAGCAGATAACCTAAAATGGACTCCAGCGAGGCATGTTCAAAACCAAACCAGCTGCCAACGCCGCCGATAATACCGTTAATTAACGCAATGATGGCAACAAATGCCATAACTACTGTTGCCACACCCGCAGCGATTTTCAGCCCGGTCATCGCCCCTGTCGCTGCCGCTTCAATAATGCTTTTTGGCGGTGTTTCGGTGAAAGAGAGGTTATTAAAGGAAACCTGTGAAGATTCCGTAGCCGGGCTTAGCAGGCGGGCAAACAAGATCCCGCCGGGGATCGCCATTAACGATGCCGCCAGCAAATATTCCACAGGTACGCCCAGTGCAGCGTAACCAATCATCGTCGAACCAGCAATCGAGGCCATGCCGCTGCAAATAGCTGTAAACAGCTCATTGCGATTAAGCCGATCGATAAAGGGCTTCACAATCGCCGGAATTTCGTTTTGCCCGAGGAAAATGGTAGTGACCGCGACGAATGACTCAATCTTGCTGATATTTAATGCTTTCTGGAATATACCGCCGAGAATGCGAATTAAAATCCCCATCACACCGATGTAGTAGAGAATACTCACCAGTGCAGTGACGAAGATAATTGCCGGTAATACCCTGAAACCAAAGATAAATCCTGCGCCATCAAATAAGGTGTCCATTTTCGGTCCGACCAGAGAACCGAAGATAAATGCGCTACCCGCGTCGCTGTACGCCATCACTTTATGCACGCCAAAAGCGACTTTTTCAGCGACCCAACGCCCTGGCGGTAACCACAGCATAATGCCGCCAATCACGACCTGTAACACTAACGCCGCGCCAACGGTACGCAGGCTGATCTTCTTCTTGTTTACTGACAGTAAAAACGCAATCGTCAGCAATACCACCATTCCCAGAACACTTCTCATGACATCCATAGTTATTATCTCTTCATGTCATTTTGGGCGACGGCTTTCTGCCCATCAGAAATAGCCGGGCCTGCACTTTGCGATACTGGCCCGGCTTGTTATCAACACTTAATGGGTTTTGATGTAGCCGCGCACGCACTCTTCGACTAATCCCCAGAACCAGTCGGTATCAATAGTGATGCCGACTTTGGTATTAGCAGGCTTGCCAAGAACGCCCAGCTCGTCGCAGACGGTACGCCCATAGCAAGGGCCACTGTTAACGTCTACTTCGACGTACATCTCCTGGGTTTTAATGCCATCAGGGTTAATCAGATAACCGATGCAGGTGGCGTCGTGCACCGGGCCGCCAGCCAGACCGTAGTTTTCGAACTGCGTTTTGAGAGTGAAGTTCATGATGTCGCTGAACAGCTCTCCGGCAGGGCCGCCTGCCCTTTCCATCCGCGCAATCACGTCCGGGGTGCAAACGGTCTGGTTGGTAAGATCGAGGCCCATCATCACCAACGGAACGCCGGAGGTGAACACCACGCGTGCGGCTTCCGGGTCAGCAAAGATGTTGAACTCGGCGGATGGCGTAAAGTTGCCAGTACCGTAAGCGCCGCCCATCAGTACAATTTCACGGATTTTGGGCAGGATTGCGGGTTGCATGCGCATTGCCACCGCGATGTTTGACAACGGACCAACCGGCACCAGAGTGATATCGCCATCGCTTGCCATCAGGGTATCAATGATATATTCCACCGCATGAGTGCTTTCTGCCTGGCGGGTTAGCGGCTCGAATACCGGGCCATCCAGTCCGGTTTCACCGTGAATATTATCGGCAACAATTTGTTGACGCATAATGGGCTGCGGCATCCCCGCATAAACCGGAACATTAATCTCCAGTTTCTGGCAAACATTCAGGCCATTAATTAATGTTTTATCAAGCGTCTGATTACCCGCCACAATAGTGATACCTAATAAATCAATCGCCGGATGTTTCGCAGCCATCATTATGGCAATAGCATCATCATGACCCGGATCACAATCCAGAATAATTTTTCTCTTTTCCATTGTTTATTTCCTCTGTTTCCAGTTGCGTTATTTTTTCTACAGCAAAGAAAATTCGACCGGGCCGATGATTGAATCTTAACAACAGCGTACGTATGCTAAATATGAGAAATCTCATAGCGGATAAACATCGTGAAAGAAATCCACAATAATGATCTTAAGCAGCAATTGATGAGTGAATCTGCGTTTAAGGATTGCTTTTCAACGGATGTTTCAGCCGATACGCGGCTGTTTCATTTTTTAGCGCGTGACTACATTGTGCAGGAAGGGCAACAGCCGTCCTGGCTGTTTTACCTGACGCGAGGCCGTGCCAGACTTTACGCCACGCTAGCTAATGGTCGCGTGTCGCTGATTGATTTCTTTGCCGCGCCCTGTTTTATTGGCGAGATTGAGTTAATCGATAAAGATCATGAACCGCGTGCGGTACAGGCTATTGAAGAGTGTTGGTGTATTGCGCTCCCAATGAAACATTACCGTCCGCTGTTATTAAACGACACGCTATTTTTACGAAAACTCTGCGTCACCTTAAGTCATAAAAATTATCGTAATATTGTATCTCTAACGCAGAACCAATCATTTCCGTTAGTGAATCGTCTGGCAGCATTTATATTACTCTCGCAAGAAGGTGATCTTTATCACGAAAAACACACACAAGCGGCAGAGTATTTGGGTGTTTCTTATCGGCACCTATTATATGTTCTCGCGCAATTCATTCACGACGGTTTATTAATTAAAAGTCAGAAAGGATATTTAATTAAAAACAGAAAGCAGCTGTTAGGGTTGGCGCTGGAAATGGACCCGGAGAATAAATTCTCCGGGATGATGCAGTAAAAATTATTGGCAATAGTGCGATTGCCGGATACGTCTTATCCGGACTACAAATCGAGCATTACGCCAGCCCAAGAAAGAACCCGGCAATAGTCGCACTCATCAGGTTGGAAAGCGTCGCTGCTGCCAGCGCCCGTAAACCAAGCTGGGCGATTTCCGGAGCACGTTTTGGCGAAATAGCCGAAAACGCCCCAACGACAACGCCGATAGAACCAAAGTTAGCAAAACCACACAGCGCAAAGGAGATAATCGCAACGGTTTTCACTTCCAGCGTGCCGCCCGTTTGCAGGTATGGTGAAAAACTCAGGTAAGCGACGAATTCGTTAATCGCCAGTTTCTGCCCAATCAGGCTACCCGCAAGGTTGGCATCGCTCCAGTCTACCCCCATGATCCACGCCAGTGGCGCCAGCACATAGCCAAAAATACTTTCCAGAGAAGCATTGGCGAAACCAAACCAGCCGCCAATTCCGCCGATAATGCCGTTGATCAACGCAATAATTGCGACAAACGCCATTACCACCGTCGCCACACCCGCGGCGATTTTCAGCCCGGTCATCGCACCGCTCGCCGCCGCTTCGATAAAGCTTTTTGGCGGCGTTTCGCTGAATGACAGGTTTTCAAATGTCACCTGCGAAGGCTCGGTTGCCGGGCTAAGAATACGCGCAAACAAAATACCGCCGGGGATAGCCATCAGCGATGCCGCTAACAGGTAGTCAATCGGCACGCCCATTCCGGCATAACCAATCATCATCGAACCAGCAATGGACGCCATCCCGCTACAAATTGCGGTAAACAGCTCGTTGCGATTCATGCGATCGATAAACGGTTTTACGATCGCCGGGATCTCGTTTTGCCCGAGGAAAATAGTGGTAACCGCAACAAAAGATTCGATTTTGCTGATGTTGAGGGCTTTCTGGAAAATACTGCCAAGAATGCGAATCAGCAGCCCCATCACGCCAATGTAATAAAGCAGGCTAATGAGCGCGGTAACGAAGATAATCGCCGGAAGTACGCGAAAGGCGAAGATAAAGCCCGCGCCATCAAAGAGAACATCCATTTTCGGCCCAACCAGCGAACCAAAAATGAAGGCGCTACCGGCATCACTGTAAGACATCACTTTATGAACGCCTAATGCCGCCTGTTCTACTGCCCATTTTCCCGGCGGAAAATAGAGCATGATGCCACCAATAGCGATTTGCAGCAGCAGCGCGGCTCCAACCGTGCGCAAACTGATGCTCTTTTTATTCACCGACAACACAAATGCTATTGCCAGTAACACCACCATCCCCACAACACTTCTCATTATATCCATAATGATTTTCCCTTCATGCCAGTAAACCCGGCGTCAGCGCCAGGTTTCGGTATGTATGATCAGTACGGGCGACGGCTTTCTGCCCGTCAGAAATTAACCCGCGAGACGCTGGTATTCTTTGGCAATTTCACTCGCCAGAATGGCGTTGTTGAACACCAGCTGGATGTTGGATTTCAGGCTGTCACCGCCGGTCAGTTCAGCAACGCGCGCCAGCAAGAACGGCGTACTTTCTTTACCAATAACACCCTGCGCTTCAGCTTCAGCTACCGCCTGATCGATCGCCGCATTGATAGTGTGTTCCGGCATAGCAAACTGTTCCGGGATCGGGTTCGCTACCACCAGGCCACCGTTCAACCCGCTTTGCCATTTCACCGCCATCGCGCGGGCAATTTCTGTGGCACTGTCGAGACGAATGCTGACGTCAAACGGGCTGGTGCGGCAGAAAAACGCAGGCAGCGCTTTGGTCTGATAGCCAATTAGCGGTACACCGAAAGTTTCTAAATATTCGGTAGTTAAGCCTAAATCGAGAATAGATTTCGCCCCGGCACAAACAACGGTGACATTGGTATTTGCCAGTTCTTGCAAATCGGCAGAAATATCGAAGGTATGTTCCGCCCCGCGATGCACACCGCCAATTCCCCCGGTGGCAAATACTTTAATTCCGGCAAGCGCCGCAATAATCATCGTTGAAGCAACGGTGGTTGCGCCATTTTTTCCGGCGGCAACAACAAAAGGTAAATCGCGACGGCTAACTTTGGTTACGTTATGTCCTTCACGACCCAGCAATTCAATTTCTTCTTTGCTTAACCCCACTTTCATCACGCCACCAATAATGGCGATAGTGGCAGGTACAGCGCCCTGTTTACGAATAGTTTCTTCTACTTCAATTGCCGTCTGGGCATTTTGTGGAAACGGCATCCCGTGAGAGATAATGGTCGATTCCAGCGCAACTACTGGTTTTTTGCTTTTTAAAGCATCCTGAACTTCCGGGGAAATTTGTAATAATTCAGGGGAAATGTTTAATTCAGACATTCTGCGTTCTCCACTAACGATATAACGTTGGCAATCGATAAATTTGGGTTATTGGTGTATTCACAGGAGAGTGCCATTGACGAACATCCCTGTGCAAAACGAACAGATTCGGCAAACGGCATTCCGTCGACCCAACACGAAGCAAGACCTGCCATCATGGCATCGCCCGCTCCGGTAACATTAATGACATTGGTTTTAATCGGTGCAGACCAGCCGTTTTCACCGCCGATTTCACTGTAGTAAACACCGTCTCCGCCCATACTCAGTACCAGGCGGTTCAGGCCATGTTGATGGAACCAGGCGGCAACTTTTGCGACATCTTCACGCCCTGACAGCGCAATCCCGCTCAGGGTTTCCGCTTCAAGACGGTTTGGCTTCAGGGTATGGATCTGACTTAGACGGTCGCGCACTTTGACACATTTCCATGCCGAAACCGGATCGACAAATACAGGTACGTCGGCGGCATTATCCAGAATCCAGACCAACGCCTCTTCACTGATATTACAGTCAGCGACAATGACCTTTGCTCCCTGGATAAATTCACGGTGCTGTGCGAGATATTCCGCAGAAATACAGTTGCTAATATTCATGTCATTTATAGCAACCAGCATTTCACCGGTATTATCGAGCAGTGATAAATAGCTCGACGTATTTTCCCCTGGCACAATCAGGCATTTATCGACATAAACACCGGATTGATTGGTTTGCGTCAGGAGCGATTGGCCATAAAAATCACTGCCTACAGCGCTAAGTAGCCAGACTTTGTTCCCCAGCAACGCCAGATTTTGCGCGATATTGCGCCCTACTCCGCCAGGAGTAAATTTTATTTTCCCTGGATTTGAATCCGCATAATTTAATGATTCATGTGAATATCCGGCGACATCAATATTCGCCGAACCTATAATTACGACATATTCCTTTTCGCGCATAGCACGTCCCCTGGTAAAAAATTACCAACTCTGTCAATCCACAAGAATATAGGTACTGCAAATAACGTTTAAACATGTGTTCATATTTAAACATGTGCTCATAGTATGCATGTTTTACTTAAAGTAAATTGCCGCCAGATGGGCAAAATGGGCAGATTTGAACAGGCTCACAAAACGCTACTAAATGCATGGATTAAAAAAACGAGGAATTTGTGATGGGATGCACAGAACAGGAACAATAAAAAAGGGCAGAAATTAATCTGCCCTTGAGGAAATAACGTTGATGTTCGATGCGGATTTCAGGTTTTCACTTAAAGATAAACCATATAAATTCATATAGTTACCTTCAATAACTTGTCAATCACCTTGCGATCATCAAATGATACAGGGCAGGAAATTTCTGCCCTGTTGTTCACGTTTTATTATGCGGCTTTCGCTACCGCGTCCACTTCCGGACGTTTCAGGAAGGCATAGGCCAAACCCGCCACCAGCGTACCGGCAATAATTGCTACCAGGTAACCCAGTACCGGCGTAATAGCGCCAGGGATCAGCAGAACAAACAGACCACCGTGCGGTGCCATCAGTTTCGCACCAATCGCCATTGAGATTGCGCCAGTCAGCGCCCCACCAACGATACAGCACGGCAGCACGCGCATCGGATCACGAGCAGCAAACGGAATTGCACCTTCCGAAATAAAGCACAGTCCCAGTACCAAAGCTGCTTTGCCGCCTTCCTGCTGCGCTTTGTCGAATTTGCGACGCGCCACCATCGTTGCCAGCCCCATTGCCAGAGGTGGCACCATACCTGCTGCCATAATCGCTGCCATTGGGCCATAGGTTTGGGTACTCAGCAGACCCACACCGAACGCGTATGCCGCTTTGTTAACCGGGCCGCCCATATCAGTACACATCATGCCGCCAAGGATCGCCCCCAGCAGAACCGCATTCGCAGTCCCCATCGTTTGCAGCCAGTGAGTCAGAGCTTCGAGGATGCCAGCAACCGGTTTACCGATCAGGTAGATCATCGCCAGACCAACCACCAGACTGGAAATCAGCGGAATGATCAAAATCGGTTTCAGCGCTTCCATACTCTGCGGCAGTTTCAGCTGCGTGCTGATTAGCTTCGCGATGTAACCTGCCAGGAAGCCCGCAATAATACCGCCAATGAAACCAGAACCTGTGCTGACCGCCAGCATACCGCCAATCAGGCCAGGCGTGAGGCCCGGACGGTCGGCAATAGAGAAGGCAATATAACCTGCCAGTACCGGCACCATCAGCGCAAAGGCTGAACTGCCACCAATCTGCATCAGCGCCGCGGCCAGCGTACCCGGCTCTTTAAACGCTTCGATACCAAAAGCAAAAGAAAGCGCGATACACAGACCGCCAGCAACCACCATCGGCAACATGTAGGAAACGCCCGTCAGCAAGTGACGATACGCGCCAGCACTCTCTTTCTTGCCTTCAGTCGCCGCCGTTTGAGCTTTGCCTGCTGGTTCGTAAGGCGTCGCTTCAACAACGGCTTTATCCAGTTCCTGCGCGGTTTTCTTCAGCGCCAGACCGGTAGAGGTGCGATACATCGGTTTACCAGCAAATTTCGCCAGATCGACTTCAATATCTGCCGCCACAATTACCAGATCCGCCGCTGCCACTTCTTCAGGGGTGATGGCATTACCCGCGCCTACAGAGCCACGAGTTTCAACTTTCACCCACCAGCCACGTTTTTTCGCTTCGGTTTCAATGGCTTCAGCCGCCATAAAGGTGTGTGCTACGCCGGTCGGGCAAGCAGTCACCGCTACTACGCGTTTCGGACCACTCGCAGCAACCGGTGCTGTCGTAGCGACCGGCGCAGTGTAAGGTTTCGCATGGCCTTTGGCTTCACTCAGGAACAGCTCAGGGTGCGCAACTGCCCGGGAAATATCACCCAGCCAGACATTTTTACCGTTCAGCGCGCTGTCGTTCGGGATCGAATCACCGAGAACAATCGCCATTTCAGCGTCGTTCGGATTGTCGATGATTTCCAGTTTTGCTTTTCGCGCCGCCGCGCCCAGCAGGGTCTTCGCCATATAGGCGCGTGCCTGACCGAGATTAGCGTCAATAATCAGCAGCGTTTTCATTATGCCTCTCCTGCTGTCAGTTAAAAGGTTGTAAGTCGACGCGCGCCATCATTGCGGCCAACTGCGGACGATCGGTAATACCCACATTGCTTTGACTTACCGCCAGGGCAGCAACAGCTGTCGCCAGACGCAGAGTGTGTTCACTGGATTCACGCATCAGCAAGCCATAAATCAGGCCACCAACCATAGAATCCCCTGCGCCAACGGTGCTTACGACATCGACTGACGGTGGTTTGGCGATCCATTCGCCGGAGGCATTAACCCAAAGCGCGCCTTCGGCACCCAGTGAAATAACGACATGCGCGATACCTTGTTCACGCAGCGCATGCGCAGCTTCAATCACATCTTTCATTTCAGGCAGTTTACGGCCAGCCCAGATTTCCAGCTCGCGGCGGTTAGGTTTCACCAGCCACGGTGCCGCTTTTAAACCTGCCACTAACGCTTCACGACTACTATCAAAGATAATGCAAGGACACTGACTACGCAGGCGAGTCATCCAGTCGGTGAAGGCTTCCGGGCTGACGCCTGATGGTAAACTGCCGCTGACACAGACCATATCGAACTGACCAAGCCAGCTCAGAGAATCCGTCACAAAGCGTTCCCAGTCGGCTGGAGTGACTTCAAAACCCGAGAAGTTGAGGTCGGTCACTTCGCCGTCTTTTTCCGTCAACTTGACATTAATACGGGTGCGCCCCTGTACAACCTGGAAACGGTTGGCAATGCCCAGCTCGCTGAACAATTGCTGAAACCCATCCTGGTTATCTTTACCGAGGAAGCCGCCAACAGTGACATCAATCCCCAGATCTTTCAGAACTTTGGCAACGTTGATACCTTTACCCGCCGCATGCAGACCGGTGGTTTTCACCAGGTTCACTTCGCCGCGTTCAATTTCCGGGCAGAAACCAACAAGGTCATAAGCCGGATTAAGGGTGATCGTAGCAACACGTCTGCTCATTACGCGCCCTCCCCAAGACCTGCGGCGATGGCGTCGCCAATGGCGTTCAGCGCCTGTTCAGCATCTGGTCCCTGGGCGGTAAAGCGTAGGCGATGACCTTTCTTAACGCCAAGTGCTACAACTTTCATCAGACTACGTCCGTTTGCCGGTTTGCCGGTGCCATCAAGGTTTGTCACGGTAATATCACTGTTAAATTGTTTAATGGTATTGACCAACATGGTGCCTGGACGGGCATGCAGGCCGTGTTCATTGCGCACCACAAACTCCGCGCTTAACACGTCGTCGGTCGGCGCATCATCGCTGGTCAGTAGTGCCAGCAGCGTTGCCGCATCTGCTTTCAGCAAGCGGTCAGCTTTATTGTCGAGCAGCAAATCGGCGAGACGCTTAAGAACCGCGACGGGCTGATCGTCATTCATCGCCACACTCACCAGCATGGCTGCCGTTTCGCCGTCCACATCAAAAGCATTTGCCGCACGGCTTACCGCAATCGCGCTACGCAGATTGCCTTCGGCACTATCGCTCAGCCAGATGCCCTGTCCGAGGTTCAGCGGTTGTTCATTGATGGCTTTGGTGACGAAAGTGGCGTCAACTGCCCCCGCTTCTTTCAGACGCGCAGCGTTCAGCGCCTGAAGAGTCAGCAGATCGCTGGCGACGATATCCAGCGTCAGCATTTCGTTGTCGAGCTTCAGCTGCTCACTCTGCTTTTCGCCCATCAGCAATGCGCGAAGTTCTTCTGCTGTTGTTGCTGACTTCAGTTGTTCAGCAACGGAATCATCGCTCAGTACATGGGTTAGTTGGCGCAGCAAGCCCAGATGTTCATCGGAGCTGGCGGCAATACCGATAGCCACGTACGCGACTTGACCTTCACCCCAGGTAATACCTTCCGGGAACTGAAATACCTGAACGCCGGTTTTCAGCACCTGATCGCGGGTGTCGGTAGTACCGTGTGGAATAGCAATCCCATTGCCGAGAAAGGTTGAGGTTTGCTGTTCGCGCGCCAGCATGCCATTGACGTAGCCTTCCGCTACATTACCGGCTTGCACCAGCGCCGCGGCGACCTTGCGAATAGCCTCTTCTTTGTCTCCGGCCTTCTCGCCCGGATGGATGTCCTGTACGGATAACTGGAACATAGTTCTCCTCTCCTGCTGAATTGAAACGATTCAGCTTCTATGAGAAAAAAAGCGCCAACCTGGCTTAGGATTAAAGACAAGATCGCGCTGAAACGTTTCAATCAAGAATAATACTTCTTCATCAGCACGCAAGGGAAGCCGCTAAATTATGTCCAAAAGTTTGATGTGCTGCACATTTTTTTGCCAAAAATCTGAAATGCTGACAGTGAAATTAGCCATCAGCATTAGCATTTCGGCGGCGTCAGCTGAGGATCAGCAAGAGTGAAATGCCATTTTGATTATTCGTGGCGAGTTTGATTTCACTGACTGTTTATTTTCTGACAGGCAGCGTAAACTCCGCGTCTTCATCTTTCACTGATCGACCAGCATGCATAACTCCCCCGCAGTTTCCAGCGCGAAATCGTTTGACCTGACGTCAGCGGCGTTTTTAATTGTTGCCTTTCTCACCGGTATTGCAGGCGCCCTGCAAACCCCGACGCTAAGTATTTTCCTCACTGATGAAGTGCACGCGCGCCCGGCGATGGTGGGATTCTTCTTTACCGGCAGCGCCGTTATCGGAATTCTGGTCAGTCAGTTTCTCGCCGGACGCTCTGATAAACGCGGCGATCGTAAATCGCTGATTGTCTTTTGCTGCTTGTTAGGCATGCTGGCCTGTACTCTTTTTGCCTGGAATCGCAACTACTTTGTTTTGTTATTCGTCGGCGTTTTTTTAAGCAGTTTTGGCTCTACCGCCAACCCGCAAATGTTTGCTCTTGCTCGTGAACATGCCGACAAAACCGGGCGTGAAGCGGTGATGTTCAGCTCTTTTTTACGCGCCCAGGTATCGTTAGCGTGGGTCATTGGCCCGCCGCTGGCGTATGCCTTAGCGATGGGATTCAGCTTTACGGTAATGTATCTCAGCGCGGCGGTGGCGTTTATTGTCTGCGGCGTGATGGTGTGGTTGTTTTTACCGTCGATGCAAAAAGAGCTTCCGCTGGCGACCGGCACGGTTGAAGCGCCGCGCCGTAACCGTCGCGATACGCTGCTGCTGTTTGTCATTTGTACATTGATGTGGGGCTCGAACAGCCTGTACATCATCAACATGCCGCTATTTATTATCAACGAACTGCATCTTCCCGAGAAACTGGCCGGTGTGATGATGGGGACCGCCGCCGGGCTGGAAATCCCGACAATGTTGATTGCCGGATATTTTGCCAAACGTCTGGGTAAGCGCTTCTTAATGCGCGTTGCCGCCGTGGGTGGCGTCTGTTTTTACGCAGGAATGCTGATGGCGCATTCACCTGTCATTCTGTTGGGCTTGCAGCTGCTAAATGCTATTTTTATTGGCATTCTGGGCGGCATCGGGATGCTCTATTTTCAGGATTTGATGCCCGGTCAGGCAGGTTCAGCCACCACGCTCTATACCAACACTTCGCGCGTGGGCTGGATCATCGCAGGATCAGTGGCGGGCATCGTCGCCGAGATCTGGAATTATCACGCGGTGTTCTGGTTTGCGATGGTGATGATTATCGCCACCCTGTTTTGCTTGCTGCGGATTAAAGATGTTTAAGGCGCGGTCAACATTTCCAGATCGATAAGCCAGGTCATGGCCTGCTGACGCGTGTTACCGCACATTTCAGCACTGGCCTGCAAGCCTGCGCAAACTTTCGGCCGTAGTGGCGAGGTGAAAATTTTACAGCGTTGCTGTTCATCAAGCTGAATGCAGGGCGTATTGGCGGGCTTGCCATCTGGCATACCGGGAATAGGACTGGAGATTGAGGGGGCGGTGCAACACGCCCCGCAACCCGGACGGCATTCCATACGTTGTTCTCTTAAGGTTAACCACCGGATTGAGGAGCGCGCACATTACCACCTTTTTGGCACCAGCAAAAGTGCGAATACCACTTGCCTGAAAGGCCCGTCGCGAGTAGTTTGTCGCGATATTTTTGACATTTTCGACAACAGGAATTTTTCGATGCCAAGAGCGAACGAAATTAAAAAAGGTATGGTACTGAATTACAACGGCAAACTGCTGCTGGTTAAGGACATTGATATTCAGTCGCCTACCGCCCGCGGTGCCGCTACGCTGTACAAAATGCGTTTTTCAGACGTCCGTACCGGGCTGAAAGTGGAAGAACGCTTTAAAGGCGATGATATCGTTGATACCGTGACGCTGACCCGCCGCTACGTTGACTTCTCCTACGTCGATGGCAACGAATATGTCTTTATGGATAAAGAAGACTATACCCCGTATACCTTCACTAAAGATCAGATCGAAGAAGAACTGCTGTTTATGCCGGAAGGCGGCATGCCAGACATGCAGGTTCTGACCTGGGACGGTCAACTGCTGGCGCTTGAACTGCCGCAGACCGTTGATCTGGAAATCGTTGAAACCGCTCCAGGCATCAAAGGCGCTTCTGCCAGTGCCCGTAACAAACCGGCAACCTTGAGCACCGGTCTGGTGATTCAGGTACCAGAATACTTAAGCCCGGGCGAAAAAATTCGTATCCATATCGAAGAACGCCGTTATATGGGGCGTGCTGACTAACTTCAGCCACATTCAGAAAAGGGACAGCTCAGGCTGTCCCTTTTTTAATTTATTATACCAATCCTTCATTTTGCGCTTCCTGAACACCTTTCGCCTGCAATATTCACTTGTAAATTGATCGTCCTCACACTTCATCGCATTAACAATCCAGACCAATTTCAATTGTTGTCATATAACTTTACACTAGCATTGTTAATCAATCGTTACTAAGACGTGACTTCTATGAACACAATTGCCTCCACTACGTTCCCGCCTCACATTCACACTCCACGCTACGATCGCCAGCAATTGAAATCACGTATCGTTCATTTTGGCTTTGGAGCCTTTCACCGCGCACATCAGGCGTTACTGACCGACCGTGTGCTGAATGCCCAGTGCAGCGATTGGGGGATCTGTGAAATCAGTTTGTTCAGCGGCGATCGGCTAATGAGCCAACTTCGCGAACAGGATCATTTATATACCGTGTTGGAGAAAGGCGCAGACGGCAACCAGGCGATTATTGTCGGGGCCGTTCATGAATGCCTGAATGCAAAACTGGATTCCTTAGCGGCGATTATTGAGAAGTTTTGCGAACCGCAGGTGGCAATTGTGTCCCTGACCATTACCGAAAAAGGTTATTGTATCGACCCGGCCACCGGGGCGCTCGATACCAATAATTCGCGGATTATTCATGACTTACAAAGCCCGGAAGAACCTCACTCCGCGCCAGGCATTCTTGTCGAAGCGCTGAAACGCCGTCGTGAACGTGGCCTTGCGCCGTTTACCGTACTTTCCTGCGATAATATTCCCGACAATGGTCATGTGGTGAAAAATGCGGTGCTGGGGATGGCTGAAAAACGCTCTCCAGAACTTGCCGAGTGGATAAAAGAACACGTCAGCTTTCCGGGAACCATGGTCGACCGCATTGTCCCGGCAGCAACGGAAGAATCACTGGCAGAAATTAGCCAATATCTGGGCGTGAATGATCCCTGTGCAATTAGCTGCGAGCCGTTTATCCAGTGGGTGGTGGAAGATAACTTCGTCGCAGGGCGCCCAGCCTGGGAAATCGCAGGTGTACAAATGGTGGATGATGTCCTGCCGTGGGAAGAGATGAAACTGCGTATGCTTAATGGCAGCCACTCTTTTCTCGCTTATCTGGGCTACCTGGCTGGATTCGCCCATATTAGTGATTGCATGCAGGACCGCGCATTTCGCCATGCCGCCAGAACATTAATGCTGGATGAGCAAGCGCCAACGCTACGGATTAAAGATGTCGATTTAACATACTATGCGGATACGTTAATTGAACGTTTTGCCAATCCGGCGCTGAAACATAAGACCTGGCAAATCGCGATGGATGGCAGTCAAAAATTACCGCAACGCATGTTGGCAGGGATTCGCATTCATCTGGCTCGCGAAACAAACTGGCCGTTACTGGCATTAGGTGTCGCAGGTTGGATGCGCTATGTGAGCGGCGTAGATGATGCCGGAAAAGCTATCGATGTCCGCGATCCGCTTTACGATAAAATTCACAACTTCGTTGCGGGCAGTAGCAGTGAACAACGCGTCACCGCCCTGCTTTCTTTGCGTGAAGTATTCGGTGATGACCTACCAGATAACCCGCATTTTGTGCAGGCCATCGAACAAGCCTGGCAACAAATCGCGCAGTTCGGCGCGCATCAGGCGCTATTAAACACCCTCAAAATTTAACGATTTCTGCGGTTAAAGCGGATGGAGCATCGCTTCGTCCGCCCTCTCTCTTCTCTTTTCCGCCTTTTTTAGCCAGGATTAACGCACAGTTAACTCATCTGATTATTGCGGAGCCGTTGTGACCAGGACCAACCTCATCACCGGTTTTCTCGGCAGCGGGAAAACAACCTCTATTCTTCATCTGCTAGCCCACAAAGATCCCAACGAAAAATGGGCGGTTCTGGTTAATGAATTTGGGGAAGTTGGAATTGATGGTGCTTTGCTCGCCGATAGCGGCGCATTGCTGAAAGAGATCCCCGGCGGCTGTATGTGCTGCGTTAATGGTTTACCCATGCAGGTAGGGTTGAATACCTTACTGCGCCAGGGAAAACCAGACCGCTTGCTGATAGAGCCGACCGGACTGGGTCATCCGAAACAGATCCTCGATCTGTTAACCGCGCCGGTCTATGAACCGTGGATCGATCTGCGCGCCACGTTGTGCATTCTCGATCCGCGCCTGCTGCTGGACGAAAAAAGCGTCGGTAATGAAAACTTCCGTGATCAACTGGCTGCCGCAGACATCATTGTCGCCAATAAATCCGACCGTGCTACGCCAGAAAGCGAGCAAGCGTTACAACGCTGGTGGCAACAAAACGGTGGCGAACGGCAATTAATTCACAGCGATCATGGGCAAATTGATGGTCATCTTCTGGATTTACCTCGTCGAAATTTAACTGAGTTGCCCGCCAGCGCTGCCCATTCGCATCAACATAACGAGAAAAAAGGATTAGCGGCATTAAGCCTGCCAGAGCATCAACGCTGGCGTCGCAGTCTGAATAGCGGACAAGGACACCAGGCCTGCGGTTGGATATTCGACGCTGATACCGTGTTCGACACCATTGGCATTCTGGAATGGGCGCGACTTGCGCCGGTCGGACGCGTAAAAGGCGTGATGCGGATACCAGAAGGTCTTGTGCGCATCAACCGTCAGGGCGATGACCTGCACATTGAAACGCAAAACGTTGCACCACCAGATAGCCGCATTGAGCTGATTTCCAGCGACGAAACTGACTGGAACGCCTTACAGAGCGCGCTGTTGAAGCTTCGTTTAGCGACCAACGCGTAAGGTTGCCTGCGTTTTTCAGTAAGATAATTAGAGAAAATATGATCAAAAATTTGCCGCAAATAGTGCTATTAAATATTGTCGGCCTCGCGCTGTTTCTTTCCTGGTACATTCCCGTCAATCATGGATTCTGGTTGCCGATTGACGCGGATATTTTTTATTTTTTTAATCAGAAACTGGTCGAAAGCAAGACTTTTTTATGGCTGGTTGCGTTGACTAATAATCGCGCCTTCGACGGTTGTTCACTGCTGGCGATGGGAATACTGATGCTGAGTTTCTGGCTGAAAGAAAACGCACCCGGCAGACGGCGTATTGTGATTATTGGTCTGGTCATGCTGTTAACCGCAGTGGTATTAAACCAGTTGGGCCAGGCATTTATTCCGGTAAAACGGGCCAGTCCGACATTGACCTTTACAGATATTAACCGCGTCAGCGAACTGCTATCTGTTCCAACGAAAGATGCCTCACGAGATAGTTTTCCCGGCGATCATGGCATGATGCTGCTTATTTTTTCCGCTTTTATGTGGCGATATTTCGGAAAAGTCGCAGGAGTAATCGCCCTTATTATATTTGTGGTTTTTGCATTTCCCAGAGTGATGATTGGCGCACATTGGTTTACCGATATCATTGTCGGTTCCATGACGGTGATATTGATTGGGTTGCCCTGGTGGCTAATGACGCCTTTAAGTGATCAATTAATCGCCTTTTTTGACAAATCACTGCCTGGAAAAAATAAACATTCATAAAACAAATAACTCACAGTAATTAACATCATCAGGTTTATTTTCATAGTAGGGATAATCCTGATGATGTGCGGCTTTGCTCTCGTTCATTAAGTGAAATGATCATTCTCTAAGCAAATGAATGAATTGCGCATCTTTTAGACAATAGTGCTTTAATTGACCAATCCCGTTTATTAACTTTCTGTATCACTTTTTCTTATAAAAAATCATGTAAAACCGCTCGCCAAGACCGCGTCAATCGGGTAATCTCGAACACGTTTTGCCTCGGCGGTAGATTATCCTCACAGCATATAATTTTGTGCGTTAGTCCACAGATTTGGCCTTAAGGAATTGTTTCAACGTGCCCAGGTAATTAGTCTCGTGTCGCTTGGCATTTTTTTATAACGATATTTGTCGTTAAGGACTTCAAGGGAAAACAAACAACATGGTCAAATCTCAACCGATTTTGAGATATATCTTGCGCGGGATTCCCGCGATTGCAGTAGCGGTTCTGCTTTCTGCATGTAGTGCAAATAACACCGCAAAGAATATGCATCCTGAGACACGTGCAGTGGGTAGTGAAACATCATCACTGCAAGCTTCTCAGGATGAATTTGAAAATCTGGTTCGTAATGTCGACGTAAAATCGCGAATTATGGATCAGTATGCTGACTGGAAAGGCGTGCGTTATCGTCTGGGTGGCAGCACTAAAAAAGGTATCGATTGTTCTGGTTTTGTACAGCGTACATTCCGCGAACAATTTGGCTTAGAACTTCCTCGTTCAACTTATGAACAGCAGGAAATGGGCAAGTCAGTTTCCCGCAGTAATTTGCGTACAGGTGACTTAGTTCTGTTCCGTGCCGGTTCAACTGGACGCCATGTCGGTATTTATATCGGCAACAATCAGTTCGTTCATGCTTCCACCAGCAGTGGTGTTATTATTTCCAGCATGAATGAGCCGTACTGGAAAAAGCGTTACAACGAAGCACGTCGGGTTCTTAGCCGCAGCTAATAAACCGTTTGGATGCAATCCCTTGGCTATCCTGACGAGTTAACTGAAGGCACTGCTTAAGCAGTGCTTTTTTGTTTTCATTCATCATAGAAAATGATGTTTCCGTGCCTTGAACCAGGCTATAGTCCCGTCATTCTCTTCCACTTCAGCGTTGTCGTAATCTCGGGAATATTAACGGAACCATGTTCATACGCGCTCCCTCTTCCGGACGTAAGATCCTGCTTACCTGCATTATTGCGGGCGTGATGATCGCAATACTGGTCAGCTGTCTTCAGTTTTTGGTTGCCTGGCATAAACACGAAGTCAAATACGACACACTGATTACCGACGTACAAAAGTACCTCGATACCTACTTCGCCGACCTGAAATTAACCACTGACCGCCTACAGCCGCTCACCTTAGATACCTGTCAGCAGGCTAACCCTGAACTGACTGCCCGCGCGGCGTTTAGCATGAATGTTCGCACATTTGTGCTGGTGAAGGATAAAAAGAGCTTTTGTTCATCAGCGACGGGGGAGATGGATATACCGCTCAATGAGTTGATCCCGGCGCTCGATATTAACAAAGACGTCGATATGGCGATGTTGCCTGGCACGCCAATGGTGCCCAACAAACCCACTATCGTCATCTGGTATCGCAACCCTTTATTGAAAAATAGCGGCGTTTTTGCAGCATTAAACCTGCACCTGACGCCATATCTTCTCTATAGCTCTCGTCAGCAAGATTTCGACGGAATCGCACTCATTATTGGCGATACCGTGCTTTCGACATTTTCGTCGCATTTGATGAACGTCCGTGAGTTATCCGGCAAACCAGTACGCGAAACCAAAATAACAGGCATTCCGCTGACTGTGCGTCTTTATGCTGATGACTGGACATGGAACGATGTGTGGTATGCGTTTTTACTGGGCGGTATGAGTGGAACTGTCGTTGGCCTGCTCTGCTATTACCTGATGAGTGTGCGTATGCGCCCTGGCAGAGAAATTATGGCTGCCATCAAACGTGAGCAATTTTACCTGGTGTATCAGCCGGTGGTTGATACACAAACGCTGCGGGTCACGGGCCTGGAAGTGCTGCTACGCTGGCGTCACCCTGTTGCAGGTGAAATCCCGCCGGATGCCTTCATTCAATATGCCGAATCGCAAAAGATGATCGTGCCGCTGACCCAGCATCTGTTTGAGCTTATAGCCCGTGATGCGGCTGAATTACAAAACGTACTGCCGGTGGGCATAAAGTTTGGCATTAATATCGCACCGGACCATCTGCACAGCGAGAGCTTTAAAGCGGATATACATCGGCTGCTCGCCTCCCTACCCGCGCACCATTTCCAGATAGTACTGGAGATAACCGAGCGCGATATGCTGAAAGAGCATGAGGCCACAAAACTGTTCGCCTGGCTGCACTCTGTCGGCGTGGAAATTGCTATTGATGACTTCGGCACCGGACACAGCGCGCTTATCTATCTGGAACGCTTCACGCTCGAGTATCTGAAAATTGACCGTGGGTTTATCAATGCTATAGGTACGGAAACGGTCACATCTCCGGTGCTTGACGCAGTGCTCACGCTGGCGAAACGTCTCAATATGCTGACGGTTGCTGAAGGTGTCGAAACACCGGAACAGGCGCGCTGGCTACGTGAGCGAGGTGTTAATTTCCTGCAAGGCTATTGGATTAGCCGCCCCTTACCGATGGATGATTTTGTCCGCTGGCTGGAGAAACCGCATACGCCGCAGTGGTAAGGTGTGCTTGTGTCCCTTATTATTCATAGTTGAAGCATGCCGGATTGCGGCTAATGATGAGTAAAAGGAAATCCGTTGCAGATGATTGTGCGCATACTGCTGCTGTTTATCACCCTGTTCACCTTCGGTGCGCAGGCGCAAGCTATCAAGGAAAGCTATGCCTTTGCGGTGCTGGGAGAACCCCGGTATGCTTTTAATTTCAACCATTTTGATTATGTGAATCCCGCTGCGCCGAAGGGCGGGCAAATAACGTTATCCTCCATTGGTACCTTCGATAATTTTAACCGCTATGCACTACGCGGAAACCCCGGCGCACGCACCGAGCAACTGTACGACACGCTATTTACCACTTCCGATGACGAACCCGGCAGTTATTATCCGCTGATTGCCGAAAGCGCACGCTATGCTGACGATTATTCCTGGGTAGAAGTCGCTATCAATCCGCGCGCCCGTTTTCATGATGGTTCGCCGATTACCGCACGCGACGTTGAGTTTACTTTTCAAAAATTTATGACCGAGGGCGTGCCACAGTTTCGCCTGGTATACAAAGGCACAACGGTCAAAGCCATAGCGCCATTAACCGTGCGTATTGAATTAGCCAAACCAGGCAAAGAAGATATGCTGAGTCTGTTTTCGCTGCCGGTATTTCCAGAAAAGTACTGGAAGGATCATAAACTTAGCGACCCGTTATCTACACCTCCGCTTGCCAGTGGTCCGTACCGCATTACGTCCTGGAAAATGGGGCAAAATATTGTCTATTCCCGCGTGAAAGATTACTGGGCGGCCGATTTACCGGTAAATCGTGGTCGCTGGAATTTCGATACCATTCGCTACGATTATTATCTCGACGATAATGTTGCCTTCGAAGCGTTTAAAGCTGGCGCCTTTGATTTACGCATGGAAAACGACGCCAAAAACTGGGCCACGCGCTATACCGGTAAGAATTTCGATAAAAAATACATTATCAAAGATGAGCAAAAGAACGAATCAGCCCAGGATACGCGCTGGCTGGCGTTTAATATTCAACGACCGGTATTCAGCGATCGCCGGGTCCGGGAAGCCATCACCCTCGCCTTTGACTTTGAATGGATGAATAAAGCGTTGTTTTACAATGCCTGGAGTCGCACGAACAGTTATTTTCAGAATACCGAATACGCGGCCAGAAATTACCCCGACGCCGCTGAGCTGGTGCTTCTGGCGCCAATGAAAAAAGATCTACCGCCAGAAGTGTTCACGCAAATCTACCAGCCACCAGTGTCCAAAGGCGATGGCTACGACCGTGACAACCTGTTAAAAGCCGACAAACTTCTCAACGATGCAGGCTGGGTGCTGAAAGGTCAGCAACGCGTTAATGCCACCACAGGCCAGCCACTCAGCTTTGAATTATTGCTTCCTGCAAGCAGCAATAGTCAGTGGGTATTGCCGTTCCAACATAGCTTGCAACGGCTGGGTATCAACATGGACATTCGCAAGGTGGATAACTCGCAAATCACCAACCGAATGCGCAGCCGCGACTATGACATGATGCCGCGCGTGTGGCGGGCGATGCCGTGGCCCAGTTCCGATTTACAGATTTCCTGGTCATCGGAATATATCAACTCCACTTATAATGCCCCCGGCGTGCAAAGCCCGGTTATCGACTCGCTGATCAACCAAATTATTGCCGCCCAGGGAAATAAAGAAAAATTACTGCCTCTGGGGCGCGCCCTGGATCGCGTATTAACGTGGAATTATTACATGTTGCCGATGTGGTACATGGCGGAAGACCGTCTCGCCTGGTGGGATAAATTCTCCCAGCCGGCCGTGCGCCCCATCTATAGCCTCGGTATCGATACCTGGTGGTATGACGTCAATAAAGCGGCCAAACTGCCGTCCGCCAGCAAACAGGGAGAGTAGATGGGCGCTTACCTGATTCGCCGTCTGTTGCTGGTTATCCCAACATTATGGGCGATTATCACCATCAACTTTTTCATCGTGCAAATTGCGCCTGGCGGTCCCGTCGACCAGGCCATCGCCGCCATTGAGTTTGGTCATGCCGGAGTATTACCCGGCGCAGGCGGCGAAGGCGTTCGTGCCAGCCATGCGCAAACGGGCGTCGGCAATATCAGCGACAGTAATTACCGTGGCGGACGCGGGTTAGATCCAGAAGTGATCGCTGAGATCACCCATCGCTACGGTTTCGATAAGCCGATCCACGAACGTTACTTCAAAATGCTTTGGGACTACATTCGCTTTGATTTTGGCGACAGCCTGTTTCGCAGCGCTTCGGTGCTGACGCTGATTAAAGACAGTCTGCCTGTTTCCATCACCCTAGGATTGTGGAGCACGCTGATTATCTATCTGGTGTCGATTCCGCTGGGTATTCGCAAAGCCGTTTATAACGGCAGCCGCTTTGACGTCTGGAGTAGCGCATTTATCATCATCGGCTACGCCATTCCAGCCTTTTTGTTCGCCATCCTGCTGATTGTCTTCTTCGCGGGCGGCAGCTATTTCGACCTGTTCCCTCTACGCGGCCTGGTTTCCGCTAACTTTGATTCGCTGCCGTGGTATCAGAAAATCACCGATTATCTGTGGCATATCACGCTGCCGGTGCTGGCGACAGTGATTGGTGGCTTTGCGGCGCTGACCATGCTGACAAAAAACTCATTCCTTGATGAAGTGCGTAAGCAATACGTGGTGACCGCGCGTGCGAAAGGGGTAAGTGAGAAAAATATTCTCTGGAAACATGTGTTCCGCAACGCCATGCTGCTGGTGATTGCCGGTTTTCCGGCGACTTTTATCAGCATGTTTTTCACCGGCTCACTGCTGATTGAGGTGATGTTTTCGCTCAATGGCCTCGGTTTACTGGGCTACGAAGCGACCGTCTCGCGCGATTATCCGGTGATGTTTGGCACCCTGTACATTTTCACCCTGATTGGCCTGCTGCTGAATATTGTCAGTGATATCAGCTATACGCTGGTCGATCCTCGTATTGATTTTGAGGGACGCTAATGTCGCGACTCAGCCCCGTCAATCAGGCCCGTTGGGCGCGTTTTCGTCATAATCGTCGCGGCTACTGGTCGTTATGGATTTTCCTCATCTTGTTTGGTTTGAGTTTGTGTTCTGAACTGATCGCCAACGATAAGCCATTGCTGGTACGTTATGACGGCAGCTGGTATTTCCCGTTGCTGAAAAACTACAGTGAGAGTGATTTTGGCGGCCCGCTGGCAAGTCTGGCTGATTATCAGGACCCGTGGCTGAAACAACGGCTGGAAGATAAAGGCTGGGTACTGTGGGCGCCGATTCGCTTTGGCGCTACCAGTATCAACTTTTCCACCGACAAGCCCTTCCCCTCCCCACCTTCCCGGCAAAACTGGCTGGGAACGGATGCCAACGGTGGCGATGTGCTGGCACGCATTCTGTATGGCACGCGGATCTCGGTTCTGTTTGGCCTGATGCTGACTCTCTGTTCCAGCGTGATGGGCGTGCTGGCGGGGGCGCTACAAGGCTATTACGGCGGTAAAGTCGATCTCTGGGGGCAACGCTTTATTGAAGTATGGTCGGGGATGCCGACGCTGTTTTTGATTATTCTGCTTTCCAGCGTCGTACAGCCTAACTTCTGGTGGCTGCTGGCAATTACTGTCTTGTTTGGCTGGATGAGTCTGGTCGGCGTGGTGCGGGCGGAGTTTTTACGTACCCGTAATTTCGACTACATCCGCGCGGCGCAGGCACTTGGCGTCAGCGATCGCAGTATTATCCTGCGTCATATGTTGCCTAATGCCATGGTCGCGACCCTCACCTTTTTACCGTTTATTTTATGTAGTTCGATAACCACCCTGACCTCGCTCGATTTCCTCGGCTTCGGTCTGCCGCTCGGTTCACCATCACTCGGCGAACTGCTGCTACAAGGGAAAAATAACCTTCAGGCTCCGTGGCTTGGGATCACTGCCTTCTTGTCGGTGGCGATATTGTTGTCTTTGCTGATCTTTATTGGTGAAGCCGTCCGCGACGCATTTGATCCTAATAAGGCGGTGTAGCATGACGCAAACTCTGTTAGCGATTGAAAATTTGTCGGTGGGTTTTCGCCATCAGCAAACTGTTCGTACCGTAGTGAATGATGTTTCACTACACATTGAGGCTGGCGAAACGCTGGCGCTGGTGGGTGAGTCAGGTTCTGGCAAAAGCGTTACCGCGCTGTCAATTTTACGTCTGCTCCCTTCCCCGCCGGTTGAATATCTCTCTGGCGATATCCGTTTTCATGGAGAATCGCTGCTTCATGCCAACGAGCAAACATTGCGTGGCGTGCGGGGAAATAAGATTGCCATGATTTTCCAGGAGCCGATGGTGTCATTAAACCCATTGCATACCCTGGAAAAACAGCTTTATGAAGTGCTTTCACTCCACCGCGGAATGCGTCGGGAAGCGGCTCGTGGCGAAATTCTTAACTGCCTTGATCGCGTCGGTATCCGTCAGGCGGCAAAACGGCTGACAGATTACCCGCATCAGCTCTCCGGCGGCGAACGCCAGCGGGTGATGATTGCGATGGCGCTGTTAACGCGACCGGAATTATTAATTGCCGATGAACCAACCACCGCACTGGACGTCTCTGTCCAGGCGCAGATTTTGCAGCTGTTGCGCGAACTGCAAGGCGAGCTGAATATGGGTATGCTGTTTATTACTCATAACCTCAGCATTGTCAGAAAACTGGCCCACCGCGTGGCGGTAATGCAAAACGGTCGCTGTGTGGAGCAAAATAACGCCGTTACGCTCTTTGCCTCCCCTGAACATCCTTATACGCAAAAGCTACTCAACAGCGAACCGTCAGGCGACCCGGTGCCGTTGCCAGAACCGGCCTCAACGTTGCTTGATGTTGAACAGCTTCAGGTCGCCTTCCCCATTCGCAAAGGGCTCCTGAAGCGCGTCGTCGATCATAATGTGGTGGTGAAAAGCGTCAGTTTTACGCTACGGGCGGGTGAAACGCTGGGTTTAGTGGGCGAGTCCGGTTCCGGCAAAAGCACAACGGGGCTGGCGCTACTGCGGTTGATTAACTCTCAGGGCAGCATCGTCTTTGACGGTCAGCCATTGCAAAATTTAAATCGCCGCCAGCTGTTACCTATTCGCCATCGCATTCAGGTGGTATTTCAGGATCCAAACTCCTCGCTCAACCCACGACTCAACGTGTTGCAGATTATTGAGGAAGGCTTACGGGTTCACCAGCCGACGCTCTCTGCCGTGCAACGCGAAGAACAAGTGATAGCCGTGATGCATGAAGTGGGGCTAGATCCTGAAACACGCCACCGTTATCCAGCGGAGTTCTCGGGTGGTCAGCGGCAACGTATTGCGATTGCCAGGGCATTGATTCTTAAGCCTTCGTTGATCATTCTTGATGAACCGACATCATCGCTCGACAAAACGGTACAGGCGCAAATATTGACGCTATTGAAATCATTACAACAAAAGCATCAACTGGCCTATTTGTTTATCAGCCATGATTTGCACGTTGTCCGCGCGTTGTGTCATCAGGTTATCGTGCTGCGACAGGGAGAAGTGGTGGAACAAGGACCGTGCGCGCGCGTGTTTGCCGCACCGCAGCAGGAGTATACGCGTCAGCTACTGGCGTTGAGCTGACGCTTAAAATGGATTGTAGTTTGAGAAAGGTTCGGCAATGGCCACACCAAAATTTTTCAGTCGGCATGTTGCAGCAAACTCGTCCTGGCGATTTACAAACAGGCAAGGCTCACCTTCGCACTCGAGAACAGAGCACGGAACTTCAATATCGCTTAATGCCTGACTTAGTTTGTACATCACCGACCATGCGTTATCGCCATCCGGGCTAAGTAATTTAAGCGCCACCAGGCTGTTGTCGCCGCACTGTCCATTTTGCGGAATCGGTTCAACTTTCGAACCTGCGAAACCAGCAGACCAACGATAGTTCTGCGGCAGTCGATGGACGATTGAGAGTTGTAATGAAGTCACTTATTTTCCCCGGAAGCACACTTACTTCACAATTTATTTACATTAATTTTAACACATCATCAACAATCTGTCCTTCAACAGATCGTAAAGATTGATGCCTCGCCTGCGTGGCCGCTATTGTTCTGATTTAAATGATATCTGCGGGCGTGGTCACGTTTGCGGGGCTATATGTACCCGTTTCTGCGATCTAACTCAACCTTTTTAACTACAATGATGTGACTTTTTACATAAATTGAGTTTACATAAAATAAACATATATCGGGGGAATGATAGATTTGCGGTTGACATGCATCAACAAAGGAAGACTTTTAGCTTCCCCGTTGTGCAATAGATCACCGTTTTTTCGGTCGACTGGCGTAAAGGCAGAAGAGAATGGAACTGGTCGCACAGAAAGCAATGGACCAGATCATTGGCCATGCAGAGTTAAACGTCGCCAGCGAAAGCAGTGCGCCAACAATGGCGCCAATACCAAAACGGAAGGTTCCTGCCAGCGACGACGCAGTTCCCGCCATATGGGGGAACTCATCCAGAATGACCGCCATCGCGTTAGAAGACACCATCGATACGCAGCCCACAAACGCCGCAACGCCAACCACCAGCGACCAGAATCCCAGCCCCAGTAGCGCGCTGATAACCATCCACGCCGCCATAATAAATTGTATCCACAACCCCGAGCGGAACATATTTAACGCGCCAATACGGCGAACGAAGCGGCTGTTAAAGATGGTCATCACGAACAGGAAAACAATGTTTAGCGCAAAGTAATAACCAAAGTTTTCCGGCGCAACGTGGTTGATTTCAATGTAGACAAACGGTCCGGCGCTTAAGAACGAGAACATCCCGGCAAAGCTGAAACCACTGGCCAGCATATAACTCAGGACACGCTTATGGCGGAACAGCGCAGCAAAGTTACCGATAGTGGTACGAATGTGGAACGGTTGGCGACGCTCCGGCGGTAACGTTTCTTTGATCAGGAAGAAGATCATTGCCGAAGCCAGAATTGCCGCCACAGCGAGGATCCAGAAGATGTAATGCCAGCTCAACCACACCAGCACCCAACCGCCAACAATCGGCGCCATCAACGGTGCAATGGTGGTCACCAGCATGACAAACGACATCATCCGCGAGAACTCTTCTTTCGGGTAGATATCGCGCATCAAAGCGTTGATAACCACGCTGGCCGCAGCCGCAGCCAGACCGTGGAAGAAACGCATCACAATCAGCTGATCGATGGTTTGCGCCAGCGCGCACGCCACCGCCGCCGCGGCAAACACCAGCGTACCACCGAGGACAACCGGCTTGCGCCCGAAGCTATCCGCCATCGGCCCGTAGATTAACTGCCCCAACGCAAAACCCAGAATATAAGTACTCAGGGTCATCTGCGTGCTGCCCGCTGGCACACCAAACTGCGCTGAAATCACTGGCAGCGCGGGCAGATACATATCAATCGACAGCGGCATTAACATGGCCAAAAGGCCAAGGATAAAGACAATAGCAAACGACGAATGCTGTCGAGTGGTCACAACGGGCTCCTGAATAAAATGAAAGTGTTAACCGACGCTGGCAATTTCTTCTGCAGTTAATGGACGATATTCACCTGGGGCTAAATCTTCATCCAGAGTAATACCGCCAATGCGTTCACGATGCAGCTCAACCACGTGGTTACCCACGGCGGCGAACATGCGTTTCACCTGATGATAACGCCCTTCACTGATGGTCAGACGGACCTGCGTAGGGGTAATCACTTCCAGCACCGCTGGCTTAGTGAGATCTTTTTCGTTATGCAGCTGTACGCCTTTGGCAAATTGCTCTGCCGTATCGTCAGCTACGGGTGATTCCAGCGTCACCAGATAGGTCTTCTCGCAATGATGACGCGGAGAAGTAATGCGATGCGACCACTGACCGTCGTCAGTCATCAGCACCAGACCGGTGGTATCAATATCCAACCGCCCCGCCGCGTGCAGTTTCCACGCCACAGGTTCATCCAGAAAATAGAGCACCGTTGGGTGATCCGGGTCATCAGTTGAGCAAACATAGCCCTGGGGCTTGTTAAGCATGAAATAACGCGGGCCGTGTTGCTGCGCCAGCGGATTGCCATCATAAGCAACATCGTGTTCAGGGAGCAGTTTGAACGCTGCATTGCGGACGATTTCGCCATCAACGGTGACGCGATTGCCACGGATTTCACGCCCGGCAATAGCACGGCTAACACCGAGTTGCTGTGCGATAAATTTATCAAGTCGCATGTGTGTGATTTTGCCTGTAAAAACGGAGGTCGGGCATAGACCCGAAAATCAGAACTGTTGTCTGCCCAGTATAGCGGTCTAATAACTTCCCTCAAGGGAAAAAGATCCGTGGCATACTATTAGCAGATTAATCTACCTACGCTAAACCATGATTTTTACACTTCGTCCATACCAGCAAGAAGCCGTGGATGCCACGCTCAACCATTTTCGTCGTCATAAAACCCCTGCCGTTATCGTGCTGCCTACCGGAGCAGGTAAAAGCCTGGTGATTGCCGAACTGGCACGGCTGGCGCGTGGTCGTGTTCTGGTGCTGGCACACGTCAAAGAACTGGTGGCGCAGAACCATGCTAAATACCAGGCGTTGGGGCTGGAAGCCGATATTTTTGCCGCCGGGCTAAAACGCAAGGAGAGCCACGGTAAAGTGGTATTTGGCAGCGTGCAATCGGTCGCCCGTAATCTTGATGCCTTTCAGGGTGAATTTTCGCTGTTGATTGTCGATGAATGCCACCGTATTGGTGACGATGAAGAGAGCCAGTATCAGCAAATCCTCACTCACCTGACAAAAGTGAATCCCCACTTACGCCTGCTGGGGCTGACTGCCACGCCTTTTCGACTGGGCAAAGGCTGGATCTACCAGTTCCATTATCACGGCATGGTACGCGGCGATGAGAAAGCCCTTTTCCGTGACTGCATTTATGAACTGCCGCTGCGTTATATGATTAAACACGGCTATCTGACGCCGCCAGAACGACTGGATATGCCAGTAGTGCAATACGATTTCAGCCGCTTGCAGGCACAGAGTAACGGGCTGTTCAGCGAAGCCGATCTCAACCGTGAGCTGAAAAAACAGCAACGTATTACCCCCCACATCATCAGCCAGATTATGGAGTTCGCCGAAAAGCGTAAAGGAGTGATGATTTTCGCCGCGACGGTCGAACACGCAAAAGAGATTGTGGGATTACTACCCGCCGAAGATGCTGCACTGATTACTGGCGACACCCCCGGCGCTGAGCGCGATGTGTTAATTGAAGATTTTAAAGCCCAGCGTTTTCGCTATCTGGTCAACGTTGCGGTACTGACCACCGGATTTGACGCCCCGCACGTCGATCTTATCGCCATTCTGCGCCCTACCGAATCGGTGAGTCTTTACCAACAAATTGTCGGGCGCGGTCTGCGTCTGGCGCCGGGTAAAACAGATTGCTTAATTCTCGATTATGCGGGTAATCCTCATGATCTCTACGCACCGGAAGTTGGTACACCGAAAGGCAAAAGTGACAACGTCCCGGTGCAGGTTTTCTGCCCTGCTTGTGGCTTTGCCAACACCTTTTGGGGCAAAACTACCGCCGACGGGACATTGATTGAACACTTTGGTCGCCGCTGTCAGGGATGGTTTGAAGATGACGACGGCCATCGCGAACAGTGTGACTTCCGTTTCCGTTTTAAAAATTGTCCGCAATGTAACGCGGAAAACGATATTGCCGCCCGCCGTTGCCGCGAATGTGACACCATTCTGGTTGACCCGGATGATATGTTAAAAGCGGCGCTACGACTGAAAGACGCCCTGGTATTACGCTGTAGCGGCATGTCTTTGCAGCATGGGCACGACGAGAAAGGCGAATGGTTGAAAATCACCTATTACGATGAAGACGGCGCGGATGTGAGTGAGCGTTTCCGTCTGCAAACGCCCGCCCAGCGTACTGCCTTCGAACAGCTTTTTATCCGCCCGCATACGCGTACACCGGGCATCCCTTTGCGCTGGATCACCGCTGCCGATATCCTCGCCCAACAAGCGTTGCTGCGCCATCCTGATTTTGTCGTCGCCCGCATGAAAGGTCAGTACTGGCAAGTACGTGAAAAAATATTCGATTACGAAGGTCGTTTTCGGCGGGCGCACGAATTACGCGGTTAATGGTAGTTTTGATTGATGTATAAGGCGATTGAGTATAGAATCTCGCCCGCTTTTGCATACGCAAAGCAGATCACTTACCTGTTGCTGGGTCGCCTGTAGCAGGAATCATTTAAGAGAGAAAGAAATGTTTACTATCAACGCAGAAGTACGTAAAGAGCAGGGTAAGGGTGCGAGCCGCCGCCTGCGTGCCGCTAACAAATTCCCGGCAATCATCTACGGTGGCAAAGAAGCGCCGCTGGCTATCGAGCTGGATCACGACAAAGTCATGAACATGCAAGCTAAAGCTGAATTCTACAGCGAAGTTCTGACCATCGTTGTTGACGGTAAAGAAATCAAAGTTAAAGCTCAGGACGTACAGCGTCATCCGTACAAACCTAAGCTGCAGCACATCGACTTCGTTCGCGCTTAATCGCTGAATAAGTTGTAAAAAACCCCGCTCCGGCGGGGTTTTTTGTATCTGTAGATTATGCCTGATTACGGTATTGCTATTTTTTGCAGGCCAGATAAGGTGTTCACGCCGCATCTGGCATTCATAACACAAAACCGATTAATTGCCGCCAGACGTCCGGCGCTGCAATTGATCGCGCAAATTCGGCGGCGTACCTTTAATGGTCAGCGTATCGGTCGCTGGATCCCAGAAGATGCGTTCACCTAACAGCATCGCATCAAAGTTAATGGTCAAGCCACCGCCGCTACCGGCAAACTTCGTCAATTGACGCAGCGTGCTGCGGTCTGCCGGGAAGCTCTCTTCCAGTTCATACCCTTTTTCAGCAGCAAACTCCGTGAAGCTCACTTCGCTGACGCCCGCCAACTCTTTTGACAGCGACTCCAGTTCAATCTCCTCGCCCGCCTGCAATTGCTCATTACAATAGCTATAAACTTGCTGGCGCACGTTCTGTCGCTCTGCTTTATCCAGTTGCGCTTCGGCAGTGAAATCATCAACCGCTTGCAACAGACCGCGGTTTTGCGCTTTGGCGTTCAACCCTTCGCTGGCCCCGAGGAAATCCATAAAGAAATCCGCCACTTTGCGCCCTACTCGCCCTTTCAGGAAAGTGAGATAGCGGGTGGACTCTGGATTGGTTTCCCATTCGGTTAAATCGATACGCGCAACAATATCCGCATGATTGATATCGAGATAATGGGTCGGGTTGATGTCGAGATTTTCGTTGACGCGCATACTGCTTAGATTGCTCAGCACGCAAATCAGCAAATACTCAACTGCCAGATAACGATAGTGGCAAAACAGGACGAAACCGCCATCAGCAAACGGATATTTTGCCAATTCGTCACGCAGGCGACCGGTTGCCGCGCGGCTAAATGCCAGAAAGTCCTCTTCGCCCTGACGTTGCAAGCGCAGCGTCTGCGCCAGTTCACTCTCTTCGTTGAACAATCCGTAGGCTTTGTTCTTGGCGCTATAGACCCGATGCAGCTCTGCCACCATCTCAACGACGGTTTCCGTCGGTTCCAGCAATGAATCGCGCAACACCAGCTCAAGGTTCTGCTCATCACGCTTGATAAGCTGGTGCAGAGCAATCTGGTTGATATCCAGACTCATGATAAACTCTCCTTTAAGACCGGGCGGTATTCAACCACCACCGGTAAAGCGACGCAATAAAAGTTGGCGGCCATTTTACAGAAGGCTGCGTAAGGAGAATGATTGAAAGCATAAAAAAGCAGAAAAAAAACCGTTGCTACGGTAATATGTTGCCCTTTCATCAACTAACTGATTTCGATTTATGCCACAAATTTCCCGCTACAGTGATGAACAGGTTGAACAATTGCTCGCAGAGCTGCTCAACGTACTGGAAAAACATAAGGCTCCGACCGACCTTTCCCTGATGGTGTTAGGCAACATGGTCACTAACCTTATCAATACCAGCATTGCCCCGGCTCAACGCCAGGCAATTGCCAACTCTTTTGCCCGCGCTTTGCAGTCCTCGATCAACGAAGACAAAGCGCACTAAGGGAAACAGATAACAGGTTATGGTAACTCATCGTCAGCGCTACCGTGAAAAAGTCTCCCAGATGGTCAGCTGGGGGCACTGGTTTGCACTGTTCAACATTCTGCTCTCACTTGTCATTGGCAGTCGTTACCTGTTTATCGCCGACTGGCCGACAACGCTTGCGGGTCGTATTTATTCCTATGTAAGCATTATCGGCCACTTCAGCTTTCTGGTGTTCGCCACCTATTTGCTGATCCTCTTCCCGCTGACCTTTATCGTCGGCTCACAGAGGCTAATGAGGTTTTTGTCCGTCATTCTGGCCACTGTGGGAATGACGCTGTTACTGATCGACAGCGAAGTCTTTACCCGTTTCCATCTCCATCTTAATCCCATCGTCTGGCAGTTGGTTATCAATCCGGACGAGAATGAGATGGCACGCGACTGGCAGCTAATGTTTATCAGCGTGCCAGTTATTTTATTGATTGAACTGGTGTTTGCGACGTGGAGCTGGCAAAAGCTGCGCAGTCTGACGCGTCGTCGACGCTTCGCCCGTCCGCTGGCCGCATTCTTATTTATCGCCTTTATCGCCTCACACATGGTGTATATCTGGGCCGATGCTAACTTCTATCGCCCTATCACCATGCAGCGCGCTAACCTGCCGCTTTCGTACCCGATGACGGCGCGACGTTTTCTTGAAAAGCATGGCCTGCTTGATGCGCAGGAGTATCAACGCCGTCTGATCGAGCAAGGTAATCCAGACGCCGTTTCCGTTCAGTATCCGTTAAGCGAACTGCGCTACCGCGATATGGGCACCGGGCAAAATGTGTTGTTGATTACTGTTGATGGCCTGAACTACTCACGCTACGAGAAGCAGATGCCTGCACTGGCGGGTTTTGCCGAACAAAATATTTCGTTCACGCGCCATTTGAGTTCCGGCAACACCACCGACAACGGTATCTTTGGCTTGTTCTATGGTATCTCGCCAAGCTATATGGACGGTATTCTGTCGACCCGTACGCCTGCGGCGTTAATTACCGCGCTCAACCAGCAAGGCTATCAGTTGGGCTTATTCTCGTCAGATGGCTTTACCAGTCCGCTGTATCGCCAGGCATTGTTGTCAGACTTCTCGATGCCGAGCGTACATACACAATCCGATGAGCAGACCGCCTCGCAGTGGATCAACTGGCTTGGCCGCTACGCGCAAGAAGATAACCGCTGGTTCTCTTGGGTATCTTTCAATGGCACCAACATTGATGACAGCAATCAGCAGGCATTTGCCCGGAAATATAACCGCGCGGCAGGCAATGTCGATGACCAGATCAATCGCGTCCTGAATGCGTTACGTGAATCCGGGAAACTGGACAACACGGTGGTGATTATCACTGCTGGTCGCGGCATTCCGCTGAGCGAAGATGAAGAAACCTTTGACTGGTCACGTGGCCATCTTCAGGTGCCATTAGTCATTCACTGGCCAGGCACACCGGCACAGCGTATTAATGCCTTGACCGATCATACTGATCTTATGACCACGCTGATGCAACGCCTGCTACACGTCAGTACGCCTGCCAGCGAATACTCACAGGGTCAGGACTTGTTCAACCCTGAGCGCCGTCATTACTGGGTAACAGCCGCGGATAACGATACGCTGGCAATTACCACACCGAAAATGACGCTAGTACTGAACAATAACGGTAAATACCGCACTTACAACTTACGTGGTGAAAGAGTGAGAGACGAAAAACCACAGTTGAGTTTGTTATTGCAGGTGCTGACAGACGAGAAGCGTTTTATCGCTAACTGATTAATTATAAATCAGTTAGCAAAATATCTTACTTGCAATCGGTGTGGAAAACGGTAGTATAAGCAGCCACGAGTCGGCACGTAGCGCAGCCTGGTAGCGCACCGTCATGGGGTGTCGGGGGTCGGAGGTTCAAATCCTCTCGTGCCGACCAAAAATCCCAAGAAAACCAACCGCAAAGGTTGGTTTTTTTATATCTACGTCAATCCCCCTCTACCCACACTTACAGTTTTCACTACATGCCCATACATAAAATGGGGTAACATTCACGCGCCTGGTAGCGTTACCAACGCTACGCTCAAACATAATGATTCTAATAAAACCTCAGGAGACTACTATGCCTGAAGCAACGCCTTTTCAGGTGCTGATTGTGGATGATCATCCACTTATGCGACGCGGTGTTCGTCAGTTACTGGAGCTTGACCCTGGCTTTGAAGTGGTCGCCGAAGCAGGCGACGGCGCTAGTGCTATCGATCTGGCGAATAGACTGGATATCGACGTGATCTTGCTGGATCTCAATATGAAAGGTATGAGTGGCCTGGATACCCTCAATGCCTTGCGCAGGGATGGCGTTACCGCGCAAATTATAATCCTGACCGTTTCAGATGCCTCCAGCGATATCTTTGCATTGATAGACGCAGGCGCTGACGGTTATCTGTTGAAAGATAGCGATCCGGAAGTGTTGCTGGAAGCGATTCGCGCCGGAGCAAAAGGTAGCAAAGTCTTTAGTGAACGCGTCAGTCAGTACTTACGCGAGCGTGAAATGTTTGGCGCTGAAGAAGACCCCTTCAGCGTGCTAACGGAGCGTGAATTAGATGTTCTGCACGAACTGGCACAAGGACTGTCCAATAAGCAGATCGCTTCGGTACTGAATATTTCTGAGCAGACGGTAAAAGTCCATATCCGCAATCTGCTGCGTAAACTCAACGTCCGCTCACGCGTGGCGGCCACCATTCTGTTCCTGCAACAACGCGGGGCGCAATAAAAAAATAGCCCGATGGATTTACCATCGGGCTGATATTGATGACAAACGCAACACTGCCTGATGCGCTACGCTTATCAGGCCTACGCGGATCGAGCAATGTATTGAATTCGCACGATTTTGTAGGTCGGATAAAGCGTTTACGCCGCATCCGGCATAAACAAAGCGCACTTTGTTATCAATCTGGCCCCGATGGCATCACCATCGGGCTGATATTGATGACAAACGCAACACTGCCTGATGCGCTACGCTTATCAGGCCTACGCGGATCGAGCAATGTATTGAATTCGCACGATTTTGTAGGTCGGATAAGGCGTTTACGCCGCATCCGGCATAAACAAAGCGCACTTTGTTATCAATCTGGCCCCGATGGCATCACCATCGGGCTTCTTCTTATTTACTTTCGTGTGGTGATAAATGCTGCATCGCCTGCGCGATACTGCGTTCAATCACCGCACGGCGAGTATCGTTAGCAGGCAACATTTTTAACATCATCTCCCACGCGGCAACGGCTTCGCCAAATCGCTGCTGCTCAAAGGCATTAAAAGCATACATACTTAACACACGAATATTGCTGTGGTCCGTTCTCACCAACTGGCGTAGCAGTTCGCCGCCGAGGCGGTTGTCGCTGGGATCAGATGAACGTGTCAACGCTTCAGCGTATCCGAGTGCGGCATCACTGTTCTTCGGATCGAGGCGATACGCAGTAGCGTATGCATCGGTCGCAATACTGGCGTTACCCAGCGCCATCCCAACGCGGCCCAACATAATCCAGCCTTCTATATCTCCCGGATTTTTTTGCAGTTGAGTACGCATTCCCAGTGCAAGGCGCGACATCTCTTCTTCATTGAGCGGATCGGCTTTCGGATCCAGCGCCCTGTCCAGCAATGCCGGAGCCTGCGCCGTGGCCTGCTGCCAGATTTTTACCTGCTGATAATTGCCAGTCTGGTAGTAGCCGACACCTGCCACAATCAATGCCACAACAATACCCGGCAGGTAAACAGCAAATCCGGCACGCTTACCTTCCGGCACGCTTTGTTCAGGAAACTCCTCCACCGCCAGCCGTACACGCCGCCGCGAGCGGGCATAAATAACCCAACCACCGATACCAATAGCCACCACTGGCAGCACCCACAGCAGCACGGTCAGCGGCGTTAACGGCGGATCGTAAGTAACGAAGTTGCCGTAACGTGCCACCATATAATCGACAATCTCTTTCTTACTTTTGCCTTCCTGCATCAGTTCATACACTTTCTGGCGCAGGTCGGTGGCAATCATAGAGTTGGAATCGGCAATGCTGTTGTTCTGGCATTTCGGGCAGCGCAGTTCTTCAGTGAGCTGACGGAACTGTTGTTCCTGTGCTTCATCTTTAAACTGCAACACATCGATGGTCGCCAGCGCTGAACCGGAGATCATCAGCATCAGTACGCCCAATAAAAACCTCATTGTGCGGCCTCCTTACTGTATTTCTCCCACAGCGGCTTGATCTCTTCTTCCCAGACGCGAGGGTTGAGATCGCCCGCATGGCGATAGCGAATGATGCCGTTGCCGTCAATAAGGAACGTTTCTGGCGCGCCATACACGCCTAGATCCAGCCCTAACATGCCGTCGCCATCAAACAGGCTTAGCGCGTAAGGATTGCCCAGCTCTTTCAGCCAGCTGATTGCCTTCTGGCGATCGTCTTTATAGTTCATACCAACTACGCGAATGCCCTGCGCAGAAAGCTGATTCAGATATTGATGTTCCGCACGGCAGGTCGGACACCAGGTCGCCCAAACGTTAAGCAGCAGCGGTTTACCCTGAGTCAGCACATCCGCCTGATAAAACTGCCCCGGATTGTCCAGTGATTCGAGGCGAAATTTCGGCACAGGCTTGCCAATGAGCGCCGATTCCAGATTGGTCGGATCATCCCCTTCGGCATTACGCGCCAGCTGCCACAGCAGCGCCGCGGCAATCGCCAGGAAGATAATCAAAGGAAGTAACAATACTTTGCGCTTCATACAGCCTCCGGCGCAGTTTTTTGCGGGTTCACGCGCTTACGATAGCGAGGATCAAACAGACACAGCAGTCCGCCCAACGCCATCATCAGCCCGCCCGCCCAAATCCAGCGAACAAACGGTTTGTAGTAAAGACGCACAGCCCACGCGCCGTTTTCCAGCTCTTCACCGAGCGCGGCGTACAGATCACGAGTGATGCCGCCGTCAATCGCCGCTTCGGTCATCATCGACCCGGCAGTGTTGTAATAACGTTTTTCCGCATACAGCACCGTTTCCGGCTTGCCATCTCGCGTTACGCCGATAGTCGCCACACCGCCGCGCCAGTTCGGGCCAGTCACCTCTTTGACATCACGGAAAGTGAAGCGATATTCATGAATATCGACGCTATCGCCGGGCTTCATGCGCACATCACGCTCAACGCTGTAGTTCTGGCTGAAGGCAATACCAACAATTGTTACCGCCAGCCCCAGGTGAGCCGCCACCATCCCCCAATAACTGAAGGTGGTTTTCGTGCCGCGTGCAATACGCAGCGCAGCTTCCGCAATTGCCAGCACCGCAATCCAGCAGGCCATTGCCAGGCCGAGCACCGTCATCGCCACAACTTTGCTTTCGAACAGCCACGGCAACAGCAGCGATAACACCAGTGTGCTGATGAAGGCGATAATCAACAAATTGCGGATTTTACGCGGGCGATCGCGCCCCCAGCGCACCAGTGGACCGACACCAAGCAGTAGCGCAAACGGCACCATCAGCCAGGTAAACATGGTGTTGAAGAACGGTTCGCCAATCGAAATACTGCCCAGTCCCAGTTGCTTGTGCACCAGCGGCAGCAGCGTCCCCAGCAACACCACCAGCATCGCGGCGACCAGCAAAACGTTGTTCGCTAACAGCAAAGATTCCCGCGACCACAGCGCATTGTTTACGCGTGAGCGAACTTTGTGTCCACGGGCAGCAAACAGCAGCAGCGAACCACCAATCACCAGTACCATAAAGGCGAGAATAAACATGCCGCGCGCCGGATCAGACGCAAACGCGTGTACCGATACCAGCACGCCGGAGCGCACGAGGAAAGTCCCCAGCAGACACAACGAGAAGGCACTGATTGCCAGCAGTAATGTCCACGCTTTGAAGCTGGCGCGTTGTTCAGTGACCGCCAGTGAGTGCATCAGCGCAGTACCCACCAGCCATGGCATAAACGAGGCGTTTTCTACCGGATCCCAGAACCACCAGCCGCCCCAGCCGAGTTCGTAATAGGCCCACGCGGAACCGAGTACGATGCCGAGCGTCAGGAAGATCCACGCTGCCAGCGTCCACGGACGAGTAAAACGCGCATAAGTGCTGTCCAGACGCCCACTCAGCAAAGAAGCAATGGCAAAAGCAAACGCCACCGAGAAACCAACGTACCCCATATAAAGCAGAGGCGGATGGAAGATCAGCCCCGGATCCTGCAACAACGGGTTAAGGTCGCGCCCTTCAATCGGGAAGTTCGGCAATGTGCGTGAGAACGGGTTAGAGGTAAAGAGAATGAACAGCAAAAAGCCGACGCTGACCATCCCCATTACCGCCAGTACGCGCGCCACAATATCCAGCGGAATACGCTGGCTAAAAATCGCCACCGCAAACGTCCAGCCGCTCATTAGCAGCACCCACAGCAGCAGCGAACCTTCATGCGCCCCCCACGTGGCCGCCACGCGATACCACACCGGAAGCTGGGTATTGGAGTTACTGGCGACATAGGTGACGGTGAAGTCGTTTACCACAAAGGCGTTAACCAGCACCAGAAACGCGCCAGCCACGCACATAAACAGCAGCCAGGCAAACAGCCGGGAGGAGGTCATCATCCGCGCATCTCCACGCGCCACACCCCATAGCGGATAAACAGACAGCAAAAGTGCAATCCCTAACGCCAGGCACAGCAGTCCGTTACCAATTTCTGGCATCATGATGCGGGATCCTTATAAGCACTTGCCGGGCGACGATGGTTAGCATCCATCGCCTTTTCAACTTCTGGCGGCGTGTAGTTTTCGTCGTGTTTCGCCAGTACTTCTTTAGCGAGGATATGATTGCCTTTTTCCAGCTCGCCCTGAACCACAACGCCCTGCCCTTCACGGAACAGATCCGGCAAAATGCCTTCGTAAGAGACATCCACTGAACCTTCAGCATCGTAAATGGTAAACGTCACTTTCAGTGAGTCAGGATCGCGCTGCACGCTACCCGGCATCACCATCCCGCCCACGCGCAGACGCTGACCGACTTCCGGCATCTGCTGCGTTTCACGCTTACCGTAGAGAATTTCTCCCGGTGTATAGAAAAGATCGATATTAGAGCGCAGCGCATACAGCACCAGACCGATGGTCAGCGCCAAACCTGCCAACACAGCGCAGGCAATCCACAAACGATTTTTACGGCGAATATTCATGCGGCCTCCTGCTGTTGCATGGCACGTAACCGCGCCTCACGCGCCCGCTGTTGCGCCACACCACGCAAAATTGCGCGATGCCGCATCACCGAGTGCACGACCAAAGCCACCAGCGGAATAACGGTCATCACCACTGCCAGCCAGACAAAAAAGGCGTAACCGCCCATTGCGAAAAATTCATTCCAGGAAGCAAATGCAGGGGTCATTTACGGCCTCTTTTCAGTATCAGTTCACTCACCCACGGACGGCGTTTTTCCATCAGCAAAATCAAATTGCGCATCCGCATTAGCGTCAGCGTGGCAGAAAGCAGCAGGAAACCAAAAATCGACCAGCGCAGCGGCGAACGCATTGCCGGATCGATACTTTGCTGCATCCGCGTTGATCCCTGATGTAGGGTGTTCCACCACTCCACGGAATAATGAATAATCGGCAGGTTCACCACGCCAATTAGCACCAGAATACCTGCCGCACGGCCCGCCAGACGGCGGTCGTCGAAGGCGTGCCACAGGGCAATCACACCCACATACAGAAACAGCAGTACCAGTTCAGAAGTCAGACGCGCGTCCCACACCCACCAGGTGCCCCACATCGGTTTTCCCCATGCGGAGCCGGTAACCAGGGCAATAAAAGTAAATACCGCGCCAATAGGCGCCATCGCCGCGACCGCCAGGTTAGCCATTTTCATCTGCCAGACAAGACCGATGAACGCCGCTACCGCCATCGAGGCATAAATACCCATCGACCAGATTGCCGCTGGCACATGTAGATAAATAATGCGATAGCTATTTCCTTGCTGATAATCAGCCGGAGCAAAGCCGAATCCCCAGATCCAGCCGACGGTGAGCACGACCACACTGGCGATTGCCAGCCACGGTATAAACCAGCCACAGATTTGATATAACCGTGGAGGGATCGCCAGTTGATGTAGTGTTTTCCACATAGTTTCGATACCAGACTCGAACAAAAATCAGTAATCCAGCGTTATTGAATGCTGATTCGTAACGCTGCCGCCGTCGCAAAAGGACTTAATGTCGCGGTGCCAGCCAGCAACGCGCCTAAAATTGCCAGATACCCGTCCACGGGCAAATGCATCGAAGCCGCGTCCATCGCAGCGGTGGCAAAGATGAGTAAGGGGATGGTGAGTGGTAACACGAGAATGCTGAGTAGCACTCCACCGCGCTTAAGTCCGACCGTCAGCGCCACGCTTGGCGCACCAAGAAAGCCAAGCGTGGGGGTTCCCAACAACAGCGTAAGCGCCATCACTTGCCAACCGTACACGTCCATTCCCAGTAGCAATGCCACCAGTGGTGAGAGAATGAGCAGGGGCAAACCTGTCACCATCCAGTGCGCCATCACCTTCGCCAGCACAACGGCGGGCAAGGGTAATGGCAACAACATCAGTTGTTCAAGACTGCCGTCCTGCAAATCGTCACGAAATAGTCGCTCCAGCGCCAGCAAGGAGGAAAGCAGCGCCGCCACCCAGATAATTCCCGGAGCAATCCTCGCCAGCAATTGCGGCTCCGGACCGATACTAAGTGGAAAAAGGGTAATAACAATCAGGAAGAACCACAGCGGGTTAGCGATTTCGGCGCTATGGCGAAACGCCACGCGCAGCTCAAGACGGAAAATGCGCCAGAACATCATGCGCCCCTTGTATGCGTCAGAGAAATGCGGCGGATTTTACTTTCAGCAACGTTGAGCGGCTGGTGGGTAGTCAGAATCACAATTCCCCCCTGCTCCGTATGCTGCGCCATACGCTGGGTCAGACGATCGACGCCGTTGACGTCAATCGCGGTAAAAGGTTCGTCGAGGATCCACAACGTAGCGCGGGTCAGCCATAATCGCGCCAGCGCGACGCGGCGTTGTTGCCCGGCAGAAAGTTGATTTACCGGAATATCTTCGAATCCGGCAAGCCCGGCCTGCGCCAGAGCTTCCAGACATTGTGCGGTATCGCCATCGCGATGATAAAAGTGCAGATTTTCTAACGCCGTCAGCCGGGTTTTAATCCCCGGCTGATGGCCTATCCATAACAGGTTTTGATGGTAGCTGTCGCGTACCTGATGCAAGGGCTGCCCTTGCCAGAGAACCTCACCGGCGTCAGGGCGAGACAACCCAGTCAGCAGACGAAGAAGCGTTGTCTTCCCCGCACCGTTGCTGCCGGTGATTTGTACCCACTCTCCTGCGTTCAGCGTAAATGACAAACCACTAAACAAGGTTCGTTCATCCCGCTCGCAGAGCAATTCTCTGGCTTCAAGCATCCCCACGCAATGACATCCTGTTAAAAACCTGGTTCAACTTCGCGCATATCGGGTAGCTTGTGCGCGATCCCTTTATGGCAGTCAATACAGGTTTGCCCATCTTTCACCGCTTGATCGTGCATCTTCGCGGCAACACCTTTCTGGGCGGTTAAATCCATAAACTCGAAGTTGTGACAGTTACGGCACTCCTGCGAGTTGTTGTCCTTCATTCGCCGCCACTCATTCTGTGCCATAGTCAGGCGATGAGCTTCGAATTTCTGCGGCGTGTCGATAACGCCCAGAATTTTACCATACAGCTCTTTACTTGCTTTGAGCTTGCGTATCATTTTCGGCACAAACTCGTGCGGAACGTGACAATCCGGACAGGTCGCACGAACGCCGCTACGGTTGTTGTAATGCACGGAATCCATGTATTCCTGATACACCGTGTTGCGCATTTCGTGGCAGCTAATGCAAAACTCTTCAGTGTTAGCTTTTTCCATCCCGGTGTTAAAGCCGCCCCAGAAGACGATGCCGCCGACAAAGCCGATCAACAGCAGCGTCCCCAGCGCCAGACGGCTGGGGGTACGCCACCATTTCCACAGGCGCTTAATCAGACCAGGCTTACGGTCAGAATTTCCCATAATAACCTCTTATTTCCCGTAACCTTTTGATGGGGTAAAGGTATTCCCCACGATTGGCGCGGTATCGGCCTGCGGCACGTGGCATTGCAGACAGAAATAACGACGCGGAGCCACTTCTGCGCCCACTTTGCCGTCGCTGTCCATAAAGTGAGTAGGACTGATGCGCGGTGCGCCAGTGGTGCGATAGCTTTCAACACCGTGGCACTGTAAGCAGCGGTTGGTATTGGTCGTTACCTGATAACCTTCAACGCTATGCGGGATCATTGGCGGCTGATTCACATAGTTCAGCGGCATCCGATCCTGCTCTTTTGGCATCCGAATGGCCCCTTCCTGCGTCCCGGATACTTCCGGCGACTGGCTAAAATCGACGCCATTTGCCGCCCAAACCGCGCCGCTCACCACCAGGGCCAGCATCGCCGTCCATTGACACAGCGCTTTCTTCAGGTCATGGCTTTTCATGATTTCGCTCCCGAACTCCATCGTGTAGTTATTGTAAATACATCCTCAGAACAGACATCCACGCAGCGACCGCACGTCATGCAATCGCGGCTGGTGACCTGCACCGGGCTTTGTTCATCCAGCACCGGGGCACGTAGCACATGCGGTTCCGGGCAAACATGAAAACAATCCATACAGCGGTTACATTTCTGTCGATCGGTGGCCGCAACGGTAATTACACCTTTGCTACCCAACACGCCATACAGCGCGCCGACCGGACAAATATGCCCGCACCAGCCGTGTTCAACGACCAGTAGATCAAATAAAAACAGCGCGAGAATAAGCAGCGCGCCGCTGCCGAATCCCATTACCAGGCTACGCCCCATCAGAGATACGGGGTTGATCCATTCCCAGATGAGCGTGCCAGTTAAGGCGGATCCCACCAGAATGACCACCAACAGCACGTAGCGAATGTGGCGAGGGATCGTCGCAGACTGATTGAGATCAAATCGTCTGCGTAACCAGTTTGCTAAATCGGTAATTGGGTTCAGCGGGCAGACCCAGCTGCAAAATAATCGCTTTCCTGCCAGGGCGTAGAGCACGGTGATAATCACCGCACCGACCAGCGCCACCGTGGCAGGCAGATGACCGCTGGCAAGGCTTTGCAGCGTCATCAGCGGATCGGTCAGCGGAACGGTGTCGAATAACAGGCTACTGCTGTAGTTGCCATGCAAGATCCACACACCAAACCACGGGCCGCTCAAAAACATTCCCAGCACGAAGAACTGACAAAGGCGACGCAACACCAGCCAACGGTGACTGCGCCACCAGCCTTTCTTCGCCAGCGCCTCGCGCCCGGCGTCACGTTTACGATTTGCCATTGTTCCCCTCCAGCCAGCCGAAGCGGTAATGGTGACCTAACTCCCCTTTCGCCAGTGACAGCGGTAACACTTTGATTGCCGGTTGTTCCAGCACACACACCTTTTCGCACTTACCGCAGCCGGTACAGGCGTCGCTGTGAACCGTCGGCAGAAAACGGGCGTGCTTACCGGTACGCGTGTTGCGCTCCAGCTCCAGGGTGATTGCCTCATCAATTTTCGGGCATTCGCGATAACAAACATCACAGCGCAGCCCCTGAAAGTTGAGACAGTTTTCCTGGTCCACCAACACCGCCAGCCCCATCCGCGCGTCGTCGATCGATTCGATCTCACGATCCAGCGCGCCGCTCGGGCACACTTTGGCGCACGGAATGTCCTCACACATTTCGCAAGGAATATCCCGCGCGACAAAATATGGCGTGCCCGCCGACAGGCCAGAAGCCAGCGTCGCCAGTTTTAAGGTGTCGTAAGGGCAAGCCTGAACACACTGACCGCAACGCACACAGGCACTGGCAAAGGCGTTCTCGTTTATGGCTCCGGGCGGGCGCAACCGCACGCCAGATGCGCGTGCGGTTTGCTGTTGTAACCCCAGCGCCACACCCACGGCAGCCAGCCCGCCTGCTGTGCGAACGACATCGCGCAGAAAGCGGCGGCGACCATTTTGAGGTTTCGCTGACCGGGACATAATGGCTTACACCTTCTCCAGTTTGACCGCGCACTTCTTGAAGTCCGTCTCTTTCGAGAGCGGATCGGTCGCATCCAGCGTCAGTTTGTTTACCAGCTGTGCGGCATCGAAGAACGGCATATACACCAGGCCCTGCGGCGGACGGTTACGACCGCGCGTTTCGACAATCGAGATCACTTCGCCACGGCGAGAAACCACTTTCACTTTGTCGCCACGACGCAGATCGCGCGCTTTCGCATCCAGCGGGTGAATAAACAGGACCGCTTCCGGGAAGGCGCGGTGCAGTTCCGGTACACGGCGAGTCATACTGCCGGTGTGCCAGTGCTCCAGAACGCGTCCGGTAGAGAGCCACAGGTCGTACTCTTCATCCGGTGCTTCCGCCGCCGGTTCGAACGGCAGCGCGAAGATCACCGCTTTGCCATCCGGTTTACCGTAGAACTTATAGCCTTCGCCCGCTTTCACGTACGGGTCGTTACCTTCACTGTAACGCCACTGCGTTTCTTTACCGTTCACCACCGGCCAGCGCAGACCGCGCGCTTTGTGGTAGTCATCGAACGGCGCGAGATCGTGACCGTGACCGCGACCAAACCATGCGTACTCTTCGAACAGCCCTTTTTGCAGATAGAAGCCCAGCTCGCGGGATTCATCGTTCAGCTGATCTTCCGCCAGTTCGGATACCGGGAATTTGCTCACTTCGGGGGTGGCATACAGAACTTCGTACAGCGTTTTGCCACGCAGTTCCGGTTTCTTCGCCAGCAGCTCTTCCGGCCATACTTCTTCGGTTTTGAAGCGGCGGGAGAACTGGACTAACTGCCAGAGATCCGATTTCGCTTCGCCTGGTGCCTGCACCTGCTGACGCCAGAACTGAGTACGGCGTTCGGCGTTACCGTAAGCACCCTCTTTCTCTACCCACATTGCGGTCGGCAGGATCAAGTCGGCGGCCAGCGCACTGACTGTCGGATACGGATCGGAGACGATGATGAAGTTGCGCGGATCGCGCCAGCCCGGCATACGCTCTTCATTAATGTTCGGCCCGGCCTGCATGTTGTTGGTACACATGGTCCAGTAAACATTCAGCTTGCCGTCTTTCAGCGCACGGTCTTGTGCCACCGCGTGCAGACCGATTTTCGCCGGAATGGTGCCGCTCGGGATATTCCACTTTTTCTCGCAGATATCACGGTGTTTCTCGTTAGTCACCACCATGTCCGCAGGCAGACGGTGAGCAAAGGTGCCCACTTCACGCGCAGTACCACACGCGGAAGGCTGCCCGGTCAGGGAGAACGGACCGCAACCCGGCTGGGAGATTTTGCCGGTCAGCAGGTGCAGGTTGTAGACCAGGTTGTTGGCCCACACGCCACGGGTATGCTGGTTGAAGCCCATCGTCCAGTAGGAGATGACTTTCTTGTTCGGATCGGCATACAGCTGCGCCAGTTGTTCTAACTGGTCTTTCGGCACGCCGGTCATTTCAGCGGTTTTTTCCAGCGTATATTCGGCAACGAAGGCTTTGTAATCTTCGAAGCTCATCGGTTCGGAGGCGTCAGAACCCGGATTCTTCGCTGCTTTTTCCAGCGGATGGGTCGGACGTAAACCGTAGCCGATGTCCGTCGCCCCTTTGCGCAGGTTAACGTGCTTGCTGAAGAAGTCCTGATTTATCGCATTGTTTTGAATGATATAGTTGGCGATGTAGTTCAGGATCACCAGGTCAGATTGCGGCGTAAAGATGATGCCGTTATCCGCCAGCTCGAAGCTACGATGCTGGTAGGTAGAAAGCACCGCCACGGTGACGTTCTGGTTAGAGAGACGACGGTTAGTGATGCGCGACCAGAGAATCGGGTGCATCTCCGCCATGTTCGCGCCCCACAGCACAAACGCGTCAGCCTGTTCGATATCGTCATAGCAGCCCATCGGCTCATCCATACCAAAGGTACGCATAAAGCCAACTACTGCCGACGCCATACAGTGACGCGCGTTCGGGTCGATGTTGTTCGAGCGGAAGCCCGCTTTAAACAGCTTGGACGCGGCATAACCTTCCCAGATAGTCCACTGACCAGAACCGAACATACCGATCGATTCCGGCCCTTTTTCTTTCAGGGCGGTTTTGAATTTCTCTTCCATCACATCGAAGGCCTGATCCCAGGTGATTGGGGTAAATTCGCCTTCTTTGTCATATTTACCGTTTTTCATACGCAGAAGCGGCTGCGTCAAACGGTCTTTACCGTACATGATTTTGGGCAGGAAATAGCCCTTAATGCAGTTCAGACCACGGTTAACCGGTGCATCCGGGTCGCCCTGACAGGCCACCACACGCCCTGCTTGCGTTCCGACCAGAACGCCGCAACCGGTACCGCAGAAACGGCACGGCGCTTTATCCCATTTAATGGCTTCCTGCTGACCAACAACGGCGCGGGCAACGCCCGGCACGCTGAGACCGGCAGCCGCCGCAGCGGCCGCAACGGCGTTAGCTTTCATAAAGCTACGACGACTGAGTTTCATGGTGTTTCCTCACCTTGCTCTTCCTGCTGGTGATAAACCAGCGACACCGCCAGCACGCCCTCTACGTTGCGTACTGACTCAATGGTTTGGATCAGCGTTTCGCTGTCTTCTGCTTCCACCACCACAATCAACTGACCGCTCGGCGCGTCGCTGACAGCAACTTCACAGCCGGGAAAGGCGTTCAGTTGAGTGCTGATGTCTGAAATTCGTTCGCTTTTGGCCTGCACGACCAGGCTGCAAACTTGCCAGTTAGTGTGCATGGAGATACTCCGCAGTTATGGCTGATACCGGACAACTGGCTGCACATGCTCCACATCCGTTGCAAAATTGGCTATTAAGTTGCGGCTGGTAGATCCCGGAGAGCGTCGGGCGAAAGATAATTGCCATTGGCTCACAGCTATCCTGACAGCGGCGGCATTCAACTGACTGATACGCCAGGCACGCGTCCCCAATAGTGAACTGCAAATCCCAGGCCCTGGTGTGGCGCGGAGAAAATAGCGATTCGGGGCAAGCCTGCGCGCAGGCGTAACAGAAGCTGCACTCGTTATTTTTGAAATTAACGCTCGGATAGCCACCCGCGCCGCGTTGCAGAATGTTGTTTTCACAAGCATTAATACAGGCATCGCAGCGGGTGCAATGGGTCAGAAAATGAGATTCATCACCGGACCAGGGCGGACGGATACCGTTACTGGCTTTGCGCCAGCGACCAGTGAGTATGCCCCGACGGGATGCATCAATCTTCACATTGACCTTCCATCATTAACGCGCTCTGAAAATTGAGAGCGACCAAAGAAACCGCGTAATTAATAAGCCATTTTTATAGGCGCTAAGATATTAAAGGATGTGTCAAAGATGCATACCCCGATCGGGGTAAAACCTGTAGCAGGATCAAAAGAGTGGCGGGAAGGCTGGAAAAAATGGGCTTTTATTCACATTTCAACCGGTTATAAACAATTTTACATAGCGATAAATTCACCAAAGATATTTCTCCAGGCTTCGCCATCCATCAGCATATAACTCCAAAAGATAAGGTAAAGTTGTCTGAATATTCTATGCATTATTCATAAAGCAAATTAATAAATCTGATGAATATGTTAACCTTCAGCGACATCATCGGTGAAAACCTATAAATGAAGAAGGAAAGCAAAAATGAAGACCATTCTACCTGCAGTATTGTTTGCCGCTTTCGCCACAACTTCAGCCTGGGCGGCAGAAAGCGTCCAGCCACTGGAAAAAATCGCCCCTTATCCGCAAGCTGAAAAAGGGATGAAGCGTCAGGTGATTCAGTTAACCCCGCAAGAAGATGAATCTACCCTGAAAGTAGAACTGTTAATCGGTCAGACGCTGGAAGTTGACTGCAATCTGCATCGTCTCGGCGGGAAACTGGAAAGCAAAACACTGGAAGGCTGGGGCTATGATTATTATGTCTTTGATAAAGTTAGCTCCCCGGTTTCCACGATGATGGCCTGCCCGGATGGCAAAAAAGAGAAGAAATTTGTCACCGCGTATCTGGGCGATGCCGGAATGCTGCGTTACAACAGCAAGCTGCCGATCGTGGTGTATACGCCAGACAATGTAGATGTGAAGTACCGCATCTGGAAGGCGGAAGAGAAGATTGACAACGCGGTAGTTCGCTAAACACAGCGTACCGACCGTCGGTCGGATAAGGCGGTTACACCGCATCCGGCATCTAACGTCCGAGCCGGTGCCTGATGCGACGCTGACGCGTCTTATCAGGCCTACGCCGCGGTGAAGTGCTGCAACCGCCAGGTCGGATAAGGCGGTTACGCCGCATCCGACATCCAACGTCCGAGCCGGTTGCCTGATGCGACGCTGACGCGTCTTATCAGGCCTACGCCGCGGTGAAGTGCTGCAACCGCCAGGTCGGATAAGACGGTTACGCCGCATCCGGCATCTAACGTCCGAGCCGGTTGCCTGATGCGACGCTGGCGCGTCTTATCAGGCCTACGCCGCGGTTAAGTGCTGCAACCGCCAGGTCGGATAAGGCGGTTACACCGCACCGACATCCAACGCCCGAGCCGGTTGCCTGATGCGACGCTGACGCGTCTTATCAGGCCTACGCCACATCCGGCATACCATGCCGGATGTGGCACATCATTACAATGCAATATCCGCGACTTCTTTTTGAACGGGTTGCGGTTTCAACTGCGGTTTCGGCGTACTGTCTGCCGCCTGCGGCTTGTCGTATTTCAGCCCCAGCACTTCGCTGGTGTACTGCAACTCACGTTCTGTTGCCGCCACATCACCATTCAGCTTACGTCCATAGGACGGAACGATCGCTTTCAACGTCGCCTGCCATTGCGGGCTGGAAACGCGATCGCCAAATACTTTTTCCAGCAGATCCAACATAATCGGCGCAGCGGTTGACGCCCCTGGCGATGCCCCCAGCAGCGCAGCAATGGTTCCTTGCTGGTCACTGACCACTTCTGTTCCCAGACGCAGTACGCCACCTTTCTCGGCATCACGCTTGATAATCTGTACGCGCTGCCCCGCTTGCCACAAACGCCAGTCCTCTTTTTTCGCCTGCGGATAGTACTCTTTCAACGCTGCAAAACGATCCTCTTCACTCAACATCACCTGACTCACCAGATATTTCACCAGATCGAAATTATCCAGCCCAACGTGCATCATCGGCATCACGTTTGACGTTGTGGTGGAACTCATCAGATCCCACAGCGAACCGTTTTTGAGGAATTTGGTTGAGAAAGTAGCAAATGGCCCGAAAAGCACCACGCGTTTACCATCCAGAACTCGGGTGTCAATATGCGGAACCGACATCGGCGGTGCACCCACGGAGGCTTTACCGTAGACCTTCGCCAGATGATGGTTAACCACGTCAGGGTTTTCCGAGACAAGGAACTGTCCGCCCACCGGGAAACCTGCGTACTCTTTCGCTTCCGGGATACCGGATTCTTGCAAAAGCTTCAGCGCCGCACCGCCCGCGCCGATAAAGACAAATTTCGCGCGGATGTTCTGTACAGTGCCATTTTTCAGATCGGCAATGGTGACGGTCCAGGTGTTGTCGTCATTACGTTTGAGGCCACGGACTTCGCTACTGAGTTGCAGAGAGAAGTTAGATTTTTTCTGCAAGGAAGCAATTAACTGGCGGGTGATCTCGCCGTAGTTCACATCGGTACCAATTTCCGTACGCGTGGCTGCCACTTTCTGTTGCGGATCGCGCCCTTCCATCACTAACGGTGCCCACTCTTTGATCTGCGCGTGATCTTCAGAGTAACGCATACCGCGGAACAACGAACTTTGTTGCAAGGCCGCGTAACGGGCGCGCAGGAAGTTGACGTTATCCTCGCCCCAGACAAAGCTCATGTGCGGAACGGTGTTAATAAATGAGCGCGGGGTACGCAGCACGCCGCGCTCGACCTGGTGCGCCCAGAACTGGCGGGAAATCTGGAATGCTTCGTTAATGGCGACTGCTTTTTCGATACTGATGCTACCATCGGCGTTTTGCGGGGTGTAGTTCAGCTCCATCAACGCAGAATGCCCGGTTCCGGCGTTGTTCCAGCCGTTCGAACTCTCCTGCGCAACACCTTCCAGGCGCTCCACCATGGTCATCGACCATTCAGGCTCCAGCTCCCGTAAATAGGTCCCCAACGTGGCGCTCATAATGCCGCCGCCAATCAACAGTACATCAGTTTCCTGCTCCTCGGACGCTTTCGCTTTTGCCGCCATCGAAACGGCATTAAGCCCCACGGCCATCGAGAAGAGCATGGCAGTCACTTTTTTCATCTTGTTAATGCCTTACTTTTAGTCGCTTTATTGCAGGTGAGATTTGCGCGGCATCAACGGTAACACTTAAGTAACAACATTTAAATAATGTTTATAAATTATATTCTAATTTTAGAAACATTATAATTTCGTTGATTAATTATAGGGTTATTAGAAATGAAGGGATTTTTAGAATATTGACCTGGCGGCAGCAGTCCGCCAGGTCAGCGTCGTAATATTATGCCGTCCGGGCAACGGCATCACGAGAAGCAGCATCGCGCTCTGCGCCCGTCAGCTCGCTAAGTTGCCCGTTGCGCATTTCCAGCAGGCGGTCGGCGTGGATAAAGTAATGGTCATCATGACTGATGGCGAAAATAGTTTTCCCCATCTCCTGCATCAGCGGCAGCAGCACCTGATAAAACTCACGGCGGAAATGTGGATCCTGATCCGCCGCCCATTCATCCAGCAGAATAATATCGCGTTCTTCTGCCAGAGCCAGCAACAGCGCCACGCGCTTTTTCTGCCCTTTCGATAACTTCAGGTTAACAATACGCCCGTTACTTAACTCAAGCTTATGACCCATTTTCAGCTGCGCCAGCCACTTCTCAACCAGTTGCGGGTTAGCAGGTTTACCTTCCGGCCCCAGCAGTTGATCAAACAGCCAGACATCGGTAAACACCGCCGAAAACAGTTTGCGATAATCTTCCGGTTTCTCACCGCTGACAGGTTTGCCATCCAGCAAGATTTCGCCATTTTGCGGCTGATACAACCCCGTCAGCAACATCGCCAGCGTCGATTTGCCGCTACCATTGCCACCAATCAGAAACAGCAGTTCGCCACGTTTAATGGTGAGGTTAATCGGCCCAACGGAAAACGCGTTATCCTGATAGCTAAACGTAACATTACGCAGCTCAAGCGTTTGCCAGTTGGGAAACGCCTGCGGACGCGGAAACTCCGCTTTGAAAGGTGCGAGCGCGAATTTGTTCAGCTTGTTAAACGCCACCTGCGCCGTCAGCAGCGTCGGTAATGCGCCAACCGCCGAAAGCAGCGGCGTACGCAGGAATAACAACGTCAACGAATAGGTCGCGGCAACGTTGGTATCAGCCCAACCGAGACTGTTCGCCATCCAGAACACCAGGCCGATTGCGCCCAGCATCATGATGTTTGACCAGTTCACGGCGCTAAGATGGAAGGTGTCTGCGCGGATAATATGGTGGCGATACTCTTGCGCATCGGGGATGTAGAGGTTGTTAAACACATACTCGGCGCGTTCCCGGTTCAGAGTCAGCTCTTTGCGCCCTTCGAGTACGGTTTGAAAATCCGTGTACAGCTTGTCTTCGGTTTCACGCAGGGTCGCCATATGTTTGTACACCCGCGCCACCAGTACAAAACCACCCCAGATGGTGACTGCCATCCAGATAGCCGTTACCAGCAACATTTTGCCCGACAACATCCAGAGATACGCCGCTGAACCGATAGTGAGAATGATCCCCTGCACCAGTTCCGGCAGACGTACAAAAGCAATGGTGATATTGCGCACATCGCTGGTTAACCCCGCCAGCAACGAGGCGCTACCAAGTTGTTCGATACGCTCGACGTGGGTATCCAGTATCCGCTTAATAAATTCGCTACGCAGTCGGTAAACGAAGTGATGGCCCAGCGTAGTAAGTGCCAGTTGCGATCCGAGAGTGACTGCCATCAACAGCAGCAATAATCCCAGAAACTCCGGCAACACCAGCAGACTGGTATCCGCCGTTTCGATAAGGCGCTGATTGATAAAAGCAATTAAGCCAATGCCTAAAGCCGCACTGGCGAGGCTTAGCGCCATCACACTGATAAATGGCCAGCGATACTGCCGCCAGACAAGTACAAGAAGTTCCATGCAGAAAACCCGGACAATGAATTACAGCCCGCAGTTTAAACATCTCCGCGCACACAGCAATAATAATTCTTATTTTTATTCTTTTTTACCTGCCTGACGGAAGGTCAGGTTGTAGCGGCAGTCGGCGGTGAGTGGATGAAACCCAGCTTTTAGTGGTTGAATACCGTGATAAAACAGCCGTGATTCACCGCCCCACACCACCACATCGCCATGTTCCAGCAACAAACGTGTGAGCGGATCATTTCGTTTCAGGCCGCCAAATTGAAAAATCGCGGGTAAGCCCAGAGAAACAGAAACAATCGGCGCGCGCAAATCCGGTTCATCTTTATCCTGATGCAGCGACAGTTTCGCGCCCGGGGCGTAGCGGTTGATAAGGCAAGCGTCAGGCTGGAAATCTGGATAGCCCGCCGCCGTAGCCGCACGTTGACATAAATTATGAAAACTCTGCGGCATGGCGGGCCATGGTTGATTTGTTTGCGGATCAATGGGCGAATAGAGATAACCTTGCCGATGGGTCGTCCAGCCCAGATGCCCGCAGTTGGTCATCGCCACCGACATGGTATATCCGCCAGGAGTGACCATCTGGCGAAACGGCGACTGGCTGGCAATGCCACTGAGATCGTGCATCAGTTGTTCCGCTACGTTAAAAGCAAAACGGCGCAAAATCACCGCGCCGGAAGCCAGCGATTCGTGCCACGGTTCAGCATCAGCAAACAGATCCAACATTACCTCTCCTCATGTTCAGCTTCGCGGCGCAGCAAGTGCGCTTTGCGCGACACGCCCCAGCGGTAACCAGAAAGTGTGCCATCACCGCGTACTACCCGATGACAAGGGATAATAATAGCTAATCTATTGGCGGCACAGGCGCTGGCTACGGCGCGAACGGCTTTCGGTTTGCCAATCGCGTTCGCCAATTGCTGGTAACTCACCGTTTCACCACAAGGTATAGTGCGTAGCGCCTGCCAGACTTGTTGCTGAAAAGCGGTGCCGCGAATATCCAGCGGTAACGTCAGCGGCGTATCGCGGTTATTGAGGCTGGCGATAACCTCACGTATATGTTGCTGAAATATCGGATCCGCCGGCGCGTTGTCAGCGGCAGGAAACATCTGACAGAGTTCGCTAATCAACGTCCCGTCATCGTCGCCCAGCAGAATCGCGCAAATCCCCCGCTCGCTTTCCGCCACCAGGCAACGCCCCAGTTCACAATCGGCCAGCGCATAACGCACCGCCAGGTTTTCGCCACCGTGACGAAACTGTTTGGCCGTCATGCCCAACGTTTCGTCAGCTTTGCGGTAGTAACTGCTGCCGTCGGGGAATCCAGCGTTCAGAATCGCCTGGGTGACGCTCTCCCCTTTCGCCAGCGATTCGCGCAAGCGACGAGCGCGCCAGGCCTGTTGCCAGGCTTTTGGCGTCATTCCGGTGGTGGCTTTAAATAAACGATGCAGATGGAATGGACTCATCGCCACCTGGTCGGCTAAGGCTTCCAGCGTTACAGGTGTTTCCTGTTCCAGCAGTCGACACGCGTGGGTGATTTTATCCAACCGATGCTGCTGGGCGTTGGCTTTATCAGGTTGGCAGCGTTTGCAGGGGCGAAATCCGGCGGCAAGTGCCTCACTGGCATTTGCGTAGAAGGAGACGTTTTCCCGCAAGGCATGTCTGGCTCGGCAAGACGGGCGGCAAAAGATCCCCGTGGTACGCACGGCGAAAACAAATTCGCCGTCGGCGTGTGGGTCGCGGGCTAAGACGGATTGCCAGCGTTGATCGTCAGTTAAGCGTGTGGCGTTTTTCATAATCAGCTCCCTGGTTAAGGATAGCCTTTAGTCTGCCCGGTCACCATCACGCAAAAACCAACAATCTTGCGCTTTAATTTTTTTCGCTCACCAGGAAGCTTTTAAACTGCGGCGACATCCAGGTTTTAAAACTATCACCTTCTTTGGTGATCATATAAACCGCCAGCCCTTCCCGGCGAACGACTTCTTTGGCTTTCTCTGGCCCGAGCACCATCAGACCTGTATCCCAGGCGTCGGCTTCCAGCGCCGTCGGAGCAATCACCGTCACGGACACCAGATTATGTTCGATAGGTCGTCCGGTTTGCGGATCGATAACATGGGAAAGGCGTTCGCCGTCCAGTTCGTAATAGTTGCGGTAGCTGCCTGAGGTGCTGATACCGTGGCCGTTGATATCCACCACCGCCTGAACTGCGTTTTCTTTATCGGTTGGTTTTTGAATCGCCACTCGCCACGGTTGGCCTTCACCGTTCATACCACGGCTGTTCAGCGCGCCCCCCACCGACACCAGATAGCGGGAAATACCTTCCTGCTCCATTAAGCGTGCCAGATGATCGGCTGCATAGCCTTCGCCGACGGTGGAGAGATCGACATATAAATCCGGAAGATCTTTTTGCAGGTACTGCTGATGATACTGATTGATGACCGTCAGGTGCTGCAAGCCGGTTTTGGCTTTCATTGCATCAATCTGTTCCTGGCTCGGAATTTGTACCGGTTGTTGTTCCGGGCCAAAGCCCCACAAATTCACCAGTGGCCCGACGGTAATATCCATCGCGCCATCGGTCTTTGCGCCAATACGTAGCGAGGTAGTGACGATATCCGCCATCGCTTCATTTACCGGCCACGGTGTCAGGCTTTGCGAGTCGTTAAAGCGCATCAGCGCGGAGTCTTTTTTATAGGTCGAAAGCAGCTGATCGTCAGCGTCCAGCTGGATCTGAATCTTCTCTTTGAGCTCGGCACTGCGTTTGGCGTCAATGCCCGGGACGCTGGCACGCCAGAAGGTTCCCATGGTTTTGCCTTCAAGAACGGTAACTTCAGGAGCGTTGGGTTTGGCGGGTTGTGGTTTTTGATCGCAACCAACAAACAAGAGCGCGGCAGCCAGCAATGCCACACGGGTAAAGTTCATTTCCATACGTGATTATCCTCATGCGAACGGTCGCAAGAGTACACCAAAAGACTGCGTTTGTACGCTGAAAACAATGAAAAAAGGGCCCGCAGGCCCTTTGTTCGATATAAATCGAGATTAGAACTGGTAAACCAGACCCAGAGCTACGATGTCATCAGTGTTGATGCCAGCAGCGCGGGTGAACTGGTTGTCGTCCAGCAGGTTGATTTTGTAGTCAACGTAGGTGGACATGTTTTTGTTGAAGTAGTAGGTAGCACCAACATCAACATATTTCAGGATATCTTCGTCGTCGTAGTTACGACCAGCAACGACACCCAGGTTTTTACCTTTAGACTGCAGGTATGCTACAGACGGACGCAGACCGAAGTCGAACTGGTACTGAGCAACAGCTTCGAAGTTCTGTGCTTTGTTCGCCCAACCCAGGGAACCTACGCGAGTTGCGTTGTAGGTCTGGGTGTACTGAGCAGCCAGGTAGATGTTGTTAGCGTCGTATTTCAGACCACCAGTGTAAGTTTCAGCACGGTCGCCGTTACCGATGTAAGCAATGCTGTTCTGATCATCAGTACGTTTGGAGCTGGAAACTGCAGCACCGATACCGAAGCCTTCGTAATCATAAGTGATAGAACCGCCGACACCGTCGCCGTTCTGACGCAGAGCGCCACGACCGTTGTTGGTCATGCCTTCGCCGCTTACGCTACCGTTTTTGCCCTGGTACTGAACTGCAAAGTTCAGGCCGTCAACCAGACCGAAGAAGTCGGTGTTACGGTAGGTCGCGAAGCCGTTACCACGCTGCTGCATGAAGTTGTCAGAACCGTAGGTGTCGCCACCGAATTCTGGCAGTACGTCGGTCCAGGAAGTTACGTCGTAAACAACGCCGTAGTTACGACCGTAGTCGAAAGAACCGATGTCCTGGAATTTCAGACCAGCAAATGCCACACGGGTCCAGGAGTTGTTTTCGCTTTCCGGAGCGTTGCCCTGGATCTGATATTCCCACTGGCCGTAACCGGTCAGCTGGTCAGTAACCTGAGTTTCACCTTTGAAGCCAAGACGCATGTAGGTCTGGTCGCCATCTACAGACTTGTCGTCAGAGAAATAGTGCAGGCCGTCAACTTTACCGTACAGATCTAATTTGTTGCCGTCTTTGTTGTAAACTTCAGCAGCATTTGCTGCGCCTGCTACCAGCAGAGCTGGGACCAGGAGGGACAGTACTTTAACTTTCATGTTATTAACCCTCTGTTATATGCCTTTATTTGCTTTTTTATGCCACTGCATACTGATTAACCCTCATTAATCAGTCGGCAGGTCCATTCTCCCCAAAAATGCAGAATAATCCAACACGAATATGATACTAAAACTTTTAAGATGTTTCAAATATCCACATAGGTATTTCAAAATGTAAATATGATGGAACTTTTTCAAATTCTAATGGTTGAGCAAATAACGCACTAAACATCAAGTAAGATTATTTCGACCTTTAAAACAATAACTTAATCTTAAGTCTTTGACCGCACTGAATGTTAAAACAAATTCTTCACTCGCAACTAAAATATGTCTCGCTATCATCATTAACTTTATTTATTACCGTCATTCATTTCTGAATGTCTGTTTACCCCTATTTCGACCGGATGCATCGCATCCGGTTTTTTTTACCCTTCTTTACACATCTTTTATTTTCCTGTGCTACCGCAGCAAAATTATAACAATCGTTAACTATTTCGTAAAAAACGACAACAATTACCGACAAAATCTATCTGCGCTATTTTCCTGATAATTTTCTTCACGCCTGTGGGTTATTTGTACATTAACAACGCATTTGTACATTTATTTACCGCAGCGCAAAATGTGAAATATCGTCGGCTAATGCCTTAACATCAATCAGGTAAGAGTCTGGAATTTCACACTGTACCCTTTATACTGCCCTATCACTTTGCGAAGTTTTAACAGGTCATAAACACGAATGCGTCAGAAAGAGACAACGGCCACGACCCGCTTTTCACTCCTACCGGGGAGCATTACCCGCTTCTTTTTACTGCTGATCATCGTGTTACTGGTGACGATGGGTGTAATGGTACAAAGCGCCGTTAACGCCTGGCTGAAAGATAAAAGCTACCAAATCGTTGATATTACCCATGCCATACAAAAGCGCGTCGATACATGGCGTTATGTGACCTGGCAAATCTACGACAACATTGCCGCGACGGCCTCTACCACCTCCAGCGAAGGGTTGCAGGAGACGCGCCTGAAACAGGATGTCTATTATCTGGAAAAACCGCGCCGCAAAACGGAAGCCCTGATCTTTGGTTCCCACGACAACTCAACGCTTGAAATGACCCAAAGAATGTCCACTTACCTGGACACATTATGGGGCGCAGAGAATGTCCCCTGGTCGATGTACTATCTGAACGGTCAGGATAACAGCCTGGTTTTGATCTCCACCCTACCGCTCAAAGATCTCACCTCGGGATTTAAAGAGTCGACCGTCAGTGACATTGTTGATTCTCGTCGCGCAGAGATGTTGCAACAGGCCAACGCCCTGGATGAACGCGAAAGTTTTTCTAACCTGCGCCGCCTGGCCTGGCAGAACGGCCATTATTTTACCCTGCGCACCACCTTTAACCAGCCGGGGCATCTGGCGACGGTAGTCGCTTTTGATCTGCCTATTAATGATTTGATCCCGCCGGGGATGCCGCTGGATAGTTTCCGTCTGGAGCCAGACGCGACAGCTGCGGGAACCAATAATAATGAGAAAGAAGCCACGGATAGCGTCAGTATCCACTTTAATAGTTCGAAGATTGAAATCTCTTCGGCGCTAAACTCCACGGATATGCGTCTGGTCTGGCAGGTTCCTTATGGCACATTGCTGCTGGATACGTTGCAAAACATTCTCCTGCCGCTGCTGCTGAACATCGGTTTGCTGGCGCTGGCGCTGTTTGGCTATACCACCTTCCGCCATTTCTCTGGCCGCACTACCGAAAGCGTACCCAGCACGGCAGTGAACAATGAACTGCGCGTTTTGCGGGCCATCAATGAAGAGATCGTGTCACTGCTGCCACTCGGCCTGCTGGTTCACGATCAGGAATCGAATCGCACAGTAATAAGCAACAAAATTGCCGACCACCTGCTGCCGCATTTGAATCTGCAAAACATCACCACTATGGCAGAGCAGCATCAGGGCATCATTCAGGCGACGATCAATAACGAACTGTATGAGATTCGTATGTTCCGCAGCCAGGTCGCGCCGCGTACACAAATCTTCATTATTCGCGATCAAGATCGCGAAGTACTGGTGAACAAGAAACTCAAGCAGGCGCAGCGTCTGTACGAGAAAAATCAGCAAGGCCGGATGGCCTTTATGAAAAATATTGGCGATGCACTAAAAGAACCTGCACGCTCCCTGGCGGCAAGCGCAGCCAAACTCAACACACCGGAAAGCAAACAACTGGCGAATCAGGCTGATGTGCTGGTGCGCCTGGTCGATGAAATCCAGTTAGCCAATATGCTTGCCGACGATAGCTGGAAAAGCGAGAGCGAACTTTTCTCCGTGCAGGATTTAATTGATGAAGTCGTGCCTTCCGTGTTGCCAGCCATCAAGCGTAAAGGTTTGCAGTTATTGATTAACAATCATCTAAAAGCACACGATATGCGCTGTGGCGATCGCGATGCCCTACGCCGTATTTTGCTGTTACTGATGCAATATGCTGTCACCTCAACGCAAATGGGGAAAATTACCCTTGAGGTTGACCAGGACGAATCTTCCGAAGAACGTCTGACTTTCCGCATTCTGGACACCGGAGATGGCATAAGTATTCATGAAATGGATAATTTGCACTTCCCGTTCATCAACCAGACCCAAAGCGATCGCTACGGTAAGGCGGATCCGTTAGCATTCTGGTTGAGCGATCAACTGGCGCGTAAGCTAGGCGGTCATTTAAACATCAAAACGCGCGACGAGCTTGGTACACGTTATTCCGTGCATATCAAAATGCCTACTGCGGAACCGGAAGTAGAAGAGGAAGAAGAGCGTTTACTGGATGATGTTAGCGTGATGATGGACATAACTTCCGCAGAAATTCGGAATATTGTCACTCGCCAGTTAGAAAATTGGGGGGCAACCTGCATCACACCGGATGAAAGATTAATTAGTCAAGATTATGATATCTTTTTAACGGATAATCCGTCTAATCTTACTGCCTCTGGCTTGCTTTTAAGCGATGATGAGTCTGGCGTACGGGAAATTGGACCTGGTCAATTGTGCGTCAACTTCAATATGAGCAACGCTATGCAGGAAGCGGTCTTACAATTGATCGAAGTGCAACTAGCGCAGGAAGAGGTGACAGAATCGCCTCTGGGCGGAGATGAAAATGCACAACTCCATGCCAGCGGCTATTATGCGCTCTTTGTAGACACAGTACCGGATGATGTTAAGAGGCTATATACTGAGGCAGCAACCAGTGACTTTGCTGCGTTAGCCCAAACGGCTCATCGTCTGAAAGGCGTGTTTGCCATGCTTAATCTGGTACCCGGCAAGCAGTTATGTGAAACGCTGGAACATCTCATTCGCGAGAAGGATGTCCCAGGAATAGAAAAATACATCAGCGACATTGACAGCTATGTCAAGAGCTTGCTGTAGCAAGGTAGCCTATTACATGAACAATATGAACGTAATTATTGCTGATGACCATCCGATAGTCTTGTTCGGTATTCGCAAATCACTTGAGCAAATCGAGTGGGTGAATGTTGTCGGCGAATTTGAGGACTCTACAGCACTGATCAATAACCTGCCGAAGCTGGATGCGCATGTTTTGATTACCGATCTCTCCATGCCAGGCGATAAATACGGCGATGGCATAACCTTAATCAAGTACATCAAGCGCCACTTCCCAAGTTTGTCGATTATTGTTCTGACCATGAACAACAACCCGGCCATTCTTAGCGCGGTACTGGACCTGGATATCGAAGGGATCGTTCTGAAACAAGGCGCGCCGACCGACCTGCCGAAAGCCCTCGCCGCGCTACAAAAAGGTAAGAAATTTACTCCAGAAAGCGTTTCTCGGCTGTTAGAGAAAATCAGTGCTGGCGGTTACGGTGACAAGCGCCTCTCACCAAAAGAGAGTGAAGTTCTGCGCCTGTTTGCCGAAGGCTTCCTGGTTACCGAGATTGCTAAAAAGCTGAACCGAAGCATTAAAACCATCAGTAGCCAGAAAAAATCCGCAATGATGAAGCTGGGTGTCGAGAACGATATCGCTCTGTTGAATTATCTCTCTTCTGTGACGTTAAGTCCGGCGGATAAAGAGTAATCACCTGTAGGCCAGATAAGACGCGCCAGCGTCGCATCTGGCACTTGCACCGATTGCCGGATGCAGCGTAAACGCCTTATCCGGCCTACAAATTCCATTATTTCAATGGATTACGATAATGTAGGCCAGATAAGACGCATCAGCGTCGCATCTGGCATTTGCACTGATTACCGGATGCAGCGTAAACGCCTTATCCGGCCTACAAATTCCATTATTTCAATGGATTACAATAAGGTAGGCCAGATAAGACGCATCAGCGTCGCATCTGGCATTTGCACCGATTACCGGATGCAGCGTAAACGCCTTATCCGGTCTACGATTCCCGCGCTTTCCTGACCCTTTCCGCATACATCGTCAGCGTCTGTTTGATGACATCCAACGTCACTGGCTTAGACAGACAGCTATCCATACCGGACTCCAGACACCGCTGTTTCTCTTCAGCCAACGCATTGGCCGTTACCCCTATTACCGGCAACGTCAGTCCCAACTGGCGGATACGTTGCGTTAACCGGTAACCATCCATATTCGGCATGTTGACATCACTTAGCACTATATCAATGTGATTCTTACTAAGGACATTAAGTGCATCAACACCATCATTCGCCGTCTTACACTGATAGCCCAACGATCCAAGCTGATCGGCCAACAGACGACGGTTAATTGGATGATCGTCTACGACCAGAATCATCATATCGTCGTTATTGCTGACCACTTTGTCGGTCGACGGCAGAGAGTTAGCAGGATCGTCGCTCTCCAATTCTATCAGATAGATGCGCGCCAGCAATGCCGGTAGCTCGTGCGGGGCTGCCACACTGTGTACCCATTCACCAGGCGCTTTCTCCAGAGGGATACCGATATGGCGACGACAGAAAGTCACAACCGCCCTGCCCTGCCATTTTTTACTCACCACATCATCGGTGATCAACACATCTTCGGGAGTCGGTTCCTGCCCTTCGTATGTTGCAACGACTATGCCGCTGCGCTGCAAACTGGTTTCCAGGAACTGACAGAGCGACGCATTGCGGACCGCCAACCAGCAGCGTTTACCACTCAACCCTTCGACGCCTTTTTTCTGCGGGTACTGAGCGCCATACAACGGAATACGCACGGTAAACTGGCTGCCCATTCCCGGTTCAGAATCCACCGAGATGTCACCGTCCATCATGCTGATCAGTTTTTCACAAATCGCCAGCCCCAGACCAGTACCCTGGAAGTTACGCTGTACGCCCGTCCCTACCTGGAAGAACGGATCAAATAACCGCACCACTTCTTTAGCTGGAATGCCCACCCCGGTATCGCGTACGCGAATAGAAAGATAATCACCATCAACGCGAACATGCAGAACAATGCAGCCGGTATCGGTAAATTTAATGGCATTACTCAACAGGTTGGAGATCACCTGCTGTAAGCGCATTGGGTCGCCATTGAGCGCCATCGGTACATCTGGCTCAATAAAACAGTACAAACCAAGTTGCTTGCGTACCACCAGCGGCAAATAGTTGGAGGTGATGTGGTTCATGACTTCGCGCGGTGAAAACTCGCGTGGTTCGATTTTCAACTGTTCCGATTCAATCTTCGAGAAATCGAGAATGTCGCTAATAATTTTCAATAACAGGCTGGAAGAGTTATTCATTGCCGTCACCAGACGGTCAACACCTTTTGGTAACTCTTTGGTTTGTAATAGATCCAGGTTGCCGATAATGCCATACAGCGGCGTTCGCAGTTCGTGGCTAACGGTAGCAAGGAACATCGATTTTGACTGGCTCGCCTGTTCTGCTGCCTGCGCCATTTCTTGCAGCGACTCTTCCATCTTCACACGTGAAGACACATCGACCAGTACGCAAATTGCCACGTTTTCATTACGATAGCGCGAATGAACAAAGCTGATTTGCAGGTTGGTATTGTTACTGGTAAGGACATCAACAAAATTGACCTGCTGGCCACAAATAATTTGCGTCAGCCGTTGGCGATCCTCATGCGTAAGCATGTTGAGATAGGTATGCGCCAGTTCGTTACTCAAAATATTAACGCCATCGACAGTTCGCAAAATGCAGATCCCCACAGGCGCAGAGGCGACTATCTTGCGGTTAAACTGCTCATGCTCTTCCAGTCGCTGGGCGTCACTTTCCGCCGGAATAAAAATACGTCGCTCATACATCCGTGCGAGGGTAAACAATGCAGCACCCGCAATCACGTTCAGCAAAATCGCGTTAAGTATCAACATGCGAATACGTTCCAGCACCTGATCAACAGGCACGGAATAGACAATACTTAGCGAAGACGGCGGTAGATTTTTTTTCAGCACCAGCTCACGGAAACCTGGCGTATAGCCAAACCAGGATCGCTCCTGCATCCAACGCGGTTCGGCTTGAATCTTACTTTCCGGTCCGGTCAGCGAAATCAGGGTATGGCCATTTTCATCAAGAATGGTGACGCCCATCGGCAACGTCCCCGGCAGGAAGAAGTTCTCCATCCGAATTGTCTGTTCTACGCCTAAAAGCGCTTGCAAACGGTTTGCCAGATAAACCGGCGTCAGCGCGTAGAAATATCCCACCCCAGGACGCGGCCCTTCACTGATCCAGAAAAGGTTACTGCCACTGTCATCCTGTGGCGCGTTACGATATTTGTTAATGCGTTCATGCAGGGCTTTCAGAGCGGTGTCACGTTCGACGGGCATATCACGCAGGCCAAAGTTAGCCATACAGAGGTTATCGCTGCCGATTAAAAACACACGGTTGAGATCGTAAGCCGCAGAGAAGTTATCGCGCCAGTAGCGCATAAACCACGCCAGTGACTCCAGGGAGCCTCGCCAGGTGTTGCTCATTGCGGAACAATCGGAATCAGCAAACAGCGGTTCGAAAACCGGCACATCCGCTTGCGTTTCACGCCCACGCGGAGAAAGCACGCCGTTTTCCACGGATAAGCGATTTTCAGCAATGTACTTCAGCTCTTTCATGACATCAGAGGTGCGCTGAATAAACCGCTGAGCCTGATCGGAGCTCAGATTAAATTCCTGACGAATCTCAGATTCTCGTTGATGTAAAGCGTTGACGATGTAAAACACTGATGAAAAAGCAATCAACAGCCAGATCAATAACGCCAGCGCTCTGAACATGTAGCGCGAGACTTTCAGGGTTGTGCGAAAAGAAGCAAGGTATTTCAAAGGGGCGAAGCTCCGCCTCAGGTGACCGATGGAGTGTGGTTAAGGTAGCGGTAAAAGCGTGTCACCGCAATGTTCTGTCATCATCGCAACAGTATGTATCGTTTAGAAACCATTGCCTTAACCCCAGAAGCCGGAACAAATAGAAAGATTTCAGAAGACACAATATGAAATGACCATTCTGCCGACACTTGTGAATGGTTATATCCTGGAGTCGGCTGGTCGCCCAGCAGTCTTGTCTGAAAAAAGAGTGCCGGGCTGCGGGGCATTTTACCAGTCAAAACTTTTCACCAGCGTTAGTTCACCAGCATTACGCATCGGCACAATAAAAGTTTCCTGTTTCTCATTGACCGACCCTTCATCGGTGATCAGCGTCAGTTGGGCGGTCGTCAATTCCGTTTCACTGCGCCCGCCGAAGTAGTTGATATACACCTGATAGCGCCCGTGAACTGGCGCTGGCATGGCGAAAATCTCGGGTCCGTACCCCGTCGTGACATCCATATCCAGTGCACCACTGTTTTTCAGCACCGTGTTACCGTACCAGGCATGTTCACCATCAGGCGTAACGACATGAAGATCGAGGTCAGTATTGTCCGTATCCCACGAGAGAACCAGCCGTAAACGCGCGCGAATCGCTCCAGCCCCCGGCGTAGAGTAAAACTGCATTTTTTGTCGGCTTTGCCCATCGGGGCTGATGACCTGCACGCTGTTACTGCCTTCCGTGAAAATATAAGGGCGTGCAAATGAACCATCGGATTCAATTCTCTGCGGCATACTGGCTCCGTTGACCACCAGTCGCCCCTGCTGGACTTTTCCCGCCGCAGCATAATTTTTTATTTTGCCGCGGATTTGCGCAGAGATATTTTGATCATCTGCCATGTTGACGGACGACGCCGGGTAATTGATCGATTGTGAAAAACTGGCATCTTCGCCCTCTGCCGGATGCCAGCCAGAGAGCGGTGCATCAATCTCGACTTCCTGCACACCTTCACTGTGAGCGACAGGCGAAAGCGCCACCAGTAACAACGGAAGAAAAATCTTTCGCATAGCATTAGTCCATTAATAATTGTCGGGTCAGCGTTTCGATATAGTTCTCATCAAGCCCGGTGGGATAACCATCAAAGGCCAGGTGAAGATACTCATGGGTTAAATCAAGACGATCCTGAAGCGTAAAGAAGTTACGAATAAACAGCCGTTTCTGCTGCCGATCGGTAAAGGGGAATCCCGAGGCTAAACGGCAAACCGCAAATACATCTGGTTCGTTGTAACCCGTCTCGCCTTGTAACACGCGTCGCCACTGGGGCATTTTTTTCGCCAGCCAGGCTTTCGCTTTTGGCAAAATCTGGCAAGTGGCGCGTGGAGCTCCCCAGCGACTAAGGCTGTTATCGGGATAAGCAAAGGCGAGTATCTGATCGTAACGTTCACCTTGCACCGCCTGGGCCGTGGCTTTACGCCAGGATAACGTGCCTTCGGCAGTACGGCTGCCGTGATAATGAACCGGATCGCCCGCATAGATGAGATCCTGCGTCCAGGCGGTCATCGTTCGCGCCCCCGTGGTAGCTGGCGAAGCAGAAACACGCTGCGTGGCGCTGCTGTCCGGGATGGTCAGGCAATCGCCTTCCCGATCGGCATTTTGCTGTAAAAACGTGCGAATCGCCACGGTCATGGCTTTCGCTGCTTCAGGAGGCGTGCTTTTCGCTTCGCGATCCAGAACTCTGGCAACATACTCTTCACGATCGAGATGCGACTGTAATTTCAGTTTGCCCTTCTCCGTCAGTAACGTCGTCTCACCACGGCTAACAAACGTAATGTGGTTACCATTGGCGAACGTCACACGATAACGCCCATTGAGCACACCAGGTTTTACTGCCGTCGTGCTCTTTTCCTCAGTGACTTTCTTCAACGGATAGCGAGCAAACAGATCCACCAGTACACATTGCCCGCTGGCAACTTGCGTCGGCACAGGCAAAACCTGATTAAGTACCGTCGCATAACGGGTTAGTACCGTTTTGCTGGTGCCGCCACCTGCAACCCACAGCGGCGTGCCATCAGTTAACCATCCGGCAAAACCACCCTGGCGGATTTCCTGTTTATCATCGGCAAACCAGCTCCAGGTTTTCACCCGTACCCGGCTACCGAGCATAGACGCAACACCGATTTTCGCCTCGTCCAACACCACATCCAGTAAGACTTCCTGAGCTTTGTTTTGCGCGGGTAACGTCGCTAATGAATCAAGCAGCGATTTAACCGTTACCGAGGTTTCTGGTTTCAGCGTAGAAAGAGATGCTAACCACGCCGGAGCCTGACGCTGTTGCCAGTATGGCCCCCATACATCCGCGCTAATGTGCAACCGCTGCGGCGCAAAATAGAGTCCACAGGAACGTACCAGCGCGGTATCGCGCGTTATGCTCTCCCCCGCCTGGCAACAATAAACCTCTTCCGGGGAGTTTCCGCGACACTGGTAGGGCTGCTCCGGTTGATGGGTATCCTCCAGCCAGGCGTAAACATACAGTTTCCACAAACTCCCTAACGGCGTGGTGAGCGTGTCAGGTAACGTCGAGACATTTGTCACGCCTGACGACGATAACTGATACAGTTGGTCATGCTGCGCGCCCCGCAGCGCCAGTTGTAACGGCGTCTCCTGTGCAAACGTCGGCAGGGTAACCAGCGTTAATAGCCAAACGACTCTGCGCCAGTTCACTTATTTCACCTGCATCCCGGTCCATTCGCTCCCTGCCGCAACACTTTGCTGCGCAGGTGCATAGGAACGCACATAGCGAGCAGGCGGCAGAACGAATTGCCCTTTTTGCGAGAAGCGCAGCAGATGGCGGAAAGTGACCGTTCCCGTCAGTTCTTTCACCGGCACCATATAGGCCAGTTCGCCCATTTCATTACGCGCTTTTTCCAGCAATTGCCCCTGCTGTTTCGCGGCGTTGGGTTTATTGACCGATATTCCCCACGTTGTCCGTTCAACATCGGCTCCCGGCGGCAGTGGGACTTCTACCTGACCGTAGCGCAGAGATGCATTCTGCTCGTTAGTAAGGGTGATTTCATCGAGATACAGCGCATCGCTGTTAATCTCATTGCTGGTCACCGGCTGCAACGTAAAACTCATGTCTTCATCACCGGGGATAAGTCGATACAACTGGCGTTCAACGGTCACCGGAATATTACTTTGTTGAGCCGTTTTTGCCGGTTCACGCCAGCGGACCTGCACGTTTTGCGGCGGTAATTCGTCACCCAAAGAGAGAATTTCCGGCACGCCCTGACCCACCCAACGCCAGTATTCGCCCCCTCCGGTTAACTTATGTTTGGCCCATGCGCCCGCAGGCGCAGGCAACACAACTGGAGGCATCGTCGCCATATATTTCGCCAGCCAGTTCATGGCCAGCGCGCGCTCAATAGTGGATTGCTCAGCGGTCAAACCACTTAAAATAGCGGCCGCCTGGGTGGTGTCGCCACCGCTATTGAGCAGCACAACCGTGTGCGCCAGCGGCTGATTGCTGTTTGCCGCTTTATCCCACGCATATTGCTGAACCTGTGGCATCACAGTGGACTTCAACTGCACTTTTTTCAGCAACGTCATGGTTAAGACGTTTGCCACCGCATCTGCCAGCGGAGATTCCGGTGTATCGAGGATCAAACTGTCATTGATCTCGCTGGTGTCTTCCTCAGAGAAATCTTCTGTTTTAGTTCCGCGCCGGGCGATAGCTTCATCCAACCCTTTCAACAACGTTTTGCACGGCAGATTCATCTCCTGCGCCCACGCCAGCACCAGCGCCCGATGCAATAACGGCATGTTATCCGCCTGCTCCGCGTAGCTGTCGAGCATATGTTGCCAGTATTCCGGTTGTTGCGTTACGCCAAGGGCCTGGCTCGCTTGCCAGTCGGCGTACCATGCCCATGCCGTGAGGAATGCATCGCCATTGCCATCTTCACCCCACCAGGTAAAGCGCGCTCCTGGCCCCGCCAGTTGCATCAGCCGCAGACGGTTATCCTGAATCATCTGACGAATGTCGTTAGCGGCGGCACTTTGATGATCGGCAAGCGAACGCCAGGCAAGACTGAGCGGGATCAGACGGCTACCGGTGTTGATCACGCCCCCCCAGGGTTCCTCTATTAACGCATCAAGATTGTTGCGGAAAATCTCCTGCGGTGTTTCGCTACTTTGCAGCCGGATATTACTCGCCTGCTCGGGCAACATCAGCGCGTTATCGCCACCGCCGAGCATGACGTTTTTCTGCTGTTCAACGGGCCAGCTGTTATCAACAAAAGACAGTTTTGTGCTAATGCTGTCCTGCACTTGCCCATTTTGTTGCAGTTCTGCACTTAACAAGCCAGATTGCTGAATGTTCTGCGCCAGCGAAATATAGTTCGCCCCCTTATGCAGTGTCAGCGTCTGGCGCATCTCGTCGCCCGCAAATTTACTCACCAGCTCTACCGGTTCGTTATCCTGCTGACTGAAGATAAACAGCCCTACCGCTGGTTTGTCGCCAAGGCGATAGACCGTTGGCATACTCCACTTCATGTAGAGATTTTTTTCCGAGCGCAAATACGCACGCCCCTGCCCGACCAGTCCGTCGCCGTTCATCCCACGCGCGGTGATGCGCCAGCGGGTTAACGAATCCGGCATCAGGAACGTGAAATACGCTTTGCCTTGTTTATCCGTGGTTAGCGACGGTATCCATGCCGCGGTATCCACCTCTTCACGCCGTGGACGTTCAAGCATTTTTACTCGCCGCTCGCTGCGGTTAGTCGCGCCAGGCGCAACCGGCTCGCTGGAGAGCGCCTGATCGTAGCTGATAAATGACAGGCTGGAACTGGTGCGTACATTGTTACGCCCCAGCGGATAGAAAAATTTGCCGATACTCGGCGCGATTTCCGGTTGCAGCGCGTAGATCATTTCATCGACCACGCCAACCGTTAGCTGCGCAGAAACAGGTTTACCTTTCAGCGACGAGGTTAATTCGACATTGACCAGTTCACCTGGCTGGTAATGGGTTTTGTCCGTTTTCACCCGGATATCCAGCTGAGGAACGGCAACTTTGATCCCGGCATTCTGAAAACTGTACTGACCGTTACGGGTATACAGCACCGAAAAAGTGATGTTAGGCGCAAAGGTATTGCTCACCGGAACGCGGGCTTCATACTGGGTATCGTTTAAGCGTTGTAGCGTCAGCCAGTTTGCCGGATGCGATAGCAGCGACTGCTGTTCCACGCGATCGCGTTCCAGCGTCAATAACGCTTCATCAATTGGCTCCGGGAAGGTAATCAGCATCTTCGCGGTTTCGCCTGGCTGGTACAGCGTTTTATCCGCCACGATATCTACCGTACCAGTATGCGCCGTGCTGCCCTTACCGCTGACGGCATGGCTTAACCCGGCGAGAATTAAGCCGTCTTTATCGCGTAATGTCAGATTGTAGTTGCCAGGTTTTTCGAAATTAACGGTGAAGGATTTACCGCCAGACGGTAGATCTCCGCTGTGGCTTGTTCGGTCTTCCAGACGTAACCACTCATACTTAACAGGAACCTGCTTTGAAGATTCCAGCGCGGCATAACGGAAAACAACCGACTCGCCGCTATTACTGTATTGTGCGGCGGTGCTTAGAGAGTAATGCGCCAGACCGCGTTCAATGAGGATCTCTTTGGTTGTGGTAACACGATATGCCGCACCGTCGCTGGCAGAGACGGTCAGTAAATAGCGGCTCGGTTTATCTGCTGCGGGAAGATTTAACGCCACATGACCGCTGGCGTCTGAAACTGTTTCACTGCCTTCAAGCGACACAGGGAAGCGCCCGGCATAACGCAAATCGTTACCGACCATCGAAAGTTGTTGGGCGCGCAAACTTAACTGCACGCGGGCATTTTTTACCGGCTCGCCATCCGGGTAGAGCAGTTGCAGTTTGCCGCTGACCGCTTCGCCAGTTTTGAAATCTTTTTTGTCGAGAGCTAAACCAATTTCGAAATGTGGTTTGATGTAGTTTGCCACGCGAAAACTGCTGCTATAGACCTGTTTGCGGTAAGCCAGGCGTAACTCATAACCTCCGGCAACGGCATTTTCTGGCAAGCGGAAACTCCCCTGCCCGCCATTGCGCGCATCAAGCGTGACATCGACGGTTTGCAACAGGCTACCGTTGGCGTCCAGCACTGAAAGCTTCGCCGGTGCGCTGACGATAGGGGATGAATGCAACGGATCGTGGAACTCGCGGCCCATCACTTTAACATCGACACGATCTCCTGCGCGGTATAGAGGGCGATCGGTAAAGATATACAAGCGGGTGTTGTAGATTTCGCTTTCGTAGAAGAAGTTCTCGGAGACAAAAACGCCGCCTTCAGCATCCTTACCCAGAATGTATGAACGTTCAGGCGATATATGTTGTAACTGCAAGGTGCCGCTGTCATTGGTGACGCCTCGGGTCATCACGCCAAGACCGTCAGTCCACAGGATTTCTGATCCAGGCTTCGCTTCCCCCTGCTTTTTGCCAGCGGTCCACACCAGAAGCTCGTTACCCGACACTTTACTCAACGCCACGGTATTGGAGACAAACACCACCGTTGTTGCCCGATAACCACCCACCATCGCTTCGACGAGATACAGCCCCGGCTCTTGTTTGCCGAGAGGAATATAGATGTTGCCCGGCTGCGGCGAGATGAAGTTACTGGATGCGCCTTCCAGTTTTACCCCTTGCTGCGGCTCAACCGGTTTTGCCTGCCATAGTGGATAACGGAACTGTTCCACCAGTGGATATTTCTTCAGCGGTGAAAACTGGCTGTTTTGTACATAACGGGAAGGTTTGATGATGGCATTGCCGAGCTGCAATTCCGGTAATGCCTGGGTCACATTCTGCCGTGACTGATAAGAGAAAGAACGCTGCATTACACGGCGAGATTTGCCGTACCAGTTATCCCACAGCCAGGTTAGCGTATTGTTCAGACCGTCACCCAGATACTGCGGTTGTACCACAATGCGGTGCAGGTTTTTCTGCTGACGCAGAAATGCCATCGGATCAGGAATACGATACAGGCGAACATCCACGCCGCCGTACTCTTCCATCTGATAACGTTGATAATCGCGCCCCGGCGCTTCCAGCCGCACTTTCGCCTCTTCGCTGCTGCTAAAACTGCTGTCAGCGAGCAAAAAGAACGTTCCCCCGGCTGGCGGCGCATAGTTGCTGGAAGGAAGCGAATCGTCAGCATTAACAAGCCCTGTTCCCACAAGAGACAGGCACAGGCAGGCCGCTATTGCGCCAGAAAATTTAAACGATAAATGCCAATGAAATTGGGATTGGAATCGTTGGGTATCCATCGGGTGTCCTTCCATGTCATAAGTTGTTGCAGACTGACTGCGCGCATTCCGTTGTCAGTTTTCGTGGCGCTTCCGGTGTGGTAGATGACGTAACGCCCCATCCAGACCATTAAGTGCTGGGCATCGCCCTGATCGAAAAAAATCATATCGCCAGGCAGTGCCTGGTTTATGTCCTGGCCAATAAACAGGCTGTTGTACTGAATCAAATTAATCGCGGTCACATAGGGTCCGGTTTTCCCGTTCCCCTGGTTCCAGTTTTGTGCCAGTTGTCGTTGCTCAGGTGTTAGCGTCATTTCTGGCGGTAGATACTGGTTTGACAGACCGTTACTTTTTAGCCATTTGCTATCGTGAACTTTCAGCGACTCGTTCGCTGCAAAGCGCACCAGGCCTGCGCAATCCTGCTGATACCAACGTGGACTTGGCCCCTGGCGTAGCTGTTCCTGCGCAATGCGCACAAACCAGGCACGAAATAGTCCCGATTGTTCGACATTCAGCATTTCGCTATGAGCAACAAAACAACACAGCCAGCAAATCAGTGCCAGCAGTCCACGCCTCATAATGGCTGCCAGTTGATTGGTAACCATTGCCAGGCGGCGCCCGGTTTCATCTGGTCCAGCTTCATGACATAACGAGGCTGTTGCGATAAAGCGTCCAGTTTCGGCATTAATAAAGTTTGTGCGGCGTTATAAAAAACCGGTTCGAGATTCTTCGGCAGACTAGTCAGCGTTTCGTTACGCAGCAGTTTCGCCATTCCTTGTGGATTGATATAGAGCGGAACGACGCTATCAGTGGGTATCACATCCACCATTGCCGGGCGGGTTTTATTCAGTGTTTGCAGCGCGTTATTAACCAGCGTGTCATCGAGGGAGAAAAGCAGCGTTTTGTTTTGCATCGCCAGCGACACGCGGAAAAAATAATCCGACATTAATTGATCGGGTTGCGCCGCCTGCGCTTTCGGATACTGGCCGTATCGGGAACTCACTTCGCGACGCCAGATTTGCGCTTCGCCCTGCTGAGTTTGAGTTACCGGTAATACGCCTTCTGGCGCTTTGCTTTCACGAGCACCAATATTTTGGGTAAACAGTTTCCCTGGCAATTGCGCCTGTTCGTCAGTGCCATCAAACTGACCAACAAACAGTGGGGTTTGCAGTTTTGAATCCTCATACCAGCATAGCCCCGCGGCACCGTCTAACGCCCCATTCAACTTGTCGTTTTCCTGAGCGATTTGTGAGAGCATCTCTTCAGCAATACCGTGCGAGTAAGGCACCGCCACGCAGAAGCTGGCCCCGGCAGGCATACTGCTCCATACCGGCGTAAAATCGAAACTGGCATCCACACTCGCGGATTCATCATTTAACGCCAGAAAGCTATGCCAGCCGTCGTTGCTCATTTCGAAACGCACTCCGGCAAAAGAAGGCATTAATCGCTGGTAGCCAAAACCCAGCAACCTGGCGCTGACCACGATGCGCTGGCGTACTGGCGTTTTTTCGGCAGCACGCTCTTCCAGACCGAAGCTGGCTTGCCAGCGTTTTTTACCGCTCAACAAATCACTTGCGATCGCCGAGGCTTCGGTATCCTGCTGGTCATCTTTAAACAGCATATCCGTGCTGGAAAACACCAGCATCTTGTCCTGATATGTCGCGAACATCAGGGCGTTATTGCCGTTATAGCGCAACTGATAAACAGGAATAGTTTCACTATTTATCTTGATACTACTGATTTCCGTCTTGCTTAACTGGCTATCGCTGGTAGCAGCAAACAGCAATGGCTCCAGCAACTTGCTCAAGCCACTACGCTGGATAAGCACCATGTAATGTGAAAGATGGCCTTGTTTATCGTGCCACAGTGCCGCCTGCGCGGGCTGGTCTAAGAGTGACGAAAAGAGCTTATCCTTCAGCGTGAGATCATGTTCATAGACAATGCGGCGAATACTGCCTTCAATGCCCAGACGATCGGCATGATTCTGATAATAGAAAACGAAATCTTCACTCAGGACATCGTGGAGAAAAGGAATAGTAAGGACATCTTTGGGAAGCTGGCTTAGAGAGTCGCTATCGAGAAAGAGGTCAGGCTCATTGAGATCGATTTGCAAATTATTGTGCACCACCAGCGGCGACAACGTTTTTTCTGGACCACTGCCAGTGTATTGCAATGCCCAGACGCCCGCGGAAAGGAGCGCAACAACACCGACACCTACAAGGCCATAAAACTGCCAGCCTTTCGCCTTTTTTTCACCGCTCATTGCCACATTCCTTGTGTATAACCGTCATTTTTGACGAACGGACTCGCCCTTAGCGCGCCCTAATACGACAAAAGCCCAGACTTTGCAGCCTGGACTTTTCATTTCGAAGAAGGGATGTTTACTCCCTTCTGTCATGAAGCGATGAAATTATTCTTCTTCCGGTTCGTCGTCAACGTCCACTTCCGGAGCGATTTCATCGTCCCCTTCCGCGGCACTGCCGTCGATGGTATCCAGATCTTCTTCGTCAACCGGTTCAGCAACACGTTGCAGACCCACTACGTTTTCATCTTCCGCTGTACGGATGAGGATCACGCCCTGGGTGTTACGGCCCACGATGCTGATTTCCGAAACGCGAGTACGTACCAGCGTACCAGCATCGGTGATCATCATGATCTGGTCGCAGTCATCTACCTGCACCGCGCCAACCACTAAACCGTTACGTTCGGTAACCTTGATGGAGATAACCCCTTTCGTCGCACGCGACTTAGTTGGGTATTCCGCCACCGCGGTACGTTTACCGTAACCGTTTTGCGTTGCGGTGAGGATTGCGCCATCGCCACGCGGCACGATAAGAGAGACGACTTTATCGCCTTCGCCTAAACGAATACCGCGAACACCGGTGGTGTTGCAGCCCATCGCACGGACAGAAGACTCTTTAAAGCGCACCACTTTACCTTCGGCGGAGAACAGCATTACTTCATCTTCGCCACTGGTCAGGTCAACGCCGATCAGCTCATCGCCTTCAACCAGTTTGATCGCCACTTTACCGGCGGTACGCAGACGGTTGAATTCGGTGAGGACGGTTTTCTTCACAGTACCGTTAGCGGTCGCCATGAAGACTTTCACGCCTTCTTCAAACTCGGTCACCGGCAGGATCGCGGTGATACGTTCGTCCTGCTCCAGCGGCAGCAGGTTGACGATCGGACGACCGCGCGCGCCACGAGAGGCTTCCGGCAACTGGTAAACTTTCATCGAATAGACGCGACCACGGCTGGAGAAGCACAGGATATGATCGTGAGTGTTCGCCACCAGCAGCCTGTCGATAAAGTCTTCTTCTTTAATACGTGCGGCAGATTTACCTTTCCCGCCACGACGCTGCGCTTCGTATTCAGAAAGCGGCTGATACTTAACGTAGCCCTGGTGAGAGAGCGTCACTACCACATCTTCCTGAGTGATCAGATCTTCCAGGTTGATGTCTGCGCTGTTGGCGGTGATTTCAGTACGACGTTTGTCACCGAACTGTTCACGAACCAGCTCCAGCTCTTCGCGGATCACTTCCATCAGACGATCGGCGCTACCCAGAATACGCAGCAGTTCCGCGATCTGATCCAGCAGCTCTTTGTATTCGTCGAGCAGTTTTTCATGCTCAAGACCGGTCAGTTTCTGCAGACGCAGATCCAGAATTGCCTGGGCTTGCTGTTCGGTCAGATAGTACAGACCATCGCGCACGCCGAACTCTGGCTCCAGCCATTCCGGACGCGCAGCATCGTCGCCCGCACGTTCCAGCATCGCGGCAACGTTGCCCAGCTGCCACGGATTAGCAACCAGCGCGGTTTTCGCTTCTGCAGGCGTCGGCGCATGACGGATCAGTTCGATGATCGGGTCGATGTTTGCCAGCGCCACGGCTAATGCTTCAAGGATATGCGCACGGTCGCGGGCTTTACGCAGTTCGAAAATAGTACGACGCGTTACTACTTCGCGGCGGTGACGAACAAACGCCGCGATGATGTCTTTCAGGTTCATAATCTTCGGCTGACCATGGTGCAATGCCACCATGTTGATACCGAAAGAAACCTGCAACTGGGTCTGGGAGTAGAGGTTGTTGAGCACCACTTCACCGACCGCATCGCGTTTCACTTCAATCACGATGCGCATGCCGTCTTTGTCAGACTCGTCACGCAGCGCGCTGATGCCTTCCACGCGTTTTTCTTTTACCAGTTCCGCAATCTTCTCGATCAGGCGCGCTTTGTTCACCTGATACGGAATTTCGTGGACGATAATGGTTTCACGCCCGGTTTTGGCGTCGACTTCCACTTCTGCACGGGCGCGGATGTACACCTTGCCACGACCGGTACGGTAAGCTTCTTCAATACCGCGACGACCGTTAATGATTGCCGCCGTCGGGAAGTCCGGACCCGGGATGTGTTCCATCAGCCCTTCAATGCTGATGTCTTCATCATCGATATACGCCAGACAACCATTGATGACTTCCGTCAGGTTGTGCGGCGGGATGTTGGTTGCCATACCTACGGCGATACCGGAGGAACCGTTCACCAGCAGGTTAGGAATTTTGGTCGGCATGACGTCAGGAATTTTTTCCGTGCCGTCATAGTTATCAACGAAATCGACCGTCTCTTTTTCGAGATCGGCCATCAGTTCATGGGCAATTTTCGCCAGACGGATTTCCGTATAACGCATTGCCGCCGCAGAGTCGCCGTCGATAGAACCGAAGTTACCCTGACCGTCTACCAGCATATAACGCAGCGAGAATGGCTGCGCCATGCGGACGATCGTGTCATAGACCGCCGAGTCACCATGGGGATGGTATTTACCGATTACGTCACCAACGACACGGGCAGATTTTTTATAGGCTTTGTTCCAGTCATTGCCTAGTACGTTCATGGCGTAAAGTACGCGACGGTGTACCGGCTTCAGGCCATCTCGGACATCTGGCAGCGCACGGCCAACAATGACCGACATCGCATAATCCAGATAGGAGCTTTTCAGCTCTTCCTCAATGTTGACCGGTGTAATTTCTCTCGCAAGGTCGCTCATCTAACCGCTATCCCTCTACTGTATCCCGGATTCAAAGGTCGCAAATTATAACACAGCCGCGAAGATCTAGGTAAACCTATACGCTTTATTCACATCCAATGCCTGATATACTCGATTGTCTTGCCAATTACGGAGTAGAAGTGCCAATGAATGCCGAAAAATCGCCGGTAAACCATAACGTAGACCACGAAGAGATCGCTAAATTTGAAGCCGTCGCCTCCCGCTGGTGGGATCTGGAAGGCGAGTTCAAACCACTGCACCGCATTAACCCGCTGCGTCTGGGCTATATTGCCGAGCGTGCTGGCGGATTGTTTGGCAAAAAGGTGCTCGATGTCGGTTGCGGCGGCGGTATTCTGGCTGAGAGTATGGCGCGAGAAGGTGCGACGGTGACCGGTCTGGATATGGGCTTTGAGCCATTGCAGGTGGCAAAGCTGCACGCGCTGGAAAGCGGCATTCAGGTAGAGTACGTACAGGAAACCGTTGAAGAACACGCGGCAAAACATGCCGGGCAGTATGATGTGGTGACCTGCATGGAGATGCTGGAGCACGTCCCCGATCCGCAGTCAGTGGTCAGAGCCTGCGCACAACTGGTAAAACCGGGTGGCGATGTCTTTTTCTCCACGCTTAATCGTAATGGCAAGTCGTGGCTAATGGCGGTGGTCGGCGCGGAATATATTTTGCGCATGGTGCCTAAAGGCACGCACGACGTGAAGAAGTTTATTAAACCGGCAGAATTGCTGGGCTGGGTGGATCAAACCAGTCTAAAAGAGCGCCATATGATCGGGCTGCATTATAACCCGATCACTAATACTTTTAAGCTCGGCCCCGGCGTTGATGTGAACTATATGCTGCACACGCAAAATAAGTGAGATTGTTGACCGGGATACATCCGGCAACAGTGCCAATGCCTAATGAGACGCTTGCCGCGTCTTATCAGGCCTACAAATGCTCCCCGTCGTCCGGATGAGGCATTTACGCCGCATCCGGCAATGATGCAGGGTGGACAGCGATTACCATTTCACCGTCATCGACAAAAAACCTGCCGTCTGGGCAAAATCATCGCTTCCTTTCTGCCACGCCACGCTGCCACGCAGGGAAACTCGCTGACTGATATTGCCCGTTACTCCCACTTTTATTTCACCCCGTTGCTTCACCGCATCGTCACTGATTTGGCTACCATCTTCTTCAATTTCCGTCGAATGGGGATCGTGATAATAATTCAGATCTAATGTTGGTGTGACATGAACAGCGGGACGCCATTCGCTGTGTAATCCCAGCCGCGTCTGAATATCATCGCCCTGCGATTGTGACACCCGCGCATGGTTAGCGGCGGTAAAATCATCCTGCTGCACGCCCTGATAAATCACCTGCGCCTGCGGTTCAATCACCACACCACGCCCCGGTAACCACTGATACCCCGCTTCCAGCGAGGCGATAATCCCCGACGAGTGGTAATGGTCCGCGCCGTCGCTTTGTTCGCTAACATCATTCGTAAACCACGCGTATTGCAGCCAGCTATCCAGCCAGGCCCCCTGCCTCTGATTACCGTGCTGAAACCAGCTGGACGTCAGCCCAACGGCATAACCGTGGTTCTGGTTATCGGCGCGAGTTCCGGTCACATTCGAGCGGCTGTCCCCCTGGTTATCGCTGTAGCCACCTACAATCCCAAGCATCCACTCGCCATCATCGCCCATGCGTCCGCTTAACAGGTTGCTGCTAAGCTGTACCGTAGAAGTGTCTTCATGCTGAGCCAGTTGCCCTGCCGCCGTGTAATGATAACGTCCGCCGATAACACGTAAATTCAGCGTCTGACCATCGCCACCAGCGTGATCGTGTCGCTCCATCTCAAATGCCTGATTTGCCGCCCGCAAATTATTAAGATATCCCCCAACTTTGGCATTCAGCACAGGCTGATAAGCGGGTGTAGGTTCCGGGTCGGGTGTTGGATCAGGATCCGGCGAGGGATCAGGATCGGGAGTCGGGTCTGGATCAGGTGGCGGTGGCGTCGGAGTGACTTTTTGCGAACGCAGATACCAGTCATTATCATCTTCCACCAACGTATAGTCGTAAGCGCCCATATTGACGTAGCCGCTGCCCGCCAGACTAAACTGCGCATTGTTTTGAAACTGCGTGGGATCGGCTGCGAAATCAACCACTTTAATGCCTGTAGATGTCGGCTGGCCAATGCCAGTAATCGGGTTAATCACTACCGTGGTATTGCCGGATGTATTGCCATTAAGCACCAGCAGATCGCTTATGGAGTCATCGCCATCTAATTCACTGTCGAGAAGTAGCGTTCCACCACCGTTGTAATTGCCATTCACCGTCAGTGTGTCACCAGCAATGCCATTTTGCAGACTGACCGCACCGGAAGTATTCGTTAGATCACCATTGACCGTCACGTCTGAAAGATAAGTCAGGCTGTCGGTTTCCAGGTTGGTATTAAGCTCACCTGTCAACATCACTCCATCGGTGGCATTCACCAACGTACCGTCGCCGTTAAACAGCGAGGCATCCAGTGCGGCGGAAATATCCTGACTAGTCAGGCGTAAAACCGTACCATCGCTGATGTCGATAGTGCCGCTGGAAGTAGCATCAATAGACTGAATATCCTGATCCGCCCCAGTCTCAAACGTTGCCCCGTCACCGACCCACAGCGACGAAGCATAAGGAAAGATATTCGCAGCAGCGCCTTGCAGCGTGCCTTCTTCTACTCTCACCGCCGACTGCGTCGTACCGCTGGTAGTCAGCTCCAGCGTGCCTGCCCCCGTTTTAGTCAATGTGCTACCCACATCCTGATGCTGCCCGCTGCTGTCAGCCATCAGTGCGCCCCACTGCGTGTCTACACCCGCATCCACCATCACTTCACCATCGGCGCGCATTTCGATATCACGTCCGTGGCCTGCCGCCTCTGAACGCGTGTCAACGTCGGAGGTAATCTCCATCACGCTTTCTTGTTGATTATCAGTAAAAATAACCTGGCGGTTATAGTGGGTATCACCAAGCTGAGAGTTGTCGCTCACCACCAGCGTACCGGAAGCGATTTGTGTTGTGCCGAGGTATTGATTGTCATTTGCCAGGCTGACCTGCCCGTCACCTGCATCCACCACCACATAAACACCATTATTCCCGTCATCGCCAATATGCAGATCGTCGCCACCGTAAAGATCGACAACATCCTGCTGACCAATCACCGTACCGCCGCTGCCACTGATTTCCAGACCATCGTTCTCTGACGTACCGCTCTGCCAGGTAGTAAAATCGGAGAGATCCAATACGCCGCCATTTAACACGATGGACTGCGGATCGTCCTGCATATCCGCAAGGTCCGTGGCGTTACCTGAAAGCGAGAGGATTGCGCCATCTTCCACCACAATATCGCCGGTCAGCGCCATCGACTGCGCCCCCGCCAACACATAGCTGCCGTTTTCAGCAATCGTGAGTTGCCCTTCACCTTCGATGGTTCCGCTAAAACCGCCTGCATTAACGGTAACATTACCGCCAGCATCAATATTTAAGGTGCCATTCTGAAACCCCGTCAGGGAGTGAACAAAAGTCTGCTGTGTAGCGCCAACGTTCAATTCCGCCAGGTCATCCCGATGGCTGATACTGCCGACCATCAGGCCATAGCAATTTTGCGAATTACTCTGGCAACGGTCATCGCCGACATTCATCAGCGAATTGCTACGCCCCAGCGTCACTTCACCGTTTTCGATCCGCATCTCGCCGGTAAAATTATTATTATCCGCATTGAGCACCAGTTCGCCCGCTCCGGTTTTGCTGATACTCCCGGTTCCGGCAATGGAATCGATCGCACCATCGTTACTTACGTCACCGATAACCAGGGTTTTATTGGCAGCGATATCAAACCTTACCTGGCTTGAATCGACGTACATAAAGCCGCCCGCCGCTGGAGAAGGAGCATTGCTATAACCTGCTGCGCTGTTGTTCTCATCCACTAACACGCCGCCGTTCTGGCTGTAGCTGTCATCAACAGAAATATCAATAAGATAGGGAGCCGTCGCGCTATTGGTATAAATCGCCCCGCCATAACCTTCGGCAGTGTTATTTGTAAAGGCAGTGTTATTTATTATCGTATAACCTGAAGGGTGTGTAATATCGCTATTATTATCGGTGACATCGATTGCACCACCATCACCATCACTGTAACTTGTTGATGTGTATGCCTGGTTATTATCAAAAATATCATCACTTAAATCGACGTCATTATTGATAGTATAAATTGCACCACCTTTGCCGTCATTGGCAATGTTTTTGCTGAACACAGCATTGGTAATGCGTATATCTACCGCACCGGAGTCGTTGGTGCCAGAAGAATAGATCGCGCCACCATATCCTCCGGCTACGTTATCCACAAAAATAACATTATCAAGATTCAGCGTTGAGTTTTCTTTGGCAAATATTGCCCCACCATTATTATATTCGCCATTAACGGTATTATTCGCAAACAAGGTCATACCGCTTTCATTTTCTGGCGATAGTAAAAGTCCCGCCCCTTGTTGCAAAAATACTGCCCCTCCGCTAGCGCTATTTGTCATATCCGAAAAAACCAGCCATTGTCCGTCAGCGACGCTCCAGTCTTGTGTAATGCCTGAAAGGCTTTGCCTGCTGGCCTGGCAACTGCTGGTTACGTTGTTTCCCTGGCATGATTCAAAAGCCTGCGACGAGGCGTTTGCGGCTGTTAATGACCCCGCCATTATGGCAGGTATACCCCATATCATCCCTTTAGCAGAAAAAAGAATCCATTTTTTACTTTGCATGACCTGGTTACCACTTAAATAACATCGGTCTATTAAAAAACAGGTTATGCCTTTAAATAAAAATTAATTGTAAATCGTAAATAGATTAACCTTATGACATGGCAGTTAATGATAATAAATAGATCTGAAAACTTTCTTAAACCCACATTAATTCTTTAATTCACAATACTTAAATGACATTAATTTTATTAAATCATTTATCAACCATAAGAAAAATCAACATTGAGAGTAATTATTTAACATTGACTGAATAAAAAAACACCGTTACCAACCTTACAGCAGGTTACAAATGCTCATATTGTGAACAATGAAAATAAATGATTGCTCCAGATGCTGTTGTAGCAAAATCAATTTTTGTTGAATTGAATTAAGCGCAATAAATAACCTGGATCAATAATTATCTTAAATTGAACGTTCAAGAAATCACCGAACGGTTATTTTTAACAAATTTTTCTCTTCCCATTGACTTTCCCGAACACCTTGTCTGACCTAAGGTACGCGGAAGTCACTTTTTCCTTCCTGAGTTATCCACAAAGTTATGCACTTGCAAGAGGGCCATTTTCACACTATCTTGCAGTGAATCCCAAATAGACCCCCTATATATAGTGTTCGTTGCAGCTTTCCTTACTACAGGTAGTTGCGCGAAACTATTGCGGAAAAAACAGGTACGACATACATGAATCAGAATCTGCTGGTGACAAAGCGCGACGGTAGCACAGAGCGCATCAATCTCGACAAAATCCATCGCGTTCTGGACTGGGCGGCAGAAGGACTGCATAACGTTTCGATTTCACAGGTCGAGCTGCGCTCCCATATTCAGTTTTATGACGGTATCAAGACCTCCGACATCCACGAAACCATTATCAAGGCTGCCGCTGACCTGATCTCCCGTGATGCGCCGGATTATCAGTATCTCGCCGCGCGCCTGGCGATCTTCCACCTGCGTAAAAAAGCCTACGGCCAGTTTGAGCCGCCTGCGCTGTACGACCACGTGGTGAAAATGGTCGAGATGGGCAAATACGATAATCATCTGCTGGAAGACTACACGGAAGAAGAGTTCAAGCAGATGGACACGTTTATCGTTCACGACCGTGATATGACCTTCTCTTATGCTGCCGTTAAACAGCTGGAAGGCAAATACCTGGTTCAGAACCGCGTGACCGGCGAAATCTACGAGAGCGCCCAGTTCCTTTATATTCTGGTTGCCGCGTGCCTGTTCTCGAACTACCCGCGCGAAACGCGTCTGGAATACGTGAAGCGTTTTTACGACGCGGTTTCCACATTTAAAATTTCGCTGCCGACGCCAATCATGTCAGGTGTGCGTACTCCGACTCGCCAGTTCAGCTCCTGCGTGCTGATCGAGTGCGGCGACAGCCTGGATTCCATTAACGCGACCTCCAGCGCGATTGTGAAATACGTTTCCCAGCGTGCGGGGATCGGCATCAACGCCGGGCGTATTCGTGCGCTGGGTAGCCCGATTCGTGGCGGTGAAGCGTTCCATACCGGATGCATTCCGTTCTACAAACATTTCCAGACGGCGGTGAAATCCTGCTCCCAGGGCGGCGTGCGCGGCGGTGCGGCAACGCTGTTCTACCCAATCTGGCATCTGGAAGTGGAAAGCCTGCTGGTGTTGAAAAACAACCGTGGTGTAGAAGGCAACCGCGTGCGTCATATGGACTACGGGGTACAAATCAACAAACTGATGTATACCCGCCTGCTGAAAGGTGAAGATATCACCCTGTTCAGCCCGTCCGACGTACCGGGGCTGTACGACGCGTTCTTCGCCGATCAGGAAGAGTTTGAACGCCTGTACACCAAATATGAGAAAGACGACAGCATCCGCAAGCAGCGTGTGAAAGCCGTTGAGCTGTTCTCACTGATGATGCAGGAACGTGCGTCTACTGGTCGTATCTATATTCAGAACGTTGACCACTGCAACACCCACAGCCCGTTTGATCCGGCTATTGCGCCAGTGCGCCAGTCTAACCTGTGCCTGGAAATCGCTCTGCCGACCAAACCGCTGAATGACGTTAACGACGAAAACGGTGAAATCGCGCTGTGTACGCTTTCTGCTTTCAACCTGGGGGCAATTAACAGCCTGGATGAACTGGAAGAGTTGGCCGTTCTGGCGGTACGCGCACTTGACGCGCTGCTGGATTATCAGGATTACCCGATCCCGGCCGCCAAACGCGGGGCGATGGGTCGTCGTACACTGGGTATTGGTGTGATCAACTTCGCTTACTATCTGGCGAAGCACGGTAAACGCTACTCCGACGGCAGCGCCAACAACCTGACGCATAAAACTTTCGAAGCGATTCAGTATTATCTGCTGAAAGCCTCTAACGAGCTGGCGAAAGAGCAAGGCGCATGCCCGTGGTTTAACGAAACCACTTACGCGAAAGGGATCCTGCCGATCGATACCTATAAGAAAGATCTGGATGCCATCGCTAATGAGCCGCTTCATTACGACTGGGAGGCTCTGCGTGAGTCAATCAAAACGCACGGCCTGCGTAACTCCACGCTTTCTGCCCTGATGCCGTCCGAGACGTCTTCACAGATCTCTAACGCCACTAACGGTATTGAACCGCCGCGCGGTTACGTTAGCATCAAAGCATCGAAAGACGGTATTCTGCGCCAGGTCGTGCCGGACTATGAACATCTGCACGACGCCTACGAGTTGCTGTGGGAAATGCCGGGTAACGATGGCTACCTGCAACTGGTTGGTATCATGCAGAAATTTATCGATCAGTCGATCTCTGCGAATACTAACTACGATCCGTCACGCTTCCCGTCAGGAAAAGTGCCGATGCAGCAGTTGCTGAAAGACCTGCTCACCGCCTACAAATTCGGGGTCAAAACGCTGTATTATCAGAACACCCGTGACGGCGCAGAAGATGCGCAGGACGATCTGGTGCCGTCAATCCAGGACGATGGCTGCGAAAGCGGCGCATGTAAGATCTGATATTGAGATGCCGGATGTGGCGTAACCCCTTATCCGGCCTACGGTTCGAATTTGTAGGCCTGATAAGACGCGCCAGCGTCGCATCAGGCACAGGATGCGGCGTAAAATGCCTTATCCGGCATTAAAACCACAGGACACATTCATGGCATATACCACCTTTTCACAGACGAAAAATGATCAGCTCAAAGAGCCGATGTTCTTTGGTCAACCGGTCAACGTGGCCCGCTACGATCAGCAAAAATATGAAATCTTCGAAAAGCTGATCGAAAAGCAGCTCTCTTTCTTCTGGCGTCCGGAAGAAGTTGACGTCTCCCGCGACCGTATCGATTATCAGGCGCTGCCTGAACACGAAAAGCACATTTTTATTAGCAACCTGAAGTACCAGACGTTGCTCGATTCAATTCAGGGTCGTAGTCCGAACGTAGCACTGCTGCCGCTGATCTCGATCCCGGAACTGGAGACCTGGGTCGAAACCTGGGCATTTTCAGAAACAATTCACTCTCGTTCCTATACCCATATCATTCGCAATATCGTTAACGATCCGTCTGTTGTATTCGACGATATCGTCACCAACGAGCAGATCCAGAAACGCGCAGAAGGCATTTCCCGCTATTACGATGAACTGATCGAGATGACCAGCTACTGGCATTTGCTGGGCGAAGGCACCCACACCGTCAACGGCAAAACCGTGACCGTTAGCCTGCGCGAGCTGAAGAAAAAACTTTATCTCTGCCTGATGAGCGTTAACGCGCTGGAAGCGATTCGTTTCTACGTCAGCTTTGCTTGTTCCTTTGCCTTTGCAGAACGCGAACTGATGGAAGGTAACGCCAAGATTATTCGCCTGATTGCCCGTGACGAAGCCCTGCACCTGACTGGCACCCAGCATATGCTGAATCTACTGCGCAGCGGCGCGGATGATCCGGAAATGGCGGAAATAGCCGAAGAGTGTAAGCAAGAGTGCTATGAGCTGTTTGTCCAGGCGGCACAGCAGGAGAAAGACTGGGCTGATTATCTGTTCCGTGACGGTTCGATGATTGGTCTGAACAAGGACATTCTCTGCCAGTACGTCGAGTACATAACCAATATCCGCATGCAGGCAGTTGGTTTGGATCTGCCGTTCCAGACGCGTTCCAACCCGATCCCGTGGATCAACACCTGGCTGGTGTCGGATAATGTACAGGTTGCTCCGCAGGAAGTGGAAGTCAGTTCTTATCTGGTCGGTCAAATTGACTCGGAAGTGGACACCGACGATTTGAGTAACTTCCAGCTCTGATGACCCGCGTTACCTTGCGCATCACTGGCACACAACTGCTGTGCCAGGATGAACACCCTTCCCTTCTGGCGGCGCTGGAATCTCATAATGTGGCGGTTGAGTACCAGTGTCGCGAAGGCTACTGCGGCTCCTGTCGCACACGCCTGGTTGCAGGTCAGGTTGACTGGATTGCCGAACCGTTAGCCTTTATTCAGCCAGGGGAGATTTTGCCCTGTTGTTGCCGGGCAAAAGGCGATATCGAAATAGAGATGTGATCTGGCACTAGTGCCAGATGCGACGCGGATGCGTCTTATCTGGCCTACAACAATTACATGGCGTAGTAATACGCTTTCACCTGTTTCCAGTCGGCTTTGGGGATCGGCTCCAGATATTTTTCCAGTTGGCGGAAGTCATGATTGATCGCTTTATGGCGCCGTACACGACGGCGGCTTTTCTCCAGGTCAAGAAAACCAGCTTCTGCTTTACCTTCCGTTTTCACATAGATATGGCGAACATAACAGCAACCATGCTGCCGATTAACGCTATGCATTTTCTTAAACGCCAGCGCTACCGCTTTTAGCATCCCTTCGCGAACATCATCAGCAAAAGGCGTAATTGCATGTTGCGCATACCAGTCAGCAATGCTGACAAACCCCGCCATATCTTCTGTCACCAGCAACGCACGCCATTCGCCATCAATTTTCACCGCTTCTCCAAAAACGATTTTCGGCACAATCACGCCAGCGCGTTCCAGATCTTTTATCACCGCAACCTCGCGCACAATCGTCGGGCGACCAAACGGATAGCGGAGGGAATGAAACAGGTGCTGAGTCATGCGCTTCACGTAAATTTTTTGCCCGTCTCGTTCAACGCATTGCACCCCACTCATGCCATTGCGGCGGAAATTCGGCTCTTCAACCCAGTCTCCTTCCGTTGCCCACCAGTGATTAAATTCATCGAGTTTTGCTGAAACAACCATACCCTGTCGCCTGTTGTTATTGTTAACGACAATGACTATAGGTGTTCACCTTAAGAAAAACTTAATAAAAAGTGTTTATTAATGGGTTTCTTTTGCCGGAAACAAGTCATCCCGCGCTAAATAACAGCAAGTAAGAATAACTAACAGATTTTATTGAAGAATTAACTATGCCCACTATGTGTAGGGGTGTGGATGAAGAGTGGTATCGGATGGCACATAAGTGCCATCCGACACTGAATTTACTCTTTGTTAAGGAATTTTACCGCCTTGTCAGGGAAGTCGGTAAATAACCCATTAACACCGGCTTTATTGTACAGAATGTCATACAACTGATTCACATCGGTGGCATATTCCGGTAGCTTGTCGGCCCGCACGGTATAAGGATGCACCACCAGCTTATTCTGCTGTGCATCTTTTACCATTCCGGTAAGCTTGATATTACCCGGCTGCGATGTCTCATCAATCACCATATGGTAATCCGGACCAATACCATCAGCATATTCCGCTACCTGTTTCATGGCACCCGGTTTGAACATCCAGTCATAGCTGTAATTAACCCAGCTTCCGTCCGGTTGTTTCTGCTGAGTTTCGTTCCAGTCGGTATAGGCAATCAGCTGTACCAGGTTGAGGTCCATACCCATTTTAGGTTCCAGCTCATTCTTAATACGCTTCAGTTCATCAGCATCAAAGCATTGCAGATAAACCTTATCATCCTTACCGGTGTAGCCATATTTCTTCAGCACTTCCAGGGTTTTTGCCGCAATATCCTTCCCTTCCTGATGATGGAACCACGGCGCTTTAATCTCTGGATAGATACCAATATTTTTCCCGGTCGAATGGTTTAGCCCCTGAACAAATTCAATTTCCTCTTCGAAAGTGTGCACCCGGAAGTCAGATTTACCCATCGGGAAACGTCCGGGGAAAGTCTGCACTTTTTTACCGTTTTCAATATCGAAGCCTTCAGTGAATTTTAAAGACTTAATTTCATCCAGTGTAAAATCTATCGCGTAGTAACGACCATCTTTGCGCGCCCTGTCCGGGAAACGATCGGCGACATCGGTTACCCGGTCAAGATAGTGGTCATGCAGAACGACCAGATGGTCATCCTTCGTCATCACCAAATCCTGTTCAAGATAATCGGCCCCCTGCGCATACGCCATCGCCTTTGCAGGCAGCGTATGCTCCGGCAAATAACCACTGGCGCCACGATGGGCAATCACTATTTTCTCACTGTTATCCGCCGCCATTGCACTGCTTCCCATGATCATTCCACTCATCATGATAGCCATGCTAAGGTTTTTCAGCGTCAATTTCATGCCATTAGCCTCCGTTGCGTTTTTGCTGTAATTCCTGATGGCGACGTTTTTCGCCAATCATTACGACAATTAACAAGATAACCGCCAGAATGCTGCCGCCAATCATCACCATGAAGCCGCCATCCCAGCCAAAGTAGTCAACGGTGTAGCCGACAATCGCGCTTGCCGCTACGGAACCACCAAGGTAACCAAACAGTCCGGTAAAGCCCGCCGCCGTACCTGCCGCTTTCTTCGGCGCCAGTTCCAGCGCGTGCAGACCAATCAGCATGACTGGGCCGTAGATCAGGAAGCCGATAACAATCATACAAATCATATCGACGGTTGGGTTGCCTGCCGGGTTCATCCAGTAAACGATGGTGGCGATGGTCACCAGTGTCATAAAGAAGACGCCGGTTGCCCCACGGTTACCACGGAAAACTTTGTCCGACATCCAGCCGCACAGCAGAGTGCCCGGAATACCCGCATACTCATAGAAGAAGTAGGCCCAGGAGGATTTATCCAGCGCGAAGTGTTTCACCTCTTTCAGGTAAGTCGGTGACCAGTCGAGGATACCGTAGCGCAGCAGATAGACGAACACGTTGGCGATGGCGATGTACCACAGCAGTTTGTTCGGCAGCACGTACTGCATGAAGATCTGCTTCGCCGTCAGTTCCTGTTCCGCTTTTTCGTTATAGTCGTCCGGGTAATCATTTTTGTACTCTTCGATCGGCGGCAAACCACAGGATTGCGGGGTATCGCGCATCATCGCAAAGGCGAACAGAGCCACCAGAATGGCACAGAAAGCCGGCATATAAAGCGCCGCGTGCCAGTCATTGAACCAGGCCATCCCCAGCAGGAACAACAGCGGCGGAATACCACCACCGACGTTATGCGCACAGTTCCACACCGACACAATGCCGCCACGTTCTTTCTGCGACCACCAGTGCACCATAGTACGACCGCACGGCGGCCATCCCATCCCCTGGAACCAACCGCAGAGGAACAGCAGCACAAACATCACCGCAATGCTCGATGTCGCCCACGGAACAAAGCCCATAAAAAGCATAACTGCCGCAGCAAGAATCAGACCTGCTGGCAGGAAAACGCGCGGATTCGAGCGGTCCGACACCGACCCCATGATGAATTTCGAAAATCCGTAGGCAATTGAGATCCCTGAAAGGGCAAAACCTAAATCACCACGTGAGAACCCCTGCTCCACCAGGTAGGGCATCGCGAGAGCAAAGTTCTTACGAACCAAATAGTAAGCGGCATAACCAAAGAATATCCCCAGGAAAATTTGCCAGCGTAATCGACGGTAAGTCGGGTCGATCTCCGCAGCAGGTAAGCGCGCCTTGTGTGGCGCTGGTTTAAAAATACTCAACATTTATAGCCTCCGTGGCCGTGGTCTTATTTATGATTAACAGCCTGATTCAATGGAAGAACCTGCCGTTTCTTGAGTTGCCGCGATGTTAATTAATCATTCATTCCATGAATGTGAATTACCGCACACATTATTAAATAAGATTTACAAAATGTTCAAAATGACGCATGAAATCACGTTTCACTTTCGAATTATGAGCGATTATGCGCGAAATCAAACAATGCATGTTTTTTCTGTGGCTAAATGAGACAAAACGAACTTTTGAGGGATAACAATGAAAACTCGCGATTCGCAAACAAGTGACGTGATTATCATTGGCGGCGGCGCAACGGGAGCCGGGATTGCCCGCGACTGTGCCCTGCGCGGGCTGAAAGTGATTTTGGTTGAACGCCACGACATCGCAACGGGAGCCACTGGGCGTAACCACGGTCTGCTGCACAGCGGCGCACGCTATGCGGTTACCGATGCGGAATCGGCCCGCGAATGTATTAGTGAAAACCAGATTTTAAAACGCATTGCGCGTCACTGTGTCGAACCAACCAACGGCCTGTTTATCACCCTGCCGGAAGATGATCTCTCCTTCCAGGCGACTTTTATTCGTGCTTGCGAAGAGGCTGGAATCAGTGCTGAAGCCATTGATCCGCAGCAAGCACGCATTATCGAACCTTCCGTTAACCCGGCACTGATTGGCGCGGTAAAAGTTCCGGATGGCACCGTTGACCCATTCCGGCTGACCGCAGCGAACATGCTCGATGCAAAAGAACATGGTGCCGTTATCCTTACCGCTCATGAAGTCACGGGACTGATTCGTGAAGGCGCGACGGTGTGCGGTGTTCGTGTACGTAATCATCTCACCGGTGAAACTCAGGCACTTCATGCGCCTGTCGTAGTTAATGCCGCCGGGATCTGGGGGCAACACATTGCCGAATATGCCGATCTGCGCATTCGCATGTTCCCGGCGAAAGGATCGCTGCTGATCATGGACCACCGCATTAATCAGCATGTGATCAACCGCTGCCGTAAACCTTCCGACGCCGATATTCTGGTGCCTGGCGATACCATTTCGCTGATTGGCACCACCTCTTTACGCATTAATTACGATGAGATAGACGACAACCGAGTGACGGCAGAAGAAGTGGATATTCTGCTACGTGAAGGGGAAAAACTGGCCCCCGTGATGGCGAAAACGCGCATTTTGCGGGCCTACTCTGGCGTACGCCCGTTGGTTGCCAGCGATGACGACCCGAGCGGACGTAACGTCAGCCGTGGCATCGTGCTGCTCGACCATGCTGAACGCGATGGTCTGGACGGATTTATCACCATCACCGGTGGCAAACTGATGACCTATCGGCTGATGGCGGAATGGGCTACCGACGCAGTATGCCGCAAGCTGGGCAACACGCGCCCCTGTACGACCGCCGATCTGGCACTTCCTGGTTCACTGGAGCCCGCTGAAGTCACCTTGCGTAAAGTCATCTCCCTGCCTGCCCCGCTGCGCGGTTCTGCGGTTTATCGTCATGGCGATCGCACACCCGCCTGGTTAAGTGAAGGCCGTTTGCACCGCAGCCTTGTTTGTGAGTGTGAAGCCGTTACTGCTGGCGAAGTGCAGTACGCAGTAGAAAATTTAAACGTCAACAGCCTGCTGGATTTACGTCGCCGCACCCGTGTGGGGATGGGGACTTGCCAGGGCGAGCTCTGCGCCTGCCGGGCAGCTGGATTGTTGCAACGCTTTAACGTCACCACCTCCGCGCAATCTATCGAACAACTTTCCACCTTCCTTAACGAACGCTGGAAAGGCGTGCAACCCATTGCCTGGGGGGATGCACTGCGCGAAAGCGAATTTACCCGCTGGGTTTATCAGGGACTGTGTGGTCTGGAGAAGGAGCAGAAAGATGCGCTTTGATACTGTCATTATGGGCGGCGGCCTCGCCGGATTACTCTGCGGCCTGCAATTGCAAAAACACGGTCTGCGCTGTGCCATTGTCACCCGTGGACAGAGCGCTCTGCATTTCTCATCCGGTTCGCTGGATTTGCTGAGCCATCTGCCAGATGGTCAACCGGTGGCAGACATTCATGCAGGGCTGGAGTCTTTGTGCCATCAGGCACCTGCCCATCCTTACACTCTTCTCGGCCCACAACGCGTACTGGATCTCGCTTGTCAGGCGCAGACATTAATTGCGGAAAGCGGCGCGCAATTGCAGGGCAGCGTGGAACTGGCCCATCAGCGCGTTACCCCACTCGGCACTTTGCGTTCGACCTGGTTAAGTTCGCCAGAAGTTCCCGTCTGGCCGCTACCCGCGAAGAAGATATGTGTAGTGGGGATAAGCGGGCTGATGGATTTCCAGGCGCATCTTGCGGCGGCTTCGTTGCGCGAACTGGATCTTTCGGTTGAAACTGCTGAAATTGAACTGCCGGAACTGGATGTGCTACGCAATAACGCCACCGAGTTTCGCGCGGTGAATATCGCCCGTTTCCTTGATAACGAAGAAAACTGGCCGCTGTTAATTGATGCGCTAATCCCTGTCGCCAATACCTGTGAAATGATCCTGATGCCCGCCTGCTTCGGCCTGGCCGATGACAAACTGTGGCGTTGGCTGAATGAAAAACTACCTTGTTCACTTATGCTTTTGCCAACGCTGCCGCCTTCCGTGCTGGGCATTCGTCTGCAAAACCAGTTACAGCGCCAGTTTGTACGCCAGGGCGGCGTGTGGATGCCGGGCGATGAAGTGAAAAGTGTGACCTGCAAAAACGGCGTGGTGAGCGAAATCTGGACCCGCAATCACGCCGATATCCCGCTGCGTCCGCGTTTTGCTGTGCTTGCGAGCGGCAGTTTCTTTAGCGGCGGGCTGGTGGCAGAACGCGAAGGCATTCGTGAGCCGATTCTCGGCCTTGATGTGCTACAAACCGCCACGCGGGGTGAGTGGTATAGAAGTGACTTTTTTGCTGCGCAACCGTGGCAACAGTTCGGCGTGACCACTGACGAGGCGCTACGCCCGTCACAGGCTGATCAAACAGTAGACAACCTGTTTGCCATCGGTTCGGTGCTGGGCGGATTTGATCCCATCGCCCAGGGATGCGGCGGCGGCGTTTGTGCCGTCAGTGCTTTACATGCCGCTCAACAGATTGCCCAACGCGCAGGAGGCCAATAATGAACGATACCAGCTTCGAAAATTGCATTAAGTGCACCGTCTGCACCACCGCCTGCCCGGTGAGCCGGGTGAATCCCGGCTATCCAGGGCCAAAACAAGCCGGGCCGGATGGCGAGCGTCTGCGTCTGAAAGATGGCGCACTGTATGACGAGGCGCTGAAATATTGCATCAACTGCAAACGTTGCGAAGTCGCCTGCCCGTCCGATGTGAAGATTGGCGATATTATCCAGCGCGCGCGGGCGAAATATGACACCACGCGCCCGTCGCTGCGTAATTTTGTGTTGAGTCATACCGACCTGATGGGCAGCGTTTCCACGCCGTTCGCACCAATCGTCAACACCGCTACCTCGCTGAAACCAGTGCGGCAGCTGCTTGATGCGGCGTTAAAAATCGATCATCGCCGCACGCTACCGAAATACTCCTTCGGTACATTTCGTCGCTGGTATCGCAGCGTGGCGGCTCAGCAAGCGCAGTATAAAGACCAGGTCGCTTTCTTTCACGGCTGCTTCGTTAACTACAACCATCCGCAGTTAGGTAAAGATTTAATTAAAGTGCTCAACGCGATGGGCACCGGCGTGCAACTGCTCAGCAAAGAAAAATGCTGCGGCGTACCTCTGATCGCCAACGGTTTTACCGATAAAGCACGCAAACAGGCAATTACGAATGTAGAGTCGATCCGCGAAGCTGTGGGAGTAAAAGGCATTCCGGTGATTGCCACCTCCTCAACCTGTACATTTGCCCTGCGCGACGAATACCCGGAAGTGCTGAATGTCGACAACAAAGGCTTGCGCGATCATATCGAACTGGCGACCCGCTGGCTGTGGCGCAAGCTGGACGAAGGAAAAACGTTACCGCTGAAACCGCTGCCGCTGAAAGTGGTTTATCACACGCCGTGCCATATGGAAAAAATGGGCTGGACGCTCTACACCCTGGAACTGTTGCGTAAGATCCCAGGGCTTGAGCTGACAGTGCTGGATTCCCAGTGCTGCGGTATTGCGGGTACTTACGGTTTCAAAAAAGAGAACTACCCCACCTCACAAGCCATCGGCGCACCACTGTTCCGCCAGATAGAAGAGAGCGGCGCGGATCTGGTCGTTACCGACTGCGAAACCTGCAAATGGCAGATTGAGATGTCCACAAGCCTTCGCTGCGAACATCCGATTACGCTGCTGGCCCAGGCGCTGGCTTAAACTCCTTTCTGATGCCCGGTAAGCATGTTGTTACCGGGCATTTTTGCGTACACGATTCCGTGCCCAATGTATGCGTTGCAACGCAGTGAAAATTCCTCTGAAAACGTCTCGCAAAGGCTGAAACTGGCAGATGTCAAAGGCCTGGGATAACCGTAATGTCGCGTCATCATAAATATCAGGTGACGGACAACCATGACCGAATCAACAACATCCTCCCCGCATGATGCGGTGTTTAAAACCTTTATGTTCACACCCGAAACCGCACGGGGTTTTCTGGAAATACACCTGCCGGAACCGCTACGTAAGCTTTGCAACCTGCAAACCTTACGCCTGGAACCCACCAGTTTTATTGAAAAAAGTTTACGCGCTTACTACTCGGATGTTTTGTGGTCGGTAGAAACCACCGACGGCGAAGGTTATATCTACTGCGTGATTGAGCATCAGAGTACTGCGGAAAAAAACATGGCCTTTCGACTGATGCGTTATGCCACTGCCGTCATGCAGCGCCATCTGGACAAAGGCTATGACAGAGTCCCTCTGGTAGTGCCAATGCTGTTTTATCATGGCGAAACCTCGCCCTACCCATATTCACTTAACTGGCTGGATGAATTTGACGACCCGCAGCTTGCCCGGCAGTTGTACACCGAAGCTTTTCCGTTGGTGGATATCACCATCGTACCTGACGATGAGATCATGCAACATCGGCGTATAGCTCTGCTGGAACTGATTCAAAAGCATATTCGCGAGCGCGATTTAATCGGTCTGGTCGACAGGATCACCACGCTTTTGGTTAGGGGCTTCACTAATGACAGCCAGGTGCAAACGCTGTTTAATTATCTACTGCAATGCGGCGATACCTCCCGTTTCACCCGCTTTATTGAGGAAATTGCCGAACGTTCACCACTACAAAAGGAGAGATTGATGACTATTGCTGAACGGCTACGGCAGGAAGGGCATCAAATTGGCTGGCAGGAGGGTATGCATGAACAAGCCATTAAAATTGCTTTGCGCATGCTGGAACAGGGCATTGATCGTGACCTGGTGCTCGCAGCCACCCAGCTAAGCGAAGACGATCTGGCAGCGAATAACCACTAATTAACACAGGCCCACAAGCTATCCCCATGGGCCTTTGATATCAATAACTACCTTTTATGCGTGGCCCATTTTTGCCTGATTTAAACATCGCCAGTCGTTGATCCAGGGCATCGCTATAGAGCATCGTGTCAACGCCAACAGCGACAAAGTTCGCTCCCCACGCCAGGCATTGCTGCGATTTATCAGGAGCCACAGCCAGAAAACCAGCCACTTTACCCGCAGCGCGGATCCGCCGAATGCTTAAGTTCGTTAAGCAACAGATAGGCCGTACTTTTCGGGATCCCCAATGTGTCGATGATCGTTGCAGCACTACAGGGGCCAATGCGGGCAATCAAATTGAGAATATCAATAGCCCGTGTCAGGGCGGGAACTTTGCTTGATTCCAACATACTGGACTCCAGTCTTAGATACTGGAATCAGTCTCGTCGCTCAGGGTGAGTAAAATTGTGAAGCGCATCAAATCCCGTTTCTCGTCCAGCGGACTGGAGAAATTACGCACAAATTTGTGAATCAGCGCACGGATTTTTTCTTATTGAGTACAACAGGTTGGACAAATTTTGCAGGAGAGGAATGTGCCGGTGCAGTAAACCGGCACAGCGTGACTGAATCAGACGGATAAGGTCATGGACTCAACAACCTCAATCCAGCCATGCTCGCTGGCGATGTCCTGACCGTTCAGCCAACGGCGCAGCATATTAAGCGCCATCATTGCACACACTTCCTGACGAATAGCCAGACTGTAACGCGTGGCGCTGAAATGTACGCGCAGAGCATAAGTGCCGTCCGGCGTGGCTAGCGCAAAGTTGAGATGTTCGTTCTCGAAACCTGAAACAGCCAGTGCCAGCCCGGCAAAATGGTTGGCCCGCCGCTCTGTGATCCAGTGCGCGGTTTGTGCCAGGGTTTCTTCCTGTGAAGGAACCACTTCACACGCCAGCAATGGAGCACCTGCGCGAGAAAGTTGCAAAGCCAATAAACCACCAGTGAATTGCTCGCTCAACGTCAGACTGAACTGGCGGTTTTGCAATTCGCGACTGATCTGCGCTGGCAGTCCTTCGGTGCCTTCGAAAATCACGCTCTGTCCGGCAACACGTTTAACGTCCAGCCACAGTTTTTCCATCGCCTGTTGCTCGCTTGCCGGTCCAGTAAGTTTCAGTTCGATGATCGGCATTGAGGAGCGATAGCCCATTGTTACGCCCGGCGGCAGTTGTAGAGTGTCCAGGCTGTGTGCCAGATCGCTTTCCGAACGACCAAAGGTAGTCAAACGCAGGCAAACCGGCGGCTGCGGTAAAGAAAAACGCTCGCGCAGGCGCGGCAGGATTTCGTGCTCGACCATCACCTTAAATTCTGACGGTACGCCGGGGGTAAAGAACATCAGGCAACGATTAAGCTGCACGGCAAAACCACAGGCGGTGCCTACCGGGTTATTGATAAATTCAGCACTGGCAGGCAGCTCCGCTTGTTTACGGTTGCTCGGTGCCATTACTCGTCCACGTTCGTGGAAATAGCGTTCCATCTCTTTAAGCCAGGCTTCATGTAGCACCAGACCTTCACCTTTTGCTGTCGCAGCAGCGAGCGCGCTTAAATCATCGCTGGTTGGCCCCAGTCCGCCGTTGACGATCAGCACATCGGCGTGCTGACTGCGCTCACGAAGAATGGTGACTAAATCTTCAAGGTTATCGCCCACCGTATTACGGCGAGATAGCGGCAAGCCCTGATGAAAGAAAAAGTCGGCCAGCCAGGCTGCATTCGTGTCAACGATTTGCCCGTGTAACACCTCATCCCCGGTGGATAGCATTTCCACTTTTAACATGGTTATCTCCTGCTTTTGTTATCGAATCACTATAACGCAAAGGGAGATAAGGCGTAGTAAGAAACTGAAAGGCGCGACAGAACGCCGCGCCGGAAGGTATCAGAAGCTGGCGTTAACCCCGACATAAGGGCCGTCGGCCACGGCATTATCGCGATTGCCGTCTTTCCCCGACAGGTTCAGATAACGGTAGCCTGCCTCAATACTGACTGGACGCATAATGGTGTAACGCGCGCCAGCATTCGCTTCTTCATAACTTTGAATACCGCTGGAGAGCGAATCCGGAGAGTAATAATACTCGCCAAACAGACGGAAGCTGTCACCAATTTGCCACTGTAAACCACCACCGACTGCCGCCGCATAACCTTCATCGCCGTAATTCGGGTTGGTATAAACACCTTTCCCACCTACAGTTGCCATTAACGGCCCCAGAGGAAGATTCAGGCCCAGCCCCACGCCCGCGACATCACCGTCGTCGTCGTTATGTGTCCAGTTACCGCTTAACGCCAGTCCCGTAGACTCGGTCCCGAAACCGACGCCAATATTGGTGTATTCCTTACCTGCCTGGCCGCTGATGCTTATCGCATTTGCCGATGCAGAAACCAACAGCATTCCAGCCAGAACTGGTAGCGCAAATTTTTTCATTTTTACCTTTTTCCGCAAGAAGATAATCAACATTCCCCAAAGCTGCGGGATTGTACTGCCTGACGCAGAGGATTCAATGCGCGAAAAAAGTGATCTGCTAACTTATTGTAACTAAATACTTCTCAAATAATTTAACGCCGAAAAAATAAACATGATTTACGTTATAAACCAAAATAATAATCAGCGCAGTTATCATCGCAAAAGAGACTAATGTCACTTTCGCATATTTATGAGTTGCCGTATTCTCTTGGTTTATTTTCGATTATAAGGAACATCCCTGTGCGACAACGGACTATTGTTTGCCCTTTGATTCAAAATGATGGTGCTTATCTGCTATGTAAAATGGCTGACGATCGCGGCGTTTTCCCGGGTCAATGGGCGCTTTCGGGTGGTGGCGTGGAACCTGGCGAACGTATTGAAGAAGCATTACGCCGTGAAATCAGAGAAGAGTTAGGCGAGCAACTGATTCTTACTGACATAACTCCGTGGACTTTCAGCGATGATATTCGCACTAAGACGTATGCAGATGGTCGTAAGGAAGAGATTTATATGATTTACCTGATCTTTGACTGCGTTTCTGCCAACCGTGAAGTGAAAATAAACGAAGAGTTTCAGGAATACGCGTGGGTAAAACCAGAAGATCTGGCGCAATACGATTTGAATGTTGCTACCCAGAAAACATTACATTTGAAGGGTCTTCTGTGATAGTGATGACAGCCATTACTGGCTGTCAGATTCAAAGATCAGTGATTGACAAATTCCCCATCCAGTAAAACTTTACCGTTTTCCACATGCATCACCAGTCCATCCAGATAATCTGGTTTAAATGTCACGTTACGTTTATCTTTCGCGATATACGTCAGACAGTGGTTGTGGGTGAAGATAACAATATTTTTATCAGGCGCTTTACTTTGTAAGTCTTTAATTGCGCTATAAATCTCATTACCACATTGTAACAGTCGTTTATCTACCGTCAGTTTTTTGCCCGCAGAAAACCAGGTTGCCGACTGAATAGTCCGAACGGTATTACTGGAATAAAGATCGAAATCAGGGATATCTGCGCTGAAGGCTTTGCCCAGTTCACGCGCATCCTGAGAGCCATTTACCGTAATACCTGTTTTGTCTGACAAGCATTGACTGGAGGAACGATCGCAGCGTTCTCCATGGCGAAACAGAACCACCACCGGGTGCTGCTGCGCCAGCCTGGCCAACGTTTTATTGTCGATTCGTGGCAACCCATTGCTACTCCAGGCAGCATGACTACCCAACCCGGCAATTACAGCAAGCACCAGTAAAATGAAGATATATTTTTTAGACTTCATCGAAGTCCGACAAAAAGCTAACACCTAAGCTCCACCTATAGACACGCGTAGCCAGCTAAATGACCGTGAAAACAAATAATATTTTCACCGGCAAATAGGGGCTGGGGATAGTATTAAAACATTACGATGCACGCAAAATGCCTTAAATCTTGTCAAATGAAAAGCCCGAACAAGCTAAAAAAACGAAAAAAAATAATATGTAAGTACTATATTAGTTCCTTAAGGTTAAATTAATATTCTACCCTTAGAATTTCACTCCAAATGGCAAAATACATATAACGCTCCCTATAACAAATATTAGTGAATAGATGGGGAAAGTATTCAATGGCCGAAGGAATAATAATGTCAGATTTTTTGCCCTTTTCACGTCCGGCAATGGGTGTGGAAGAACTCACTGCGGTTAAAGATGTTCTCGAATCTGGATGGATCACCACAGGTCCGAAGAATCAGGCGCTTGAACAAGCCTTTTGCCAGTTGACGGGAAATCAACATGCCATCGCGGTCAGTTCAGCCACAGCCGGAATGCATATCACGCTGATGGCGCTGGAGATAGGTGCTGGCGATGAAGTGATCACGCCTTCTCTGACCTGGGTATCAACCCTCAATATGATTTCTTTGTTGGGCGCTACGCCGGTAATGGTAGATGTCGACAGCGATATGCTGATGGTCACGCCTGAAGCGATCGAAGCAGCCATTACGCCGCGTACCAAAGCCATCATTCCAGTGCATTATGCCGGTGCGCCAGCAGATATTGACGCCATTCGCGCCATTGGCGAACGTTACGGCATCGCAGTTATCGAAGATGCCGCCCATGCCGTCGGTACGTATTACAAAGGTCGACATATTGGCGCGAAAGGTACCGCTATTTTTTCGTTTCACGCCATCAAAAATATTACCTGTGCAGAAGGCGGCCTGATTGTTACTGATAATGAAAACCTCGCCCGCCAGCTACGGATGCTGAAATTTCACGGTCTGGGTGTCGATGCATATGACAGGCAAACCTGGGGCCGCGCACCGCAGGCAGAAGTATTAACGCCGGGCTATAAGTACAATCTGACCGATATTAACGCCGCGATTGCCCTGACACAGTTAGCAAAATTAGAGCAACTCAACACCCGTCGTCGGGAAATTGCCCTGCAATATCAGCAAGCACTGGCAGCTCTCCCCTTTCAGCCATTAAGCCTTCCCGCCTGGCCGCACGTTCACGCCTGGCATCTGTTTATTATTCGTGTCGATGAACAACGTTGTGGTATCAGTCGCGATGCGTTGATGGAAGCGTTAAAAGAAAGAGGCATTGGCACCGGGTTACATTTCCGCGCTGCTCACACGCAAAAATATTATCGCGAGCGTTTTCCCACGCTGTCGTTACCGAATACCGAATGGAACAGCGAACGCATCTGTTCGTTGCCGCTTTTTCCAGATATGACCACCGCCGATGCCGACCGCGTCATCGCTGCCCTTCAGCAACTCGCAGGACAATAAGCCATGTTTGAAATCCACCCTGTTAAGAAAGTCTCGGTGGTTATTCCCGTTTATAACGAGCAGGAAAGCTTACCGGAATTAATCAGGCGCACCACCGCAGCCTGCGAAACGCTGGGGAAAGAGTATGAGATCCTGCTGATTGATGACGGCAGTAGCGATAATTCCGCACAAATGCTCGTCGATGCCTCACAAGCAGAGGGCAGCCACATCGTGTCTATTTTGCTTAATCGTAATTACGGACAGCATTCGGCGATCATGGCAGGTTTCAGCCACGTTACCGGCGACTTAATTATTACCCTCGATGCCGATCTCCAGAATCCGCCTGAGGAGATCCCCCGTCTGGTAGAAAAAGCCGATGAAGGTTACGACGTAGTGGGTACTGTGCGCCAGAATCGCCAGGATACCTGGTTTCGTAAAACCGCTTCGAAGATGATTAACCGGCTTATTCAGCGCACCACCGGCAAAGCGATGGGCGACTATGGCTGTATGTTACGCGCCTATCGCCGTCATATTATCGATGCCATGTTGCACTGCCATGAACGCAGCACCTTTATCCCGATTCTGGCGAATATCTTCGCTCGCCGCGCTATTGAAATTCCGGTGCATCATGCCGAGCGTGAGTATGGCGAATCTAAATACAGCTTTATGCGCCTGATTAATTTGATGTACGACCTGGTGACCTGCCTCACGACTACGCCGCTACGTATGCTGAGTCTTCTCGGCAGCGTGATTGCGATTGGGGGTTTCAGCATTGCGGTACTGCTGGTGATTTTACGCCTGACCTTCGGACCACAATGGGCGGCAGAAGGCGTCTTTATGCTATTTGCCGTGCTGTTTACTTTTATTGGCGCTCAGTTTATCGGCATGGGATTGCTCGGTGAATATATTGGCAGGATCTACACCGATGTCCGCGCCCGCCCCCGCTATTTTGTTCAGCAAGTTATCCGTCCATCCAGCAAGGAAAATGAATAATGAAAACCGTCGTTTTTGCCTACCACGATATGGGATGCCTCGGTATTGAAGCCCTGCTGGCTGCCGGTTACGAAATTAGCGCCATTTTTACCCATACTGATAATCCTGGCGAAAAAGCCTTTTATGGTTCAGTCGCTCGCCTGGCGGCGGAAAGAGGCATTCCGGTTTACGCGCCGGATAACATTAATCATCCGCTGTGGGTGGAACGCATTGCCCAACTGTCACCAGAGGTGATTTTCTCTTTTTATTATCGCCATCTCATTAGCGATGAGATTTTGCAGCTCGCTCCCGCAGGTGCATTTAATCTGCATGGTTCGCTGTTACCAAAATATCGTGGTCGCGCGCCGCTGAACTGGGTGCTGGTGAATGGTGAAACGGAAACGGGCGTTACATTGCACCGAATGGTTAAACGTGCCGATGCCGGGGCCATTGTTGCCCAACTGCGCGTTGCCATTGCGCCAGATGATATCGCCATTACGCTGCATCATAAATTGTGCCATGCCGCGCGTCAGTTGCTGGAACAGACGTTACCCGCCATTAAACACGGTAAGATTCTGGAAATAGCCCAACGCGAGAACGAAGCCACCTGTTTTGGTCGCAGAACACCAGAAGACAGCTTCCTCGAGTGGCACAAACCGGCAGCCGTATTGCATAACATGGTCCGCGCCGTCGCCGATCCGTGGCCAGGTGCCTTCAGCTATGTTGGTAATCAAAAATTTACCGTCTGGTCGTCACGCGTACATCCTCATACATCCGCATCGCAGCCGGGAAGCGTGATTTCTGTTGCGCCGTTGCTGATTGCCTGTGGCGATGGCGCGCTGGAAATCGTCACCGGACAGGCGGGCGACGGCATTACCATGCAAGGCTCACAATTAGCCCAGACGCTGGGGCTGGTGCAAGGTTCACGCTTGAATAGCCAGCCTGCCTGCGCCGCCCGACGCCGTACCCGGGTGTTAATCCTCGGGGTAAATGGTTTTATCGGTAACCATTTGACAGAACGCCTGCTGCGCGAAGATCACTATGAAGTTTACGGTCTGGATATTGGCAGCGACGCGATAAGCCGTTTTCTGAATCATCCGCATTTTCATTTTGTTGAAGGCGATATCAGTATTCATTCCGAATGGATTGAGTATCACGTCAAAAAATGTGATGTCGTCTTGCCGCTGGTGGCGATAGCCACGCCGATTGAATATACCCGCAACCCGCTGCGCGTATTTGAACTCGATTTTGAAGAGAATCTGCGCATTATCCGTTATTGCGTGAAGTACCGTAAGCGAATCATCTTCCCGTCGACTTCAGAAGTTTATGGGATGTGTAGCGATAAATACTTCGATGAGGACCATTCTAATTTAATCGTCGGCCCGGTGAATAAACCACGCTGGATTTATTCGGTGTCAAAACAATTACTTGATCGGGTCATCTGGGCCTATGGCGAAAAAGAGGGGTTGCAGTTCACCCTCTTCCGCCCGTTTAACTGGATGGGGCCACGACTGGATAACCTTAATGCGGCGCGAATTGGTAGCTCACGCGCGATTACGCAACTCATTCTCAATCTGGTAGAAGGTTCACCGATTAAGCTGATTGATGGCGGAAAACAAAAACGCTGCTTTACTGATATTCGGGATGGTATCGAGGCGTTATACCGCATTATCGAAAATGCGGGAAATCGCTGCGACGGCGAAATTATCAACATTGGCAATCCCGATAACGAAGCGAGCATTGAGGAGCTGGGCGAGATGCTGCTGGCGAGCTTCGAAAAACATCCGCTGCGCCATCACTTCCCACCGTTTGCGGGCTTTCGCGTTGTCGAAAGTAGCAGTTACTACGGCAAAGGATATCAGGACGTGGCACATCGTAAACCGAGCATCCGCAATGCCCGCCGTTGCCTCGGCTGGGAACCGAAAATTGATATGCAGGAAACCATCGATGAAACGCTGGATTTCTTCCTGCGCACTGTCGATCTTACGGATAAGTCATCATGACCAAAGTAGGTTTACGTATTGATGTCGATACTTTTCGTGGCACCCGCGAAGGGGTGCCACGTCTGCTGGAAACCTTAAGTAAGTATAATATTCAGGCCAGCATTTTTTTCAGCGTCGGCCCGGACAATATGGGCCGCCATCTCTGGCGACTGGTGAAGCCACAGTTTTTGTGGAAGATGCTGCGCTCAAACGCGGCATCGCTTTATGGCTGGGATATTTTACTGGCAGGTACGGCATGGCCAGGAAAAGAGATTGGTCATGCCAATGCCGATATCATTCGTGAAGCGGCTAAATACCACGAAGTCGGCCTGCACGCCTGGGATCACCACGCCTGGCAAGCCCATAGCGGCAACTGGGATCGGCAAACGATGGTCGACGATATTGCACGCGGCCTTCGCACCCTGGAAGAGATTATCGGCCAACCGATAACCTGCTCCGCTGCCGCTGGCTGGCGTGCCGACCAACAGGTGATCGAAGCAAAAGAAGCGTTCCATTTGCGTTACAACAGCGATTGTCGTGGGGCGATGCCGTTTCGTCCCTTGCTCGAATCAGGAAAACCCGGCACTGCGCAAATCCCGGTGACATTACCCACCTGGGATGAAGTGATTGGTCGGGATGTGAAAGCGCAAGATTTTAACGGCTGGCTACTCAACCGCATCCTGCGAGATAAAGGGACGCCGGTTTATACCATCCATGCTGAAGTTGAAGGTTGTGTTTATCATCCTGATTTTGTTGATCTCCTGAAGCGTGCCGCCCGTGAAGGCATTACGTTTTGTCCATTAGGCGAGCTGCTGCCGGAGACGTTGCCGCTCGGACATGTGGTGCGTGGAAGAATCGCTGGACGCGAAGGCTGGCTGGGTTGCCAACAAGTTGCGGGAACTCGTCCATGAAATCCATTCGCTATTACGCAGCATTCTTTGCGTTTATTACCGTCTATTATCTCTTGCCGATTAATTATCGCCTGCTATGGCAACCTGATGAAACGCGTTATGCGGAAATCAGTCGGGAAATGCTGGCTTCCGGCGACTGGATTGTGCCCCATCTGTTAGGGCTACGTTATTTCGAAAAACCCATTGCCGGATACTGGATTAACAGTATTGGGCAATGGTTATTTGGCGCGAATAACTTTGGTGTTCGGGCAGGCGTTATCTTTGCGACTCTGTTAACCGCCGCGCTGGTGACCTGGTTTACTCTACGCTTATGGCGCGATAAACGTCTGGCACTACTCGCCGCTGTGATTTATCTCTCGCTGCTTATTGTCTACGCCATCGGCACTTACGCCGTGCTCGATCCGTTTATTGCATTCTGGCTGGTGGCGGGAATGTGTAGCTTCTGGTTGGCAATGGATGCGCAAACGTGGAAAGGCAAAAGCACGGGATTTTTACTGCTGGGAATCACCTGCGGTATGGGGGTAATGACCAAAGGTTTTCTCGCCCTCGCCGTGCCGGTATTCAGCGTGCTGCCGTGGGTGGCGATGCAAAAACGCTGGAGAGATTTCTTTATTTACGGCTGGCTGGCAATCATCAGTTGTGTACTGACGGTTCTCCCCTGGGGGTTAGCAATAGCGCAACGGGAGCCTGACTTCTGGCACTATTTTTTCTGGGTTGAGCATATTCAACGCTTTGCGATGGCTGATGCCCAACATAAAGCCCCGTTCTGGTACTACTTGCCTGTCATCATTGCCGGTAGCCTGCCATGGCTGGGATTACTCCCCGGCGCACTGTGTGCGGGCTGGAAAAACCGCAATCATTCCGCAACCGTCTATTTGTTGAGCTGGACGGTGATGCCACTGCTGTTTTTCTCCATCGCCAAAGGTAAATTACCCACCTATATTCTCTCCTGCTTTGCACCTTTAGCGATGTTGATGGCGTATTACGCGTTGCAGGCAGCAAAAAATAATCCTCTGGCGTTGCGAATTAATGGCTGGATTAACATCGCATTTGGCGTTACTGGCATTATTGCCACGTTTGTTGTCTCTCCCTGGGGACCAATGAGTACGCCAGTCTGGCAAACTTTCGAAATCTATAAAGTCTTTTGCGCATGGTCGATTTTTTCGCTATGGGCATTTTTCGGCTGGTACACATTAACGAACATTGAAAAAAACTGGCCTTTTGCGGCACTTTGCCCGTTAGGGCTGGCGTTGCTCGTGGGAATTGCGATTCCTGACAGAATTATGGAAGGCAAACATCCGCAATTTTTTGTCGAGATGACGCAAGAATCACTTCAGCCGAGCCGCTATATTCTTACTGATAGCGTCGGCGTTGCCGCAGGTCTGGCATGGAGTCTGCAACGCAATGACATCATCATGTATCGTCAGACGGGTGAGTTGAAATATGGCCTTAACTACCCGGATGCGAAAGGCAGATTTGTCAGCGGTGATGATTTCGCCAACTGGCTTAATAAGCATCGTCAGGAGGGGATTATTACTCTCGTACTTTCGGTTGACCACGATGAAGACATTAACAGTCTCCCCATTCCACCTGCAGACGCCACCGATCATCAGGGACGTCTGGTGCTCTTTCAGTATCGGCCTAAATGATCTGGCTGATATTAGTGTTTGCCAGCTTGCTTAGTGTTGCCGGGCAACTCTGCCAGAAACAAGCGACGAGCTTTGTGGCGATAAACAAACGGCGTAAACATATCGCGCTGTGGCTGGGGCTGGCTTTGGTTTGTCTGGGGCTGGCAATGCTGCTCTGGCTGCTGGTATTGCAGAACGTACCGGTAGGCATTGCTTACCCAATGTTGAGTCTGAATTTTGTCTGGGTGACGCTGGCTGCGATAAAACTGTGGCACGAACCAGTGTCTTTTCGTCACTGGTGTGGGGTGGCCTTCATTATTGGCGGCATTGTGATTTTGGGGAGCACGGTGTAATGGGCCTGATGTGGGGATTATTCAGCGTCATTATTGCTTCTGCTGCACAATTAAGCCTCGGTTTTGCAGCAAGTCATCTACCACCGATGACGCAGTTGTGGGATTTTATCGCTGCGCTTTTGGCTTTTGGCCTGGATGCCCGGATGCTGTTGATCGGGCTACTGGGTTATCTGCTTTCCGTTTTTTGTTGGTACAAAACACTTCATCAACTCACACTCAGCAAAGCCTATACTTTGCTGAGTGTGAGTTATGTACTGGTATGGATTGCATCAATAGTACTTCCCGGCTGGGAAGGGACTTTTTCTGTGAAGGCACTGCTTGGAGTGGCCTGTATTATGGGTGGATTAACGCTGATTTTCCTGCCAGTTCGAAATAAAAATCACTGACGATTTCTGGCCATTTTGCGTACATTCTCCCACTCTTCGCCACTGTAGCTTCGGGCATCAATAACTTTAATTGTGCGTTGTGTATCCCGGTTAATACAGTACATAGCATCCTGTAGCGGTGAGAGTAAATCACCAGGCTGAACAATGACATCATTGCACACTTCGGCAATCATTTTGAGAGCACCACTGGTATCACTAAGGACCAATACGTGACGATTTTTCGCCGCGCCGCAACACGTCTTTTTTACTAACCACTCCATTGCACCTCCCTGCCGGATAAGAATTTTCACATTAATTTACAGATTAACATATAAACTCATTATCAATGGCAATGGAATGGTAAAAATGAGAAGTGAAACGGATGGTTAATTATTGCAGGCGTTGCACCCACTCTTTTAGCGCCTGACGTGAAATCTTAATGCCTCCGTTTTTCAATTCAGGCGGCAGCGTTAGCCAACGCACCGGTTGTTGAAAACGCGCCAGCTTATCTTTCACCCATTCGCTAAGATCAACGCTTTGCTGGTCATACTCCACCACCGCTACCGGACGATGACCAAACTCGTGGTCGGCAACGGGGACGATAAACACCTGCAAAACCGCAGGATGTGCAGCAATCACACGTTCGACTTCTTCTGGCTGAATGCCTTCGCCACCACTGAAGAACAGATTGTCTAAACGTCCGACAATGGTCAGCTTGCCATTATGCATCTCACCGCGATCGCGCGTGGCGTACCAGCCTTCGTCATTCACCAGCGGCACCAGTTGCCCGTTACGCCAGTAGCCTTCTGCCATACTGGCAGCCCGCAGCCACACTTCATCGTTAACGATTTTCACTTCCCGACCCGGCAGCGGCGAGCCGACGTCAGCCAGGCCGTCCGCTTCTTTCGCGCAAACCGTGGAAGCGAACTCCGTCAGACCATAGCCACAAAAGCAGCGAATCCCCTGCTCGCGCGCCTGTTCCGTCAACTCGACCGGGATCGCCGCGCCGCCAAGTAACACCGCTTTCAGGGAAACTGAACTACGGTTAACCAGCAAACGCCAGAGCTGCGTCGGCACCAACGATGCGTGAGTACAACCTGCCAGCATTTGCTCCAGCGGTTGTTTATCGCGTACCGTCATCCGCGCACCAGCGTATAACCAGCGCCACATAATTCCCTGACCGGAGACGTGAAACAGCGGCAAAGAGAGCAGCCAGTCATCGTGATCGCCAAATGAGATCAGCGATAACACCCCTTCGGCACTGGCAAGATGGGCCTGATAAGTATGAACTGCGGCTTTTGGCAAGCCAGTGGAGCCGGAGGTCAATGTCATCGAGCAAAGACGTGTCGGCTGCCACACGGCGGCATGTACGCCTTCGACCGCCTGAATATGCAGCGATGTTAACGCCGGAAACGTGTTTTCCCCTTCCGACACCAGCGCAAATTGCAGAGTGAGATTTGGCAGCAATTCTTCAAGCAACGGTTGCGGCAGTTGTGGATTCACGGGCAGCACCCGCGCCCCGCATTGCAGTAACGCCAGCCAGGCGAGCAGCGTTTGCGGCGTATTCCACGCCCGCAACATTACGCCGCTGCCCGCAACCACACCCTGCGCAGCAAAACCGGAGGCTAATTCATCGACGCGAGCACAAAGCTCGCACCAGTTGAGTGGCTCGTCATTAAGACGTAAGGCAATGGCTTCTCCCCGCACCTGCCGCCAGTGACGCCACGGCCAGTCAGAGAAGATCATAACAGCCGCTCCAGTGCATCAACTTCCACTAATGGCAGCGGGCTACCCGGCCAGCGACGAACCTGCTGCGCCTGCATCAGATCCAGCGTATCCAGCCCCGGAATGGTGTCTGGCGTTAACCAGGCAGCAATCCGCGCCAGTTGCGTTAAGCCTAAGCTCGACTCAATGGAAGAACTGATCACCGCCGTCAGCCCCAGCGCGTGCGCCGCCTGCACCTGCTCGCGGACTTTCTCCAGGCTGCCCGTGAGCGTGGGTTTGATCACCACCGCACGCACGCCCTCTTCCGCCACAAAGGCAAAATCCGGCTCGCGCAGGCTTTCATCCCAGGCAATGGCAATACCGGTTTCACGGGCAAACGCACGCGAATCATCGCGGGTTTTGCACGGCTCTTCGAGAAACGCGATGCGGTGGCGATAATCCGGGTTAACGTATTTGGCAAACTGCTGGCCTTTCAGCGGCGTCCAGGCGCGGTTCGCGTCAAGACGCAAATGCAGATCCGGAATTGCCTCCAGCAAAAGATTGACCACCATGCCGTCGCGCACGGCTTCGTACAATCCCACTTTGACCTTCGCCACTTTCTCGCCAGGCATATCGGCAAGTTTGAGGATCAGATCGTCCGGATCGCCATTACACAACGGTGCAGCACGGTAATTGGCCGCCTGCGGGAGCGTATCTGCCAGTTCAGCCAGCGCGCAGCTCACGCCAAAGGCGACGGAAGGCATCTGCGGTAATTCGCAATCGCCTGCCAGCCAGTTATTTACCCAGGCAAGCAGCACACTTTGCGCCTCTTCCCAGGTTTCCTGACTGAAGCCCGGCAGTGGGGAGATCTCCCCCCACCCTTCGCGCTCGCCCTCACGCAGGCAGACGTATAGCCCGTCGCGGGTTTTTAACCGCCTGTCGCGCAGAACCACCCCCGCGTCCATGGGGATCTGCCAGCGGTATACCTGCGCGCTACGCATTACGGATTCCGTTTAAATTTGCTGAAATCAGGCTGACGTTTCTGGTTGAAAGCGTTGCGACCTTCCTGACCTTCTTCCGTCATGTAGAACAGCATGGTGGCGTTACCCGCCAGTTCCTGCAGACCTGCCTGACCGTCACAGTCGGCGTTCAGTGCCGCTTTCAGGCAACGCAGCGCCATCGGGCTGTTTTGCAGCATTTCGCGGCACCAGCGGACGGTCTCTTTTTCCAGATCCGCCAGCGGCACCACGGTGTTTACAAGGCCCATATCCAGCGCCTGTTTTGCGTCGTACTGACGGCACAGGAACCAGATTTCACGCGCTTTTTTCTGTCCGACGATGCGAGCCATGTAGGAAGCGCCCCAGCCGCCGTCGAAGGAACCGACTTTCGGGCCAGTCTGACCGAAGATGGCATTATCTGCCGCGATAGTCAGGTCGCACATCATGTGCAGAACGTGACCGCCGCCGATGGAGTAGCCAGCCACCATCGCGACAACCGGTTTCGGACAGGTACGGATCTGACGCTGGAAGTCCAGCACGTTCAAGTGATGTACGCCGGAATCATCTTTATAGCCGCCGTAATCACCACGCACTTTCTGGTCACCACCGGAGCAGAACGCTTTATCGCCTGCGCCAGTCAGAATGATCACGCCGACGTTATCGTCATAACGCGCATCTGCCAGTGCCTGGATCATCTCTTTTACCGTCAGAGGACGGAAGGCATTGCGCACCTGCGGACGATTAATGGTGATTTTTGCGATACCGTCGGTGGATTTTTCATAACGAATGTCCTCGAAACCTTCGGAGCAGTCGTGCCATTCAACCGGTGCGTAAAGCATTGCTTCATCAGGATAAATCATATTGTGTCCTTTAGTCAGAAACGCAAGATCTGCGCCAGACTTGCGATTACGCCAGCGGGATTTTCCCGATGCGCGTTATGTCCGGCGCGAGGAATGACATGGCAGTCGGCAGCCAGTTCCGCCGCCAGAGCGCGGAATTTGCTGTCACGTTCACCACATAAATAATAAAACGCAAATGCGCGGGCGCTAAGGTTAGCACGTAAATCAGGCTGAACGGCGAGAGAAGTCGCCTCCAGCATGGCGGCAAGGGTTGCGCCATTATTGTTGCTGCGCAGCACCACCAGCTCCCGGCGTTGATCATCATTGAGCGAGGCAAAAACAGGCTGTTGGTACCAGTCGGCAAATACCGCCGTTAACGGTTCTGTGCGAAAACGCTGCGCCCAGCGATGATCGGAAAGCTGACGTTCCGTGCGTTGTTCAGCACTTTGCAGCCCAGGATGCCCACCTTCGACAATCACGCCACAAAGCCCCGCCATCTCCTGACAAGCCGCCATCATCGCCACCCGTCCGCCGAGCGAGTACCCCACCAGCCAGAACTTAAGGATGTTGTAACTAACCAAAGTTTTACGCAGTAATCCGGTGACATCATCAAATCCATCGACGCTAATTGCCGCCGAACCACCGTGACCTGGCAGATCAACATACAACCGCGAGTAGTCGGCAAACGCCTCGCCGACTTCCTGCCATTCATGACAATCGCCGGAAAAACCGTGCAAAAACACCAGCCAGGGTAAACCTGGTTTGCCGTGTTTTGCCTGCGCGTGCAGGATCATAAATGGCTTACCTGCGCCAGCAGTTGCTGGAGCGTTTGCGCGCCGTCGGTGTCGTTAACCACCATTTCAATTACCGTGGTGGTCGGAGTGCGCCAGGCATCGGCAAGTGCCGTTTCAAGTTCCTGCCAGTTTTGCGGACGATGATATTTCAGCTCAAACATCGCGGCAGCGTGCTCAAAATGGACGTTTTGCGGCATCAGATAGAAACGCTCGCGCTCGCTTTTCGGCGTCGGCAGCAGCGAGAAAATTTGCCCGCCGTTGTTGTTCACCACAATTAATACCAGCGGCGCGGAAACCTGACGCAATAGCGCCAGCGCGTTGAGATCGTAAAGAGCAGAGAGATCGCCCACAATCGCCAGCGTCGGTTTGCCGCTTGCCCGCTGAACGCCGGCGGCAGTCGAGAGCAGCCCGTCGATACCGCTGGCCCCTCGGTTGCTGTACACCGGGTAACCTGCCGGAAGTTGCGAAAGCGCATCAATCAGACGCACGACCAGGCTGTTACCAACAAACAGTTGCCCCTGTTCAGGCAAATAGTCGCTGATGCGGTGCGCCAGTTGTGCTTCGCCAAACGCATCGCGACGGGCAATAACTGCCTGCATCGCCTGTTCAGCCAGACCCGGGATCTCCACGCACCAGGGCTGACGTTTTTCAGCCGGATGCAACTCCAGCCAGTCGGCAATATTGGCGACCAGGCGACGTCCACGGTGGTGTGCCGGGTCAAGCTGCCCTTCGATGTTATCAACAATCCAGTACTCTTCTGGCTCACAGCTTGCCTGCCATTGCAGGAGCCGTTTCCCCGTCAGGCTGCTTCCCAGTTGCACCACAATTTGCGCCTGTTGCAGTTCGCTGGTCGCTTTGGCATTGCCTAACCAGAGATCGGCACACGGCAGCGGCTGCCCGGTTTGCGACAGCACGTCGCCAATCAGCGGCCAGCCAAGAGTTTGCGCCCACAGTGCAACTTTTTTGCCCTCTTCCGCACTCATGCGCCCGGCAACCACCACGCCGCGTTTTTGCCGCCAGAAGAACCAGTCGCGCTGTTTTTCACTTTCCAGACGAGGCGCTTCACGCAGCCACGGCTTATCATCCTGCCACCAGTCACCCAGCCGCTGTTGCCAGCTAAGCCCGGTGTCGTCCATTTCGCCATACAGCGGTTCGGCAAACGGGCAGTTGATATGGACCCCACCCGCATGCAGCGTGCCTAAAGCGTGGTCGATGGTAGAAACCAGCCAACGTGCGGGGATATCCTGGGTCGGGCGCGGCAATGAAATGCTATGCGTAGGATGAGAGGCGAACATACCCGGCTGACGAATTGCCTGATTCGCGCCGCAGTCAATCAGTTCCGGAGGACGATCGGCGGTTAACAGGATCAGTTTTTCTCCGGTTAACCCAGCTTCAATCAGTGCCGGATAGAGATTCGCTACCGCCGTGCCGGAAGTCACTATCACCGCCACTGGCTGTTTGCTGACCTTTGCCAGTCCCAGCGCCAGATGCCCCAGCCCACGCTCATCAAAATGAGTGTGATGAATGAATGCGGAATTTTCCGCCGCCGCCAGAGTTAATGGCGTAGAACGAGAGCCAGGGGCGATGCAGACGTGTCTGACGCCGTGACGTGTTAATGCTTCCAGAATGACCGCCGCCCAGCGTCGGTTAAATGCGCTTACTGACATGAGTTTGTCCGGTATCAATATTGCGGCTAAGTATAAGGAGCTACAAAAATAGATTATTGATATGAATCGGTAATGATGCGACTCATTACTATTCCAATTGTAATAAAGTGCGCAGTCCTGCCGCTTTGTTGTCGATTTCCTGCCACTCCAGTTCGGGGTCTGAGCCTCGGACAATACCCGCTCCGGCATACAATCGCACGACATTGCCACTGATTTTCGCCGAGCGCAGGGAAACGCAGAATTCGCTTTGTTGTAATGAGAGATAGCCCGCAGACCCCGCATACCATTCACGGGTAAACGGTTCGTGCCGGGCGATGAACTGCCGTGCCAAATCGCGCGGTAAACCAGCCACCGCTGCCGTTGGCTGCAACTGATGCAGACAAACCACATCATCTGCCGTATTAAGCGAGGTCCAGATACAGCGACGCAGATGCTGCACTTTACGCAGACGAAGCACCTGCGGCGGTAAAACATCCAGCGCCTGGGTATCTGCCTGTAATCGCTGGCAGATATCTTCCACCACCAGCATATTCTCGCGCTGGTTTTTATCATCCGCCATCAGCCACTCACCCAGTTGCTGCGCCTGTTTATCATCAGGATGATTCGCTACCGTTCCCGCCAGTGCTTCAGTACGCAACGCTTTGTCACGCCGCCGCCAAAGCCGCTCAGGAGATGAACCCAGGAACGCACTTTCGCCATCAAAGGCCATGTAGAAATGGTAGCAGTTCAGGTTCAACCGACGACTGGCAGCCATCATTGCCGCCGCGTTAACTGAATCGGAGAAATGCAGATCGGTCGCCCGCGCCAACACCACTTTATCCAGTTCACCTTCAGCAATGGTGTCGGTCGCCAGTTTAATTAACCCCGTCCAACCTGGTTTGTCCGGCCAGTGATTTTCTTGGGTGATGGTTAAATGCAAAGCTGGCAACGGTTTAATGTTTGCCAGAGCCGCAATGAATTCCTTTGCCTGATGTGCGTCGTGCTGAAGGGAGTTTTCACTGAAAAGGGTCAGTCGAAGGGTCGCTTTGCCTGCACAGCGTCGCCATTCCAACCGCGGGAGGAGTAAATTGCCCTGGGAAGGGTCAAACGCATTCAGCCCCCAGATACGTAAGTCGGTATGATCCGGGTGTTGTCGGAGAAAACGCTGCGCCTGCTCCAGCGACGAAAAGCTGGCTATTGTACCCAGCACGGCAGCCTCTTCATCACCATTGCGTTGTTGCCAGTAAAATTGCGGATACATTTTCTGGCTGGCCAGCCAGCTTAAGGCATCAAAGGCGTCATTTAATGGGAAAGGAACATCAAAAACCCGAATGCCGGGCGTCGCTGGAAACTCTTGCGACAGATGGCGCAATAGATTTTCCAGCGCCGTAGTGAGTGATTGCACGCGGACCTCTCCCTGTTAAAAGCCTCACATTATACGGGGTACTGCAAAAAAAATGCAGTACCCCAGTGTAGGGAGGTTTTAACGGCGTGCCAGCAACAGTCCTAATACCAAACCAACCGCAGCGCCAACGCCAATCCCCTGCCACGGTTTTTCATGAACGTAGTCGTCGGCACGATAAACCGCTTGCTTCGCCCGATAGTAATAGCTGTCTGAAGCCTGACTGACTCTTTTTTTCACATCATCCAGCGCCTTCTCTGCTCGCGCCTTCAGCTCAACATATTTCTGATCGGCGGGATCGCCAGAGGAGCGCAGCACTTCTTCCAGTGTTTCACTCAGCAACGTCAGGTCGTCATCGATGCGTGTATCACCAAATTGATTAGACATTCTCGTTCTCCATTTGCTTAAAACCTGCCACTAACTATAGACAACGGTTATCAATTACGCCTGAATGACTTCGCGCGCCATCCCAATGTGGGGAATACCATCTTCCTCGTAAATGTCGGTCACAGGGATAAAGCCAAAACTGCGGTAAAAGTTTTGTAAGTGCGCCTGCGCGCCCAGATAAATCGCCTTGTCCGGCCAGTGGCGCGTACATGATTCCAGCGACTTACTCATCAGTTGCTGCCCCACTTTTTCGCCCCGCAACGCTTCGCCGACAATCACCCGACCAATCACCACCGGTTCGAGATCATCATCACTTTTCAGAATCCTCGCATACGCTACCAGTTTCCCGTTTTGCCAGCCGAGAATATGACGATTTTCACCTACCAGATCGTCACCATCGACATCCTGATAAGGACAGTTTTGTTCGACAACGAATACCGCACAACGCAGTTGTAATAAGGCATAAAGCTGAGAAACCGATAATTCAGAGTGATGAAGATCCTGCCAGTCGATCATGATGCGCTCCTTTTGGTTGTATGCCTTATACTAGCCGGATTATTTTTAGAAATGTGATGGTCTTATGGAATTAATTTTCTTAGGTACTTCGGCGGGAGTTCCGACCCGGGCGCGTAATGTCACGGCGATATTGCTCAATCTGCAACATCCGACCCAGGCCGGACTTTGGTTATTTGACTGTGGCGAAGGCACTCAACACCAAATGCTGCACACGGTGTTTAATCCCGGCAAACTGGACAGGATTTTTATTAGCCATCTTCACGGCGATCATCTTTTCGGTCTGCCCGGTTTGCTGTGCAGTCGTTCCATGTCAGGCATTGTGCAACCCTTAACCATTTATGGTCCGAAAGGTATCCGTGAATTTGTTGAGACAGCGTTACGTATTAGTGGCTCGTGGACCGATTATCCACTGGAGATTATTGAAATTAGCGCAGGCGAAATTCTTGATGATGGCTTGCGTAAAGTGACCGCTTATCCGATGGAACATCCGCTGGAATGTTACGGCTATCGCGTAGAAGAACATGATAAGCCTGGTGCGCTGAATGCTCAGGCATTAAAGGCCGCGGGCGTACCGCCTGGCCCATTGTTTCAGGATTTGAAAGCCGGAAAAACTGTCACATTGGAAGATGGTCGGCAGATTAACGGCGCTGATTACTTAGCCGCGCCTACACCAGGAAAAGCGATCGCCATTTTCGGCGATACGGGTCCTTGCGATGCCGCGCTGACGCTGGCTAAAGGTGTCGACGTAATGGTTCACGAAGCGACTCTGGATATGGCGATGGAGGCCAAAGCCAACAGTCGCGGCCACAGCTCCACACGCCAGGCGGCGGCACTGGCCCGTGAGGCTGGTGTCGGTAAGCTAATCATTACCCATGTTAGTTCGCGCTATGATGATAAAGGCTGTCAGCACTTGTTACACGAATGCCGTTCAATTTTCCCGGCAACAGAACTGGCGAGTGATTTCGCGGTGTTTAGCATTTAAGTCGAAAGCGATGGTTAGTTGGCAGATTAATTTAATGATGCCAACGCACTTATTTTTCATCTGTTTGCCGAATACGCTTGATGTCGATATCCGGCAAACAGATATATCATTTTTAGTTTTGTGAATTGTCCAGACCTTCCGCCAGCCCAATCAGGCGAATAAATTCCGCTCTGTAGCCTTGTTGATCCGGTCCTTTCGCTTGCCGCGCCCACTGTTCGATCTGCTGCCAGGATGTATTATTCAGGTATTCAGAACCGCGCAATTTTTGCCCAAACGCAGCGGCTGCTGCGCGAAAACGCATATCTTCTGACGGTGCGTTTATTGTGGGTGTCAACGGGAATTCAACTAACTGACTTTCTTTTCCCTGCGGGTATTTCCAACGAATCTTTAACCAGGCCAGTTCTTTCGCTTTATCCGATTTTGCTGATTTGTTATCCGGGGCATAGCGTAACTTATCAATTGATGCTTTTTGCCCGTTCAGCGTTAATTCGAATAACAACGTTATATGTTTACCTGCACCAATATCCCCCGCATCAACGTTGTCGTTATTAAAATCCTCCGCCCGAAGTTGGCGCTTTTCATAACCAATCTGACGGTATTCCGTTACCCACACGGGGTTAAACTCTATTTGCGCTTTGACATCTTTTGCTACGGTAATCAACGTCTGCCGCATTTCACTGTTCAACACTTTCTGCGCTTCAGAGAGGGTATCAATGTAGCTGTAGTTGCCGTTACCAACATCGGCAATTCGCACCATCATTGCCTCGTTGTAATTGTCATCCCCCACGCCAAGCGCCGAAAGAGTAACACCGGACTCCCGCTGTTTTTTGACCATTGATTCAATCGATTTTGGATCGTCAATGCCAACGTTAAAGTCACCGTCAGTGGCCAATAAAATGCGATTGATGCCGCCCTTAATAAACCCCTTCGCCGCCTGCTGATAAGCCAGTTCCAGCCCGGCACCGCCATTGGTACTACCTTGTGCATCCAGCGAATCAATCGCGGCATTAATTTCCGACTTGTGATTCCCTGAGGTAGAAGGCAACGCAATACGGGAGTCGCCAGCGTAGGTCACGATGGCAATGTTGTCCTGCTCCCGAAGTTCTTTGACCAATAATTTCAACGAAGACTGAATAAGTGGCAAACGTTCATCAGAAATCATTGAACCAGAAGTGTCGATAAGAAAGACCAGATTAGAAGCTGGTAACTCTTCACTTTTGCGATCTTTCGCCAGGATATCAACTTTCAACAATGTTCGCTGCTCATTCCAGGGCGCAGATGCCAGTTCGTAGCGCATAGCGAAAGGTATTGGCTTAGTGGCGGGAACAGGCTCTTTATTATTGCTTTTATCATTAATAACCCAGTCTGACGGAAAATAATTGACCATCTCCTCCACCCGCACAGCGTCTGGCGGAGGTAACAGCCCTTGATTGAGGAAACGCCGTACATTTGCATAGCTGCCGGTGTCGACGTCAAGGCTAAACGTCGCCAACGGGTTTTGCGCTACCTGCTTAACCGGATTATCATCGAACTGCTGGTAGCGAGCGGTTCCTGGATTTGCGATTTGGGAGGCTGCTTTTTCTCTGGCTGCATGTTGATATTTTGGAGCCGCCTGCAATCGCCCCAGCAAAGCCTGTTTGTCTGAATATTGTTGCACTTCTTGCTGGGCTAAGGCTTTCGCGTCTGCAGCGGCTTTGGCGGCGCTTTGCTCCGCCACTTTTGTTGCCGCTTGTTGCGCGGCAAGCACTTGCTGGTCTGTTGGTGTAGTAGATTGTTGTTGCTGACTTTCCTTATCATCAGATTCCGGCCCACATCCTGACAAAATCAAACTACTAATAAGCAACATGATTATATTTTTATTTCGCATATAAAATCCTTTTAAATAAATTCAGCTACCAGACATAAAATAGACTCTTTGTATAATCCGACCAATCTTAATAAAATACAATCTCGAAACCCATAACAAATAATGATTCAACAACGAAACCCATTAATAATTTGCATATGAAAAAAATAACTTTTCCCTTTTTTATATTGTTCCTGCTTTCACTTCCTCTGATTGTTTTTTATCAGCCCTGGGTCAATGCATTACCGCCAACGCCCCAGCACGCAAGTCCCGAGCAATTAGAAAAAACAGTTCGTTATTTTACACAAACTGTGCATCCACGTAGTGCAGACAATATTGATAATCTGAATAGATCCGCTGAGTATATAAAAGAGGTCTTTGTCAGTAGCGGTGCCAGAGTTACCGTGCAGGACGTCCCCATTACTGGTGGCCCCTACAAAAACATTGTTGCTGATTATGGTCCTGCCGATGGACCGCTGATTATTATTGGTGCGCACTATGACTCTGCCAGCAGTTACGAAAACGATCAATTAACCTATACGCCGGGCGCGGATGATAACGCCAGCGGTGTGGCAGGATTACTCGAACTGGCACGTTTGTTACAGCAGCAAGCGCCGAAAATAGGTGTGCAACTGGTCGCCTATGCGTCGGAAGAACCGCCCTTCTTTCGTAGCGATGAAATGGGGAGCGCGATACATGCAGCTTCGCTTGAGCGTCCAGTGAGATTAATGATAGCGCTGGAGATGATTGGCTATTACGACTCTGCGCCTGGGAGTCAGGATTACCCTTACTCTGTCATGTCCTGGCTTTATCCCGACCGTGGTGATTTTATTGCTGTCGTCGGCAGAGTGCAGGATATCGGCGCTGTGCGTCAGGTAAAATCTGCGTTGTTATCAGCAACAGAGTTGCCTGTTTATTCTATTAATGCGCCAGGTTTTATTCCCGGTATCGACTTCTCCGACCACCTTAATTATTGGCAACACGATATTCCCGCCGTAATGATTACCGACACCGCTTTTTATCGTAATAAACAATATCACTTACCTGGCGATACCGCAGACAGACTCAATTATCAGAAAATGGCTCAGGTTGTGAATGGCGTTATAACCTTGTTGCAAACTAGTAAATAATAAAAATTCCTCGAGGAGGATCCAGAAAAAACAACATGCACATTTTATTTTCCCTCGTCTGTTTTAAGATGCGAAAAATTAAATTCAACGGAGGAAAAACAAATGGGAATGATTGGCTATTTTGCAGAAATTGACTCAGAGAAAATTAACCAACTGCTTGAGTCTACTGAAAAACCTTTGATGGATAATATACATGACACGCTTTCAGGATTACGCCGACTGGATATTGATAAACGCTGGGATTTTTTACACTTTGGGCTGACAGGCACCTCTGCATTTGACCCCGCGAAGAATGACCCGCTAAGTCGCGCAGTGCTTGGTGAACACAGCCTCGAAGATGGCATAGATGGTTTCCTGGGATTGACCTGGAATCAGGAGTTAGCCGCGACAATCGACCGCCTGGAAGCTCTGGATCGAAGTGAGCTGCGTAAACAGTTTTCCATTAAGCGACTCAATGAAATGGAGATTTATCCGGGAGTGACCTTTTCAGAAGAGTTAGAGGGCCAACTCTTTGCTTCGATCATGCTTGATATGGAAAAGCTGATTAGCGCGTATCGACGTATGCTGCGACAAGGGAATCATGCGCTGACGGTTATTGTTGGGTGATGGTGTCAAAGGCACCATAAAAAAACCGCCGAACATGTCGGCGGCTTCCTGACTTACGAACTGACTGCTTACATCAGCGGCATTGCCAAACGCACAATACTAATCAGCGGTTGTGGCCATACACCCAGCACCAGAACCAGCAGTGCAGAGATCAGCACCACGATACCGCCTGCGCTGTACTGCCAGTTTGACGGTGCATCGCGACCCGGTTGTTCCGGTGCGTGCAGGTACAGGCTCACCGCCACGCGCAGGTAGTAGTAGAGACCGATTGCCGAACCGACAACCACGGCACCCACCAGCCACCACAAGTGTGCCTGGACACCGACCGCCAGCACGTAGAACTTCCCGATAAAGCCCAGCGTCATTGGAATACCGGCCAGAGACAGCATCATCACCGTCATCACCGCCGCGAGGATCGGACGATGCCAGAACAGTCCGCGGTAAGAGAACAGGGAATCAGCATCCGGGCCACGATACGGGCTGGACATCAGGCTGACCACGCCGAACGCGCCGAGGCTGCTGAACAGATAACCGGCGAGGTAAACCCCTACCGCTTCCATCGACATCTCGCCGGTTTGCAGTGCAATCAGCGCCACCAGCAGATAGCCGAGGTGAGAGATAGATGAGTAACCGAGCAGACGCTTGATATTGGTCTGGCTCAGCGCCATCAGATTACCGAAGATGATGGAGGCAAAGGCGATAATCGCCAGCACCACGCGAATCGCTTCGCTGTCACCCACCGGCGCGTAGAGGAACAGACGCATCACCACACCGAAGATAGCGATTTTGCTCGCCGTCGCCAGGAAAGTGGAAACCGGCGCAGGCGCGCCCTGGTATACGTCTGGCGTCCACAGGTGGAACGGCACCAGAGAGAGTTTGAAGCCGAGGCCAACAATCATCAGGCCGAAACCTGCCAGCAACAGCGGCTCGTTGAGCATACCGTCGCCGAGGTTTTTACCCAGCGCGACAAACGACAGGTCGCCAGACTGCGCATACACCAGCGCCATACCGAACAGCAGGAAAGAAGACGCTGCGGCAGAAAGGATGGTGTATTTGATACTGGCTTCCAGCGAACGTTTCTGGCGGAAAGCGTAACCGACCAGGCCAAACAGCGGCAAAGAGATCAGTTCGATACCGAGGAACAGAGACGCCAGATGGTTGGCATTCGCCAGCAGGATCCCGCCCAGCGCGGCAATTAACACCAACAGGTAGAACTCGTCCTTGTTGTCGTTATAGCCTTCAAGCCACGGGTAGGCGAAAGTACAGGTGGCGAGGCTCGCCAACAATACCAGCCCGGTGTAAAGCATGGCGAAACCATCAACGCGCATCAGCGGCGTAACGTCCATAGCGCCCGCCTGGCCGACAAACCAGAGCGAAACCAGCGCCGCGTTAAGCCCAATAACCGAGAGCGTAGCGTTGAGGAAATGATTGCGTCGCCACGCAATGGAGAGCATCACAACCACCACCGTCAAGCCGACGATCAGCAACGGTAGCAGTGCGATCAGGTTTTGTGGAGTTATTGTCATGGCGATTTACGGCCTTGTAGTAGTAACGGAATTAACAAACCACTGCTGGATATTGCCAATCGCGGAGTGCGAGGTATCCAGAATCGGCTGCGGATAGAAGCCCAGCAGTACCAGCAGCACCACCAGCAACAGGATCATAAACAGCTCACGCAGCGACATCCCTGGCAGTTCCTGGCTGGCAATCTCGCTTTTCGCTTTACCGAAGTAAGCGCGATGTAACATCGCCAGCGAATAAACAGATGCAAAGACCAGCCCAAAGGTAGAGATAACGGTAATCACCGGGACAACCTGGAAGCTGCCGAACAGAATCATAAATTCGCCGACGAAGTTACCGGTGCCAGGCATCCCAAGCGTTGCCACCGCAAAGAACAGCGACAGTGCTGGCAGCCATTTCATTTTGCTCCACAGACCGCCCATCATGCGCATGTCGCGGGTATGGATACGTTCATAGAGCTGACCGCAGAGAATAAACAGACCCGCCGCCGACAAGCCGTGCGCAATCATCTGGATTACCGCGCCCTGGTAGGCCAACTGGCTGCCGGTGTAGATGGCAATCAGCACGAAGCCCATGTGGGAAACCGAGGTGTAGGCGATCAGACGTTTGATGTCGGTCTGGGCGAAGGCCATCCACGCACCGTAGAAGATGCCGATAACACCCAGCCACATAGCGATTGGCGCAAACTCTGCCGACGCGTTCGGGAACAGCGGCAGGGAGAAACGCAGCAGACCGTAAGCGGCGGTTTTCAGCAAGATCCCTGCGAGGTCCACGGAACCAGCGGTCGGTGCCTGGGAGTGCGCATCTGGCAGCCAGCCATGCAGCGGAACCACCGGCATTTTCACCGCAAACGCGATGAAGAAGCCCAGCATCAACAGATATTCCACACCACTGGACATTGGCGTATTCAACAGCTCTTCATAGTTGAAGGTCCAGACGCCAGTCGCATTGTAGTGAACAAAAACCAGCGCCAGGATGGCGATCAACATCACCAGACCACTCGCCTGGGTGTAAATGAAGAACTTGGTTGCCGCCGTGATACGCGTTTTACCGTCAGAAGCTTTATGCCCCCACAGTGCGATCAGGAAGTACATCGGCACCAACATCATTTCCCAGAAGAAGAAGAACAGGAACATGTCGATGGCAAGGAACACGCCGATAACGCCGCCCAGGATCCACATCAGGTTGAGGTGGAAGAAGCCCTGATATTTTTCGATCTCGTTCCACGAACAGAGTACGGCCAGCACGCCGAGCAGACCGGTCAGCACGACCATCAGCAGTGACAAACCATCAATGGCGAGATGGATAGAGATACCAAAACGCGGGATCCACGGCATGTCGAATTCAGACTGCCACTGCGGAATTCCGGCGGATTGCGTCAGTGAATAACCGCCCTGCAACCACAGTTGCAGCGACAGCGCCAGCGTCAATCCCATGGTGATCAGCGCGATCCAGCGCGGCACCTTGACGCCAAAGCGTTCGGTCTGCCAGCACAGGAAGCCGCCAATAAAGGGGATTAGTATTAACCAGGGTAATAACATAGCTAAGTATGTCCCTTATATTTACTCCTGCTCAGGCTATCTCACTCGCCAGCCCGAATCCCGGCAGTGCTCGCAATCCTCACGTACTTAAGTACGCTCCGGTTGCTGTGCGCTGGCGGTATCCGGTCTGACTTCGCCGATGACGCCTGTACTTCAGGAACAGTTACCTAAAATTTATTCTTAGTTCACAGACCCGGCACAACGCCGGGTATATTCACTCAGCCAACAACTCAACGCAGTACCATCAACAGTGCCAGCACCACGACCGCACCGATGCTCATGGATGCCACATACCAGCGCAGGTAGCCGTTCTCGCTTAACAGCAGGCCTTTACCTGCAAAGCGGGAAAGGACAGCCGGGATGTTCATCATTGAGTTCAGCGGATCGCGTTTCAGCAACCAGGCAATACCCAGGAACGGCTTGACGAACACTTTGTCGTACAGCCAGTCAAAGCCCCAGGCGTTGTACCACCAGGTACTCAGCAGGCGGCCCGGCGCACTGTTGGCGATGGAGGTCACCAGAGTACGTTTACCCAGCCACAGCCAGGCTGCCAGCAGAATGCCGACCACCGCGACCACGGCAGAGGTAATTTCCAGGGTCAACATGCTGCCGTGCGCCAGTTCCGTCGTTGGCGGAAGCACACCCTGCAGCGGCGGTACAATCAGTGCGCCAACGAAGGTGGAAAGGATCAGCAGCACAATCAGCGGCAGGCTGTGAGTTACCCCTTTCACGGCGTGAGCGTGAATTTGTTCTTTTCCGTGGAAGACGATGAAAATCATACGGAAGGTGTAGAGCGAGGTCATAAACGCACCGACCAGACCTGCCACCATCAGATTGATATGACCATTCGCCATCGCACCCGCGAGGATCTCATCCTTACTGAAGAAGCCCGCAGTGACCAGCGGCAGTGCCGACAGTGCTGCGCCGCCCACCAGGAAGCAGAGATAAACCAGCGGAATAGATTTACGCAGACCGCCCATCTTGAAGATGTTCTGTTCGTGATGGCAGGCCAGAATGACGGAACCGGATGCCAGGAACAGCAGCGCTTTAAAGAACGCGTGGGTCATCAAGTGGAAAATCGCCGCATCCCATGCCTGCACGCCAAGCGCGAGGAACATGTAGCCAATCTGGCTCATGGTAGAGTAAGCGAGAACACGTTTGATGTCGGTCTGTACCAGCGCGGCAAAGCCTGCCAGCACCAGCGTCACCGCACCCACGATACCGACCAGATGCAGAACTTCCGGGGTCATCAGGAACAGGCCGTGGGTACGGGCGATCAGGTAGACACCTGCGGTTACCATCGTTGCGGCGTGGATCAGCGCGGAGACAGGCGTCGGGCCCGCCATCGCGTCGGCAAGCCATGTCTGCAACGGCAACTGCGCGGATTTACCGACCGCACCGCCCAGCAGCATCAGCGTCGCCCACATCAGCATGTTATTGCCGTCAGCAAAGTGCGCAGGCGCCAGTTCCACCATTTCGCGGAAGTTCAGCGTACCCAGCTCGTTGTAGAGAATGAACAGCGCGAAAGCGAGGAACACGTCACCCACACGGGTCACGACGAACGCTTTCATTGCCGCTGCGCCATTCTTCGGATCGGTGTAATAGAAACCGATCAGCAGATAGGAGCACAGGCCCACGCCTTCCCAGCCGAGGTACATCAGCAGCAGGTTATCGGCAAGCACCAGAACCACCATGCTGGCGATGAACAGGTTGGTGTAAGCGAAGAAGCGAGAGTAGCCCTCTTCACCACGCATATACCAGGAGGCGTACATGTGAATAAGGAAACCCACACCAGTGACCACCGAGAGCATGGTCAGCGACAGGCCGTCCAGCACCAGGTTAAAACCGATGTTAAAGTCGCCTACCGACATCCACGTCCACAGCGGCTGGCTATATGCCTGCTCACCGTTAGAGAAGAAGTCAACGCCGATAAAGGCGGTTACCAGCGCCGCCAGGCCCACAGAGCCAACGCCGACGATCGCCGAGACGTTTTCAGACCAGCGCCCACGGGAGAACGCCAGCAGGACGAAGCCAATCAATGGCAAAATAATGGTTAAGGCAAGCATGTTCATCCGCGCATCTCACTTACTGAATCGATGTTCAGGTTCTGGCGACGACGGTGAAGTTGCAGCAGCAGCGCAAGGCCGATACTCGCTTCTGCCGCCGCGAGGCTAATGGCGAGAATGTACATCACCTGACCGTCGGTCTGGCCCCAGTAGCTTCCGGCGACCACAAAGGCCAGCGCGGAGGCGTTAATCATGATTTCCAGACCAATCAGCATAAACAGCAGATTGCGACGGATAACCAGACCGGTTAAGCCAAGAACGAATAAGATTGCCGCGAGGATCAGTCCATGTTGTAAGGGGATCATGCGTGCTCCTCCGTTTTTCTTTTCGCGCTGTCGTCTTTACGATTGCTCAGCACTTCACCCGCACGCTCTTCACGACCGACGTGGAAGGCCACAACCAGACCCGCGAGCAGCAGCATTGAAGCCAGTTCCACCGCCAGTACGTAAGGCCCAAACAGCGTAATACCCACTGCTTTAGCACTGATTGGCGTACCGTCGATACCCTGATCATTAACACCAAGGATGGCGTAAACAATCACCACCAGCATGATGGCCGACAAAATTGCCGGACCAATCCACACCTGCGGTTTCAGCCACTGGCGTTCCTGTTCGATTTCTGAACCGCCCAGGTTGAGCATCATCACCACGAACACGAACAGCACCATAATGGCACCCGCGTAGACGATAATTTCCAGCGCACCGGCGAAGTAAGCGCCCAGCGAGAAGAACACCCCGGAAATCGCCAGCAGCGAAATAATCAGGTACAGCAGTGCGTGTACCGGATTGGTATGGGTGATCACTCGCAAGGTCGCAAGTATGGCTATCAGGCCACAGATATAAAAAGCGAACTCCATTGCCCCTCTCCTTACGGTAACAGGCTCTTGACGTCGATGGGCTTGGCTTCGTTCTCTGCTTCGCCCTTATCTTTGCCGTCGATTGCCATACCTGCCATCCGGTAGAAGTTATATTCCGGGTATTTGCCCGGACCGGAGATCAGCAGATCCTCTTTCTCGTAAACCAGATCCTGGCGCTTGTATTCCCCCATTTCGAAATCCGGGGTTAACTGAATCGCCGTGGTCGGACAGGCTTCTTCGCACAGACCACAGAAAATGCAGCGTGAGAAGTTGATGCGGAAAAATTCCGGATACCAGCGACCGTCTTTGGTTTCTGCTTTTTGCAGCGAGATACAGCCGACCGGGCAGGCTACCGCGCAGAGGTTACAGGCTACGCAACGCTCTTCGCCGTCCGGGTCGCGGGTCAGAACGATACGACCACGATAACGGGGCGGCAGATAGACCGGCTCTTCCGGGTACATTCGCGTTTCGCGTTTGGCGAACGCGTGCAGGCCGATCATCCAGATACTACGAACCTGGGTGCCGAAACCTACTAACAATTCTTTTAAGGTCATGGTCTTATTGCCCCTTATTGCGCCTGCCAGAGAATGACAGCCGCCGTTACCAGCAAGTTGATCAGCGTCAGCGGCAGGCAGATTTTCCAGCCGAAGGACATTACCTGGTCATAACGCGGACGCGGTAACGACGCACGAATCAAAATGAACATCATCATAAAGAACGCGGTTTTCAGCGCGAACCAGATGAATGGCGGTAACAACGGGCCTTGCCAGCCACCGAAGAACAGCGTCACCATCAGTGCAGAGATGGTCACAATCCCGATGTACTCACCCACGAAGAACAGACCGAACTTCATGCCGGAATATTCAATGTGGTAACCATCCGCCAGTTCCTGCTCGGCTTCCGGCTGGTCAAACGGGTGACGGTGACACACCGCCACGCCCGCGATGGCAAAGGTAATAAAACCAAAGAATTGCGGGATGACGTTCCACACATGCGCCTGGCTGTTGACGATGTCGGTCATGTTGAATGAACCGGCTTGCGCCACCACGCCCATCAGGGAAAGCCCGAGGAACACTTCGTAGCTCAGGGTCTGCGCAGAAGCACGCATCGCACCCAGCAGCGAGTATTTGTTGTTACTTGACCAGCCCGCAAACAGCACCGCGTAAACCGCCAGACCTGCCATCATCAGGAAGAACAAAATCCCGATGTTCAGGTCGGCAACCACCCAACCCGGACTGACTGGCACAATTGCAAAGGCCAGCAGCAGCGAGGTAAAGGCAATCATCGGTGCCAGGGTAAAGATGACGCGATCCGAGAATTTCGGGATCCAGTCTTCTTTAAAGAACATTTTGATCATGTCCGCGACCAGCTGGAGCGAACCGCCCCAGCCAACACGGTTAGGTCCGTAACGGTTCTGGAACAGACCCAGCAGGCGACGTTCGCCAAAGCTCATGAATGCCCCACAGGTGACAACCACCAGCAGGATCACCACCGCTTTGAGGATGGTCAGCAGGATCTCAATCAGTTCCGGTGATAACCAACTCATTGTTGTGCCTCCTTGAGATCCTCAAGATGCGCGCCAGCCAGCACCGGAGCAATGCCGGACATACCCATCGGCAAGCCCACCTGCCCTGCCGTCAGCCCTTCGGCGATTTCAACCGGCAGCGTGACCGTGTTGCCATCGTAACTAAAGGAGACGCGTGTACCTGCGTTTACACCTAACTTCGCGGCATCCGCTGGGTTGAGTTTGATGTACGGCTGCGGCATACGACTCTGGAAGACCGGAGCACGCTGTGACAATTCATCACTGCCAAACAGGTGGTAATACGGCGCGATACGCCATTTCCCGTCCTGCGGCTGGAAGCGTGTCGGTACGCTGGTGAAGTAATCCAGACCATTCTCGCTGGTTTCAAACAGACGCACACCGGGATCGCCAAAGCGCAGTTTGCCGCCCACTTCGTCCTGGAATTTGTTCCACGCCTGCGGGGAGTTCCAGCCCGGCGCCCAGGCAAACGGCACTTGCGAACGGTGCGCGGTCGGCTGGTTGTTACCTTCCATCGAGAAGGTGAACATGGTGTCAATATCCTGCGGTTGACGCGGCTCATGAACGCTGATGTTGGCGCGCATGGCGGTACGACCGCTGTAACGGTGCGGCTCACGGGCCAGTTTCTGCCCACGAATGCGGAATGTCGCATCCGGTGCAGCATCTTTGATACCTGCCAGTTCCGGGATTTTCGCCACAACGGCGTCAATCACGTGGTCGAGCTGCGTCCAGTCCACTTCACGGCTCAGCAGGGTGCTGTGCAGCGAGTGTAACCAGCGCCAGCTTTCCAGCATGACAGTTTTGCTGTCGTAATAGGACGGGTCGTAAACCTGGAAGAAACGTTGGGCGCGGCCTTCATTATTAATTACCGTACCGTCGCTTTCAGCAAAGCTGGCGGCGGAAAGCACCAGATGGGCGTTTTCCATGATCGCTGTGCGTTGATGGTCAACCACCATCACCAGCGGCGCTTTAGCCAGCGCAGCATTCACGCGGGTAGCGGAAGCGTGACGATGCAGATCGTTTTCCAGCACCACCACCGCGTCGGCGCGTCCGGTTTCCAGTTCGGTTAACGCTTCTTCAAGCGATCCACCGCCCATAATGCCCAGCCCCATGCTGTTGACGGAACGGGCAATCATGGTGATACCGACGTCAGCGCCGCGACCTTTCAGGGCTTTTGCGACGTTAGCCGCCGCCTGAATCACTTCAGCGCTACCGGCGTTCGTCCCGGAGATAATCAACGGTTTCTTCGCACCAGCCAGTGCCTGCACGATGACGTCGATTTTGCTTTGCAGCTCAGGCTCAATACCGTCAACCGCTGGCGCGGAGTTATCCAGCGCATGAGCGATGGCAAAACCTAAACGCGCCTGATCTTCAACCGGTGCGCGGTAAGTCCACGCCGCGATATCATCCAGACGGGTGTCATCAACGTTGGTAACAAACAGCGGATGCTTCGCACGTTGGCCGATGTTGAGGATTGCCGCAATCTGCCAGTCAGCCACTTTCTGTGCTGCCGCCATTTCGCGTGCTTTTCCTTTCACCGCCTGACGCACCGCCAGCGCGACACGCGCGCCGGTCTGGGTAACGTCTTCGCCCAGCACCAGTACCGCATCGTAAGATTCGATTTCGCGCAGTGCCGGCGTATAAATGCCGCCTTCACGCAGTACTTTCAGCGCCAGTTGCAGACGCTCCTGCTCACCGTGAGCGATACCGGTATAGAAGTTTTCTTCGCCCACCAGCTCACGCAGCGCAAAGTTGCTTTCCACGCTGGCACGCGGAGAACCAATACCGATCACTTTCTTCGACTGACGCAGAATATCTGCTGCGCCCTGCATTGCCTGTTCGGCGTTGAGGGTAATGAAATCATCGCCACGACGCTGTACCGGCTGACGCGGACGGTCTTTCAGATTGACGTAGCCGTAACCGAAACGACCACGGTCGCAGAGGAAGTAGTGGTTTACCGTACCGTTGTAACGGTTTTCGATACGACGTAGTTCGCCATAACGCTCGCCGGGGCTGATGTTACAGCCGATGGAACATTGCTGGCAGATGCTCGGCGCAAACTGCATATCCCATTTACGGTTGTAACGCTCGGAGTGCGTTTTGTCGGTAAATACGCCGGTCGGGCAAATTTCGACCAGGTTACCGGAAAATTCGCTTTCCAGCGTGCCGTCTTCCGGGCGACCGAAGTAGACGTTGTCGTGCGCGCCATAAACGCCCAGATCTGTACCGTCAGCGTAATCTTTGTAGTAACGCACGCAGCGGTAGCAGGCGATGCAGCGGTTCATTTCGTGAGAGATGAATGGCCCCAGGTCCTGATTGCGGTGGGTACGTTTGGTGAAACGGTAGCGACGGAAGGTATGCCCGGTCATCACGGTCATATCCTGAAGATGGCAGTTACCGCCTTCTTCACATACCGGACAGTCGTGCGGGTGGTTGGTCATTAACCACTCGACCACACTTTCACGGAACTGTTTCGCTTCTTCGTCGTCAATGGAAATAAATGTGCCATCGGAAGCCGGTGTCATACAGGACATCACCAGGCGACCACGCGTGTCTTCCGCGTTTTGGTATTGCTTCACCGCACACTGGCGGCAAGCACCGACGCTTCCCAGCGCCGGATGCCAGCAAAAGTAAGGAATATCAAGGCCCAGAGACAGACAAGCTTCCAGCAGGTTGTCCGCTCCGTTGACCTCGTATTCTTTGCCGTCTACATGAATTGTAGCCATTAGCATGCTTCCAGTTTTCTCGGTCAGGGACCGAGCGTTAATCGAAATTCGGTTACCAGCGCTCTTTCAGCAGGTTCGGCTGAATCCCATTAATCAAATGGGTATTGCTGAACGGCTGTTTGATTCCCGCCTCAAATTCTTCGCGGAAATATTTGATGGCGCTCTGTAACGGCTCCACTGCACCAGGTGCGTGGGCACAGAAAGTTTTACCCGGACCTAAGAATCGACACAGTTGCTCAAGTGTTTCGATATCGCCCGGCTGACCTTCACCACGCTCCAGCGCACGCAGAATTTTCACGCTCCACGGCAGACCGTCGCGGCACGGCGTACACCAGCCACAGGACTCACGGGCGAAAAACTCTTCCAGGTTACGCACCAGCGACACCATGTTGATCTCATGGTCAACCGCCATCGCCAGCGCCGTACCCAGACGGCTGCCTGCTTTACCGATACTTTCGAATTCCATCGGCAGGTCAAGGTGCGCTTCGGTCAGGAAGTCAGTCCCCGCGCCGCCTGGCTGCCAGGCTTTGAATTTCAGACCGTCACGCATACCACCGGCGTAATCTTCGAGGATCTCGCGTGCGGTGGTGCCAAACGGCAGTTCCCACAGGCCCGGATTTTTCACCCGACCAGAGAAGCCCATCAGCTTGGTGCCAGCATCTTTACTTTTCGAGATGTTCTGATACCACTCCACGCCGTTAGCGAGGATCGCCGGAACGTTACACAGGGTTTCGACGTTGTTGACACAGGTCGGTTTACCCCATGCGCCGGAGGTCGCCGGGAAGGGAGGCTTCGAGCGCGGGTTAGCGCGACGCCCTTCCAGGGAGTTGATTAACGCTGTTTCTTCGCCGCAGATGTAGCGCCCTGCCCCGGTATGGACGAACAGTTCGAAATCGAAACCTGTTCCCATAATGTTTTTGCCAAGCAGCCCTGCCTCGGTGGCTTCGGCAATGGCACGGCGCAGATTCACTGCCGCTTCGATATACTCGCCACGCAGGAAGATGTAGCCACGGTAAGCTTTCAGCGCAAACGCGGAGATGAGCATACCTTCCACCAGCAGGTGCGGCAGTTGCTCCATCAGCAGGCGGTCTTTATAGGTGCCCGGCTCCATTTCATCGGCGTTACACAGCAGGTAACGGATGTTCATGGATTCGTCTTTCGGCATCAGGCTCCATTTCAGGCCAGTCGAGAAGCCCGCGCCGCCGCGCCCTTTCAGACCAGCGTCTTTTACCTGATTAACGATTTCGTCCGGAGACAGCCCGGTCAGCGCCTTACGCGCGCCTTCGTAACCGTTTTTGCTGCGGTATTCGTCCAGCCACACTGGCTGTTTGTCATCGCGCAGACGCCAGGTCAGCGGATGCGTTTCGGGAGTACGGATAATGTTTTTCATTTATACCGCTCCAGCAGTTCAGGGATCGCTTCCGGGGTCAGATGCGCGTGAGTGTCCTCATCGATCATCATGTTTGGCCCTTTATCACAGTTCCCCAGGCAGCAAGTTGGCAGCAGCGTAAAGCGGCCATCAAATGTCGTTTGCCCTGGTTTGATGTTCAGCTTTTTCTCGAGCGCCGCCTGAATACCCTGGTAACCGTTGATATGACAGACCACGCTGTCGCAATAACGGATCACATGGCGACCAACCGGCTGGCGGAAGATCTGGCTGTAGAACGTTGCCACACCTTCAACGTCGCTCGCCGGAATACCCAGCACATCGGCGATCGCGTGGATCGCGCCGTCCGGCACCCAGCCACGCTGCTTCTGAACGATTTTCAGCGCTTCAATGGACGCCGCACGCGGGTCTTCGTAGTGGTGCATCTCGTGCTCAATCGCTTCACGCTCTGCCGCACTCAGCTCAAAAGCCTCGGTTTGTGGTTGTTGATTCTCGTGCATAATTAGCGGTCCACATCTGACATAACAAAATCGATACTGCCCAGATAAACAATCAGGTCAGACACCAGGCTGCCGCGGATCGCCGCCGGAATTTGCTGCAAATGCGCATAACTCGGCGTGCGGATACGAGTGCGATAACTCATGGTGCTACCGTCGCTGGTCAGGTAGTAACTGTTGATCCCTTTGGTCGCCTCAATCATCTGGAAAGATTCATTGGCAGGCATCACCGGCCCCCACGACACTTGCAGGAAGTGGGTGATCAGGGTTTCGATATGTTGCAGCGTGCGCTCTTTCGGCGGCGGCGTGGTCAGCGGGTGATCCGCTTTGAACGGGCCTTCCGGCATGTTGTTGAGGCACTGCTCAAGAATGCGCAGACTCTGGCGCAGCTCTTCCACTTTCAGCATTACGCGGGTGTAGCAGTCAGAAACACCACCACCCACCGGGATTTCAAAGTCGAAGTTTTCATAGCCAGAATAAGGACGCGCCTTACGCACGTCGAAGTCGATCCCGGTAGCACGCAGGCCCGCGCCAGTGGTACCCCACTCCAGCGCCTCTTTCGCGCCATAGGCGGCAACGCCCTGGGAACGACCTTTCAGAATGGTGTTTTGCAGCGCCGCTTTCTCGTAAGACGCCAGACGTTTCGGCATCCAGTCGAGGAACTCACGCAGCAGGCGATCCCAGCCGCGCGGCAGGTCGTGCGCTACGCCGCCAATACGGAACCACGCCGGGTGCATACGGAAACCCGTGATTGCTTCCACCAGATCGTAAATTTTCTGACGATCGGTAAAGGCAAAGAACACGGGCGTCATTGCGCCGACGTCCTGAATAAAGGTCGAGATATACAGCAGGTGACTGTTGATGCGGAACAGTTCGGAGAGCATAACGCGAATGACGTTAACGCGATCCGGCACGGTGATCCCGGCCAGTTTCTCTACCGCCAGCACGTAAGGCATTTCGTTAACGCAGCCGCCGAGGTATTCGATACGGTCGGTATACGGAATGTAGCTGTGCCAGGACTGGCGTTCGCCCATTTTCTCCGCACCACGGTGGTGGTAGCCGATGTCTGGTACGCAGTCGACAATCTCTTCGCCATCGAGCTGCAAAACGATACGGAAAGCCCCGTGCGCCGACGGGTGGTTCGGGCCGAGGTTGAGGAACATGAAGTCCTCGTTTTCGGTGCCGCGCTTCATTCCCCACTCTTCCGGTTTGAAGGTCAGGGCTTCCATCTCCAGATCCTGTTTGGCTTTGGTCAGCTCAAACGGCGAGAATTCGGTAGCGCGCGCCGGGTAATCTTTACGCAGCGGGTGACCTTTCCAGGTTTGCGGCATCATGATGCGGCGCAGGTTCGGGTGACCGTCGAAAGTAATGCCAAACAGATCCCAGGTTTCACGCTCATACCAGTTAGCGTTCGGGAACAGTTTGGTGAAGGTCGGTACGTGCAGGTCGTTTTCTGCCAGCGCCACCTTCAGCATGATGTCGCGGTTACGATCGATAGAAATCAGATGGTAGAAAACGGAAAAATCCGCGGCAGGTAACCCTTCGCGGTGTGTGCGCAGACGTTCGTCCATGCCGTGTAAGTCAAACAGCATGACGTAAGGTTTCGGCAGTTTCTTTAAGAAATCGCCAACTTCCAGTAATTGTTCACGCTTGATCCACACAACGGGAACCCCGGTGCGAGTCGCCTGAACAGTAAAGGCATCCGGCCCAAAACGGTTGCGCAGTTCGCCAATCACCGGATCATCAAGATGATCGCGGGTCTGCCAGGCGGGTTCTTGCGCGGTTAAGTCGGTCATATTGTTCACCATTGCAAATGGTCCGTGGTGACTGTCGGCGCAGTAAGCTTCGCGAAATAGATTTAGGAATAAGCGAAGAAAAATCCCTTTGCCGACAGGCGCAAATTAAATCTCGTCAGGTGTACGCAGGTTGGTTACGGCAATGCGTTCACCGCGCTTGCGTTCGCGCTCTGATTGCATATTGGCGCGATAAACGCCCTGATCGCCAACCACCCAGGAGAGCGGACGACGTTCTTTGCCGATAGATTCCTGCAACAGCATCAGTGCCTGCATGTACGCTTCAGGACGCGGCGGGCAGCCCGGGATATACACATCAACCGGGATGAATTTATCGACGCCCTGCACAACGGAATAAATATCGTACATACCGCCAGAGTTGGCACAGGCACCCATTGAGATAACCCATTTTGGTTCCAGCATCTGGTCATACAGACGCTGAATAACCGGTGCCATTTTGGTAAAGCAGGTTCCTGCCACCACCATCAGGTCAGCCTGACGCGGCGAAGCACGCAATACTTCTGCGCCAAAACGCGCCACGTCATGCACCGCGGTAAACGAAGTCACCATCTCAACGTAACAGCAGGAAAGACCGAAGTTATACGGCCAAATTGAGTTTTTACGACCCCAGTTAACCATGTCATTGAGCTTGCCCATAAACACGTTTTTGTTAACTTCTTGCTCCAGAGGGTCGGTTACGATCTCCTGCTTTTGCAGGGGGTAACGGTCGTTCTCACCGTTGGGATCTATGCGGGTGAGCGTATAATCCATCTTAATGCCTCGCGGTTAGCGTTGACGATTAGCGATACTGTTCGTTTCCGGGTTCATACGCTCGCGGCGTGAACGCGCGGGCGTCCAGTCCAGCGCGCCAATACGCACCAGATAAACCAGACCTGCCAGTAACACAAAAATAAAAATTGCAGCTTCCACAAAGCCTACCCAGCCGCTTTCGCGGATAGAGGTTGACCATGCGAACAGATACAGCGCTTCAACGTCGAAGATAACGAAGAACATGGCCACCAGATAAAACTTGGCGGACAGGCGTAAGCGGGCGGAGCCGACCGAGTCGATACCGGATTCAAACGGCACGTTTTTCGACCTCGCGCGTGCGCGACCGCCTAAAAACCAACCGCCTACCAGCATCAGGCAACACAGGCCAATGGCAACGATAAGAAAGATAGCGAATGCCCAGTGATGAGCGATGACTTCAGTGGATGTTGACATACTCATTGCTTACTCATCAAAAGTAGCGCCAGATTCACTGCTCTTCACGGCAGATGGACGCCACATCGATTCATGGGGAGGAATAAAAAAAACCTTACAACTACTGTAGTAACAACTTTATACAGTGAATTGATGTGGTCTTTTACCCCTTTCTATAACCTTTTGTCAACTTTAACAAAAGTTTCTTCACATTAATTTACATAATACCAACAACCCTTGCATTTAATGCTCTTCATCCCAGATCATTGACGACTCCAGGAAAATTAGATGTTGTTGAATCGTGTCCGTTGTGAAGCAATGGAAAAAATACAGGTCTATTTTGACAGGAATTTGTGTCGATTCCTCCCCCTAAAAGAGAGTATTTTCTTGATCTGTGACACGCTTTTGTTAATCCATAACAAAAATACAGCAACAAATTCACGTATTTTTTAACATCATTGTAGCAGGAGATTTTTATCCGGCGATTTTTTGTTCGCGCGTATAGAGAATGGCGGACGGTTGAAAAATGAACACTTTTATTCAATATCCAGAAAAGTCGTTATCATTTATTGTAAAAAAAAGCCACTGACGTTCAAAAAAACATCAGCGGCTTGTTTTTACAAATGTGGTTATCTGGTACCAGACAATTATTCGTAATCGCCTTCAATTAACAGAGAATCATCCCCTTCATGGGTACCTATCGTGCTGAACTGCCATGGATTCTGATAACTCTCCATTGCCTGGTATATCACCTGGGCCAGTTCATTACCGCTGGACGGATCATAGCAGAGCAAATATTCGGTATCTGGCAGTGGTGGTAAACCGTCCACAGCACTCAAGACGCGCAGGTCCGGACTCATCATCTCAACCGGCCTTGCCGTTACACCCAATCCCGCTTTCACGGCAGCACGAACCGCCGGCAACGTGGAGGCGACATAAGCCAGACGCCATGGAATATCTGCTTTATTGAGTGTTGCCAGAACCATATCGCGGAACGGACTAGGATCATCCAGCAACACCAGAGGGATCGGCTCACCTTTTTGCAATACGTATTCCGCAGCGCAATACCAGTGCGTTGGAGAAGTTCTCAGGTTCAACGCCTTAAAGGTATCAGGGCGATTTGTGGTAACCATTAAATCCACTTCCTGGGACTTCAGCATATCTGCCATATAGGCATTACGCTTAACGCGGACATCCAGCGCAAGTTTCGGATAAACCGAACTCACGCGATTAAGCAGGAAAGGTAAGATCGTATCAGCAGATTCATCTGAAGCGCCGATTGTTAACACGCCCTGAAGATTACTGAACATCAATGATGAGCAAGCTTCATCATTAAAACGCAGGATCTTCCTGGCATAGCCAAGAAGCTGAATGCCATGTTCAGTTAACAGTTTGTTACGACCATGCCGAGCGAACAGTTCTTTACCAACGAGTTGTTCAAGACGTTGCATTTGCTGACTAACAGCGGACTGAGTACGACACACGGCGGCAGCTGCGGCAGCAAAAGTGTTCAGATCGGCAACAGCAACAAATGTTCTCAGCAGATCGAGGTCGAGGTTAATTATCGGACGATTTGCACTTATCATATATTATCACTTACTGGCGGCTCATACTGAGCTGGTTAATGCTGTGCACACACAAACAAGCAATTCCATTTGTAATGTGCCTCCCTGGCAGTTTCATCCGGAAGTCTGGATGAAAGTTAAAATGCATATGAGTTGCACTAATAAGAACGACTCACATTGTTCCGTTATAATGCCTGAAGTAGTTCACAGAATATATCTTCAGGAATCGCATATCTATTAAGTTACTCACTCTTTTCTATTTATGACATGCGAGTGTTTGTGTAAATGTAAATGTTGTTCCTTGTTCCACTACTAGCAAAGCGGCGCCAACCCAGCGTGAACACGCATAAGCGGCGATGATTTGTCTGCATCAAAAGTGGGGCTTCCGTCATTTAAGCGAGCATTTTACCCTAAAACCCATTTATTTATAAGGGCCATTGCGAATTATCTGATGCAAAGTTATGTTATGTTAGGCAAAGTAATCTTCTATTATTAATAAGCACAACAAAACCTTTTTGAATATTAAATAATAATTAATTAGCACACCCTGCATTCATTAATTCCGCTTAACAATAGTTTCGCACGTCATCACCTATACGACACTTCGGCGATCACTACTCTCTTAATGTTTCACTTATAATGAAAATATCATGAATATGTTATGTTCGTGATTTCTTAAATCAAAGGAAATTCGCACATTTATCTACCAGACAAAAAACTATGCATTAGATTAATACTTAGAATAAATCACTACAAAACACAAATCATTAAGCATATGCATCTCAATATTTAACGATTATTAAGTTATTAACAGCACATTCCCTCCTTTTACTCTCGCAAAATCTTGTTCTGCAGAACTTCAAAACACCGCCTCGGGGGAGTACATTGTTCTAAGCTGACTTCCACGGCAGGGAGTGGCGATAACAGCAAAAAAGGTCAAGATTCATGTCACCCATTGAAAAATCCAGCAAGTTAGAGAATGTCTGTTATGACATCCGTGGTCCGGTGCTGAAAGAAGCAAAACGCCTGGAAGAAGAAGGTAACAAGGTATTGAAACTGAACATCGGCAACCCTGCCCCGTTCGGTTTTGACGCTCCTGATGAGATCCTGGTTGACGTGATACGCAACCTCCCGACCGCTCAGGGCTATTGTGATTCAAAAGGCCTCTACTCTGCGCGTAAGGCCATCATGCAGCACTATCAGGCGCGAGGCATGCGTGATGTTACCGTGGAAGACATTTACATCGGCAATGGTGTATCGGAGCTTATCGTTCAGGCAATGCAGGCCTTGCTGAACAGCGGGGATGAAATGTTGGTTCCTGCACCTGATTACCCACTATGGACCGCGGCGGTTTCGCTCTCCAGCGGTAAAGCAGTGCACTACCTTTGTGACGAGTCCTCTGACTGGTTCCCGGACCTTGATGATATTCGCGCTAAAATTACGCCTCGTACGCGCGGTATCGTTATTATCAACCCGAACAACCCTACCGGCGCGGTTTATTCCAAAGAGCTTTTAATGGAAATTGTGGAGATTGCGCGTCAGCATAATCTCATTATCTTCGCCGATGAAATTTACGACAAAATTCTCTACGACGACGCCGAGCATCACTCGATTGCGGCGATGGCGCCTGACCTGCTGACCATTACCTTTAACGGTCTGTCGAAAACGTATCGTGTGGCAGGCTTCCGTCAGGGCTGGATGGTGCTGAACGGGCCGAAAAAACACGCCAAAGGCTACATCGAAGGTCTGGAGATGCTGGCCTCAATGCGACTTTGCGCCAACGTTCCCGCACAACACGCGATTCAGACCGCATTGGGCGGCTATCAGAGTATCAGCGAATTTATCTTACCAGGCGGGCGTCTTTACGAGCAGCGTAATCGCGCATGGGAATTGATTAACGACATTCCGGGCGTTTCCTGCGTGAAGCCACGCGGCGCGCTGTACATGTTCCCAAAAATCGACGCCAAACGTTTTAATATTCACGACGACCAGAAGATGGTGCTGGACTTCCTGTTACAGGAAAAAGTTCTGCTGGTTCAGGGGACGGCTTTTAACTGGCCGTGGCCGGATCACTTCCGCATAGTTACGCTGCCGCGCGTTGATGATATCGAACTGTCATTAAGTAAATTCGCTCGTTTCCTTTCTGGCTATCATCAGCTGTAATCTTAAATTCACTGCCGGAGATTGCATCCGGCAGTGTTATCCCCCCACAATGATCTCATAAAGTCATCACACGCAGGGTCGTTATGAAGCAGAGCCATTTTTTTGCCCATCTCTCCCGTCTGAAACTCATTAACCGCTGGCCGTTAATGCGCAATGTACGGACAGAAAATGTGTCTGAGCACAGTTTGCAGGTGGCGATGGTCGCCCATGCGCTGGCAGCCATTAAAAACCGTAAGTTTGGCGGAAATGTCAACGCTGAACGCATCGCTCTGCTGGCGATGTACCACGATGCCTCTGAAGTGCTCACCGGCGATCTCCCTACCCCAGTGAAATATTTCAACTCGCAAATCGCTCAGGAATACAAAGCCATTGAAAAAATCGCCCAACAAAAGCTGGTCGATATGGTTCCGGAGGAGTTGCGGGATATTTTCGCGCCATTAATCGATGAAAATGCGTATAGCGATGAAGAAAAGTCGCTGGTGAAACAGGCTGATGCACTTTGTGCCTATCTGAAATGTCTGGAAGAGCTCGCAGCCGGAAATAATGAATTTTTGCTGGCAAAAACGCGGCTGGAAGCGACGCTTGAAGCGCGCCGCAGCCAGGAGATGGACTACTTCATTGAAGTCTTTGTTCCCAGCTTCCATCTTTCGCTCGATGAGATTAGCCAGGATTCGCCGCTGTAAGCAGCCGGAGTCTGCGTCGCATCAGGCAATAAGCGCCGGATGCGACATCAGGCTCTTGTCAAAACGGAAACAGCATCGGGATCATCACCACACAAACCGCCATCACAATAACGGTGAACGGTACTCCCAGCTTCACAAAATCACTAAAGCTGTAATTTCCCGGCCCTAAGACCAACGTGTTAACCGGTGAGGAAACTGGCGTCATAAAGGCGGCGGATGCTGCCATCGCCACCACCATGGCAAATGGATACGGCGAGACGCCCATTGTTTTAGCCGCGGCCAGCGCAATCGGCGCCATCAACACAGCCGTTGCCGTATTCGAAATAAACAAACCAATCACCGCCGACAAGACAAACAAACAGCCAAGCATCATATGTGGCCCATAACCGCCGCCGATGTCCATTAACCCTTTCACCGCCAGCGCGACACCGCCTGTTTTCTGTAGCGCCACCGCAAACGGCATCATCCCAACGATCAGAATAATGCTCGGCCAGTGAATAGATTTATAGGCGCTTTCAGCATCGATACAGCGGAATTTCCCCATCAGCAGGCAGGCAATGATAGCCGCGATGGGATTAGGGATTTCATCAGTCAGCATTAACGCCACCATCAACACCAGACAGAAAATGGCATGGGGTGCCTGACTGTGCGCAGGCGATGCTTCACTCACCTCTTCCGGTAAGTTCAGCGCCACGAAGTCGCGGCCCTGTTTTGCCAGCATACCGATAAGCTTCCAGTTACCGACGACCAGAATGATATCGCCCAGCAGCAGAGGCTCATCCGCCAGCGAACCTTCCAGCGCCACGCCATTGCGTTTCAGGCCCACCACATTCAGTCCGTAGCGCGTACGAAAGCCAATTTCGCGCACCGATTTACCAATCAACTCAGACTCAGGAATTAATGAAATCTCCGCCATGCCAACATCAAGGGCTTGATCGGAAAAATACTCGCCGCGCAGCACCATCGGTTCCAGCAATTGTTCACTGCAAAATTGTCGGAGATCGACATCAGCCGCAGACATATCAATAAGCAAAACGTCACGCGCCCGGAATTCAGAAACCCCGTTCACGTTCACAATAACGCGACGAAAACGCCGCCAGCGTTCAACACCGATGACGTTAGCGCCATAACGTTCACGTAATTTGAGATCGTCCAGTCGCTGGCCAATCATCGGCGAACCGGGACGAATGGCCAGGCGACGCGCGCGCCCGGTAAGTCGGTATTCACGGATAAGATCGCGGAAGGTACGACGCGTCCAGCCTTCGCGCTGCGGGGTCTGGGTATCCCCTTTCAGCATGAAACGCATCACTAACATGTACAAGATGCCCAGCACCAGTACGACCAGGCCGATGGGGGTTACGCTAAAGAAACTAAAACCATGATAGCCTTCACGCAGCAATTCACTGTTAATCACCAGGTTAGGTGGCGTTGCCACCAGCGTCATCATGCCGCTGATCAGCCCGGCAAAACTCAACGGCATCATCAGGCGCGACGGCGACGTTTGCATGCGCATAGCGACGCTTAACACCACAGGGATAAAGATAGCGACGACGCCCGTTGAACTCATAAACGCGCCAAGGCCCGCAACGGTCAGCATCAACAAAACCAACATTTTGATTTCACTGTTGCCTGCCACTTTAACCAGCCATGTCCCCATTACAGTGGCGACGCCCGTGCGGACTAAACCATCGCCAATAATAAACAAGGCGGCGATCAGTACCACGTTAGGATCGGAAAAACCGGAAAATACTTCAGGGACGGTCAGCGTACCGCTTAATGCAAACGCAACAATGACAAACAAAGCGACCGCATCCATACGCACTCTGCCAGTCGCAAACAAGACGATGGCAACCGCCAGTAATGAAAGAACCCAGATCAATTCACCGTTCACAACGTATCCTTGTTAATTGAGGGGGATGGCCTGATTCTGCCACAAAAAAGCCCCGTCGGGACGGGGCTAAATCATGATCTGGCGTTTCACGCAATAATAACGTCACCATTTGGCTGTTTGATCACAGTAATTTGTTCCAGACTATGGAGGACCAAATCTACCTCATTCAGACGCGGGGTATCAGCCGGTGAGTTAACCGCAATGACATGACACCCCGCGGCCAGGCCTGAAAGCACGCCAGCGGGAGCATCCTCCACCACCACACATTCATGCGGCGCAAGGCCCAACAGTTGTGCACCTAACAGATATGCATCCGGCTCTGGTTTTCCACGTTTAACCCGCTCTGCGGTAACAAACACTTCCGGCGCGGGAAGTCCGGCGACTTTGTGACGTGCTCGCGCAACAGGCATGGAACCAGAAGTGACAATGGCCCACGGAATCCCCGCTTTATTCAAATGATTGAGTAAAGCTATCGCCCCTGGGAGTGCGGTAATACCTTCGGTTTCCGTGGCCTCGATTTGTTCCAGACGGGTAAACTCGGCGGCAATTTCCGTCTCCGATTTGCCCATCATGAAATGGCGCAGAGACGTAATCGCCTGTTTACCATGAATAAACGCCAGCACATCTTCCGGTGCTAGCCCATGACGTCTGGCCCAGTTGCTCCACGCCCGCTCTACCGCGGGCAGAGAATCCACCAGCGTACCATCCAGATCAAACAGAAAACCTTTACACCGCACGCGGGCCTCCTCAGGCGTTGATGATTTGGTTAATTTCGTTAGCGCTCAGGTGATACTGACGCGGGCAGGCATGCCAGACATTCAACATGCGCAGATATTTCTCCCACATTGGCGTCTGGGCATTAAAGCCGTGAGTTCCGGCATCAAAATGGGTGTAACGCCCTTCAACGTTAACCATAAAGCGGACATATCCGAGATAACGCGCTTCGGTGGCGGCGTCAAAGCCGAGGAAGGTGACACGACGTTCATCGATGGATTGCTGGTCCTGTAAATTAGACCAGGAAACATGCAGTGCGTGATACATCTCCATAATGTCGATGATAGTGCGGCAGGTTTCTTCTTTCAGCTCGCCAAACTCGCGATCCAGTTCGCGCATTTGTAAACCATAACCACGCTCGATGATTGTTTGCAGGCGACGGTAACGTTCAGCATTTGCCGGATCGAGCATAGTCATCATTTTGTACTGGTTAGACAAAATAAGACGTTGCGCGTTGGTCATTTCCATTGTTGACTCCTGTATCACTCTACTACGGTGAAAAAAAAGAAGGCCGATGTCTGCCTTCTTTTATATGCGTAATCAGGGGTCAATTACAAATCATCAAGGAAAGTTTTATCCAGTTGTTTGAAGGCGCGCTTAAGCGTGTCAGCTAATGCCTGGTAATCAGGCTTGCCTTCAACAGGTGCCAGCACCTGTCCAGACTCCTGCAATTTACCGCGAACTTCATAAAACCAGTTGAGGATTGCAGGTGGTAGTGGCGTTACAGAACGCTTGCCCAGCCACCACAGTCCCTGCATGGGTAAGCTTAGGGCGAACAACGCAGTGGCGACTGCCGGACCAAGCTGACCGCCCAGCGCAATCTGCCAGCAGAGAGTAAACACGGCGATCGGCGGCATAAAGCGGATCGCATAACGCGTCATCTTAATGACGCGATTCTCAACAAAGACCGGGGCAAGGCGTTTTTCCAGCGGCCACGTCTTTGAGTAATGCTGTCCCCGGCGAAACAAGCTAAAAAAATTAACAGAACGATTATCCGGCGTTGACATGCTTCACCTCAACTTCACATATAAAGATTCAAAAATTTGTGCAAATTCACAACTCAGCGGGACAACGTTCAAAACATTTTGTCTTCCGTACCCACAATCAGGTATCCTTTAGCAGCCTGAAATGGCCGAGTAGTACATATTCATTGAGTCGTCAAATTCATAAACATTATGCCATTGGCTGAAAATTACGCAAAATGGCATAGACTCAAGATATTTCTTCCATCATGCAAAAAAAATTTGCAGTGCATGATGTTAATCATAAATGTCGGTGTCATCATGCGCTACGCTCTATGGCTCCCTGACGTTTTTTTAGCCACGTATCAATTATAGGTACTTCCATGTCGAGTAAGTTAGTACTGGTTCTGAACTGCGGTAGTTCTTCACTGAAATTTGCAATCATCGATGCAGCGAATGGTGAAGAGTACCTTTCTGGTTTAGCCGAATGTTTCCACCTGCCTGAAGCACGTATCAAATGGAAAATGGACGGCAATAAACAAGAAGCGGCTTTAGGTGCAGGCGCCGCTCACAGCGAAGCGCTCAACTTTATCGTTAATACTATTCTGGCACAAAAACCAGAACTGTCTGCGCAGCTGACCGCTATCGGTCACCGTATCGTACACGGCGGTGAGAAGTATACCAGCTCCGTAGTGATCGACGAGTCTGTTATTCAGGGTATCAAAGATGCAGCTTCTTTTGCACCGCTGCACAACCCGGCTCACCTGATCGGTATCGAAGAAGCACTGAAATCTTTCCCGCAGTTGAAAGATAAAAACGTTGCTGTATTTGACACGGCGTTCCACCAGACTATGCCGGAAGAGTCTTACCTCTACGCCCTGCCGTACAACCTGTACAAAGAGCACGGCATCCGTCGTTACGGCGCGCACGGCACCAGCCACTTCTATGTAACCCAGGAAGCGGCAAAAATGCTGAACAAACCGGTAGAAGAACTGAACATCATCACCTGCCACCTGGGCAACGGTGGTTCCGTTTCTGCTATCCGTAACGGCAAATGCGTTGATACCTCTATGGGTCTGACTCCGCTGGAAGGCCTGGTAATGGGTACTCGTTCTGGTGACATCGATCCGGCGATCATTTTCCACCTGCACGACACCCTCGGCATGAGCGTTGATGCCATCAACAAACTGCTGACCAAAGAGTCTGGCCTGCTGGGTCTGACCGAAGTGACCAGCGACTGCCGCTATGTTGAAGATAACTACGCGACGAAAGAAGACGCGAAGCGCGCAATGGACGTTTACTGCCACCGCCTGGCGAAATACATCGGTGCATACACCGCGCTGATGGATGGTCGTCTGGACGCTGTTGTATTCACCGGTGGTATCGGTGAAAACGCTGCGATGGTTCGTGAACTGTCTCTGGGCAAACTGGGCGTGCTGGGCTTTGAAGTTGATCGCGAACGCAACCTGGCTGCACGTTTCGGCAAATCTGGTTTCATCAACAAAGAAGGTACCCGTCCTGCGGTGGTTATCCCAACCAACGAAGAACTGGTCATCGCGCAAGACGCGAGCCGCCTGACTGCCTGATTTCACACCGCCAGCCCAGCTGGCGGTGCTGTTTTGTAACCCGCCAACCGGCGGTAACGAAAGAGGATAAACCGTGTCCCGTATTATTATGCTGATCCCTACCGGAACCAGCGTCGGTCTGACCAGCGTCAGCCTCGGCGTGATCCGTGCAATGGAACGCAAAGGCGTTCGTCTGAGCGTTTTCAAACCTATTGCTCAGCCGCGTACCGGTGGCGATGCGCCCGATCAGACAACGACTATCGTGCGTGCGAGCTCTTCCACCACGACAGCCGCCGAACCGCTGAAAATGAGCTACGTTGAAGGTCTGCTTTCCAGCAATAAAAAAGATGTGCTGATGGAAGAGATCGTCGCGAACTACCACGCTAACACCAAAGACGCTGAAGTGGTTCTGGTTGAAGGTCTGGTACCGACACGTAAACACCAGTTTGCCCAGTCTCTGAACTACGAAATCGCCAAAACGCTGAACGCGGAAATCGTCTTCGTTATGTCTCAGGGCACCGACACCCCGGAACAGCTGAAAGAGCGTATCGAACTGACTCGCAACAGCTTCGGTGGTGCCAAAAACACCAACATCACTGGCGTTATCGTTAACAAACTGAACGCACCGGTTGATGAACAGGGTCGTACTCGCCCGGATCTGTCCGAGATTTTCGACGACTCTTCCAAAGCTAAAATCAACAATGTTGATCCGGCGAAGCTGCAAGAATCCAGCCCGCTGCCGGTTCTCGGCGCTGTGCCGTGGAGCTTTGATCTGATCGCGACTCGTGCTATCGATATGGCACGCCACCTGAACGCCACCATCATCAACGAAGGCGACATCAACACTCGCCGCGTGAAATCTGTAACTTTCTGCGCACGCAGCATTCCACACATGCTGGAGCACTTCCGTGCAGGTTCTCTGCTGGTAACTTCCGCAGACCGTCCTGACGTACTGGTTGCAGCTTGCCTTGCTGCCATGAATGGCGTAGAAATCGGTGCCCTGCTGCTGACTGGCGGCTACGAAATGGACGCGCGCATTTCTAAACTGTGCGAACGTGCTTTCGCCACCGGCCTGCCGGTATTCATGGTGAACACCAACACCTGGCAGACTTCTCTGAGCCTGCAGAGCTTCAACCTGGAAGTTCCGGTTGACGATCACGAGCGTATCGAGAAAGTTCAGGAATACGTTGCTAACTACATCAACGCTGACTGGATTGACTCTCTGACTGCCACTTCCGAGCGCAGCCGTCGTCTGTCTCCGCCTGCGTTCCGTTATCAGCTGACCGAACTGGCGCGCAAAGCGGGCAAACGTATCGTTCTGCCGGAAGGCGACGAACCGCGTACCGTTAAAGCAGCTGCCATCTGTGCTGAACGTGGTATCGCAACTTGCGTACTGTTGGGTAACCCGGCAGAGATCAACCGAGTTGCAGCGTCTCAAGGCGTAGAACTGGGCGCAGGCATTGAAATCGTTGATCCAGAAGTGGTTCGCGAAAAATATGTTGCTCGTCTGGTCGAACTGCGTAAGAACAAAGGCATGACCGAAACTGTTGCCCGCGAACAGCTGGAAGACAACGTGGTTCTCGGTACCCTGATGCTGGAACAGGATGAAGTTGATGGTCTGGTTTCCGGTGCTGTTCACACCACCGCAAACACCATCCGTCCGCCGCTGCAGCTGATCAAAACTGCACCGGGTAGCTCTCTGGTATCTTCCGTGTTCTTCATGCTGCTGCCGGAACAGGTTTACGTTTACGGTGACTGTGCGATCAACCCGGATCCGACCGCAGAACAGCTGGCTGAAATCGCCATCCAGTCCGCAGATTCCGCTGCTGCCTTCGGTATCGAACCGCGCGTGGCTATGCTTTCCTACTCCACCGGTACTTCTGGTGCAGGTAGCGACGTAGAGAAAGTTCGCGAAGCAACTCGTCTGGCACAGGAAAAACGTCCTGACCTGATGATCGACGGTCCGCTGCAGTACGACGCTGCGGTAATGGCTGACGTTGCGAAATCTAAAGCGCCGAACTCTCCGGTTGCAGGTCGCGCTACCGTGTTCATCTTCCCGGATCTGAACACCGGTAACACCACCTACAAAGCGGTACAACGTTCTGCCGACCTGATCTCCATCGGGCCGATGCTGCAGGGTATGCGCAAGCCGGTTAACGACCTGTCCCGTGGCGCACTGGTTGACGATATCGTCTACACCATCGCGCTGACTGCGATTCAGTCTGCACAGCAGCAGTAATCTCGTCATAATCCGCAGCCTTACTGCTGCGGATATCAGAACCGGAAATAGCCACTATTTCCGGTTTTTTATTCTCTTAATTTGCATTACTCCTTTCTGATTATCTTGCTTAACTGCGCTGCATCAATGAATTGCGCCATCTCACTTTGCATACTTACCACTTTGTCTTGTGCAAGGGAAAATTTGCGCTATGTCAGCAATCACTGAATCCAAACCAACCAGAAGATGGGCAATGCCCGATACTCTGGTGATTATCTTTTTTGTTGCTATTTTAACCAGCCTCGCCACCTGGGTTGTTCCGGTGGGAATGTTTGACAGTCAGGAAGTGCAATATCAGGTTGATGGTCAGACAAAAACACGCAAGGTTGTAGACCCTCACTCATTTCGCATTCTGACCAACGAGGCGGGCGAACCAGAGTATCACCGCGTGCAACTGTTCTCGACGGGCGATGAACGTCCCGGCCTGATGAACTTCCCGTTTGAAGGGCTAACTTCTGGCTCGAAATATGGGACCGCCGTTGGCATCATCATGTTTATGCTGGTGATTGGCGGCGCGTTTGGCATCGTGATGCGCACAGGAACTATTGATAACGGCATCCTGGCGCTTATCCGCCACACACGAGGGAATGAAATTCTTTTCATTCCGGCGTTATTTATTCTCTTTTCACTCGGCGGTGCGGTATTTGGCATGGGGGAAGAGGCAGTCGCCTTTGCCATCATCATCGCGCCACTCATGGTACGGCTGGGTTATGACAGTATCACCACCGTCCTGGTAACCTATATCGCTACGCAAATCGGTTTTGCCAGCTCGTGGATGAACCCGTTCTGCGTGGTCGTCGCCCAGGGGATCGCTGGTGTTCCGGTGCTTTCTGGCTCCGGTTTGCGCATCGTGGTATGGGTAATCTCTACTCTGATTGGCCTGGTCTTCACCATGGTGTACGCCTCACGGGTGAAAAAGAATCCTCTGTTGTCACGCGTTCATGAGTCCGATCGTTTCTTCCGCGAAAAACAGGCGGATGTCGAACAGCGCCCATTTACCTTTGGTGACTGGCTGGTATTAATTGTTTTAACCGCCGTCATGATCTGGGTGATTTGGGGCGTTATCGTCAATGCCTGGTTTATTCCTGAAATTGCCAGCCAGTTCTTCGCTATGGGTCTGGTAATTGGCATCATCGGCGTTGTCTTCCGTCTGAATGGTATGACGGTAAACACCATGGCTTCATCATTTACCGAAGGCGCGCGAATGATGATAGCCCCCGCCCTGCTGGTTGGTTTCGCCAAAGGGATTTTGCTGCTGGTAGGTAACGGCGAAGCCGGTGATGCCAGCGTACTGAATACCATCCTCAACAGCATTGCCAATGCCATTAGCGGCCTTGATAACGCGGTCGCGGCGTGGTTTATGCTGCTCTTCCAGGCGGTATTTAATTTCTTCGTGACATCCGGTTCTGGCCAGGCCGCGTTAACCATGCCGTTACTGGCACCGCTTGGCGATCTGGTCGGCGTTAACCGTCAGGTTACCGTGCTGGCCTTCCAGTTTGGCGATGGCTTCAGTCATATCATTTACCCGACCTCGGCTTCGTTAATGGCAACGCTCGGTGTTTGCCGGGTGGACTTCCGTAACTGGATAAAAGTGGGTGCAACACTGCTTGGACTGCTGTTTATTATGTCCAGCGTGGTGGTGATAGGCGCCCAGTTGATGGGCTACCATTAAAAACGTTAAGAGCCGCGATTGCGGCTCTTAGATTGATGACAACGGAAAAATTGCCTGATGCGCTACGCTTATCATGCCTACATGGCCCATGCAATATATTGAATTTGCAATATTTTGTAGGCCGGATAAGGCATTTACGCCACATCCGGCATAAACAAAGCGCACTTTGTCTACAACCTGAGAGCCGCAACTGCGGCTCTTTTTTCATTCTGCCGTTTCAGTCTCTACGGCTTCATTGTTGGCATTGCGCTTCATCCACAACGCCAAAGCTTTTAGCGAGTCTGGAGTGAACTCATCGCAACGAGCGGTGATTTCTTCTGGCGTCAGCCAGCAGACCTCGCTGACTTCATCTTCCTGAAGGGCGAAGGGACCGTGAGAAACACAGCTGAACAACGCGCCCCAGACACGGCAATTTTTGTCTTCAAAATAGAACTGCCCGTGCTCGGCAAAGGGGACACCGGCAATGCCCAACTCTTCTTCCGCTTCGCGACGTGCGGATTCCAGCAGTTGTTCATCAGCCTGGACCACACCACCAGCAGTAGCATCTAACATGCCGGGTAAAAAGTCTTTTGTCTCGGTACGACGCTGGACCAGAATTTTGCCCATACCATCATGCACAACGATGTAAGTTGCACGATGACGCAGACACTGTGCCCGCATTTGTTCCCGGCTGGCTTGTGCAATGACTTCGTTATCTTCATTGACAATATCCACCCATTCAGTACTTGCCAAACGACGCTGTTCCATTATCAGGAAACCTTCTTTTTCTGGCGCTCTTACGGCGCATTTTGAGTTGTTGGGTAAATTACGGATTAATCGCGACCTGCGCAATGATACTTTGATCATTGAGTGCGATTACGCTTAGTACGTCATCTTCGAGCATGCCGTAGCTCGCCAGATTGCCGCCTTTCGGAATGCTAACCGAACCGGGGTTGAAGTGGAAAATCTCCCCCCGCTGCTCCGCCACCGGCAGATGGGTATGACCATACACCAGCACGTCGTTCTGGTTTAACGCCGGCAGATTATCCGGGCCAAACAGATGCCCATGTGTCAGAAACAGGCGCTGTTTTTCCAGCAACACCTGTTGCCATGGCGCGGTCATTGGGAAATGCAGCAGCATTTGGTCCACTTCACTGTCGCAGTTGCCACGTACAGCGATGACTTTATGCGCCACTTCATTCAACCGTTCCGCCACCTTAGCCGGCGCATAGCCCTCCGGTAAAGCATTGCGTGGGCCGTGATTCAGCACGTCGCCAAGAATCACCAGCCACTGCGCGCCGCTTTGGGCAAACAACTCCAGTACACGTTCCGTCGCCGGTAACGACCCATGAATGTCCGATGCAAACATCAGTTTCATCACTCACTCCTCGTCGAAAAAACGTAAGCTATGATACTGGATTCTGTCGCTGCTATCAGCCAGATTGCTTTGCTGAAAGTGCAATAAAACGCTGAACTGAAGCCCGCTGCCACTGGAATGCCGCATAATCCACCAGACGCTCCGGCACCTCATCGCCGTGCAGCACCAGACGATTAATCATTAGCGCTAAATCAGTGTCGGCAATGCACCACTCGCCAAACAAATTAGGCTGGTTATGCGTCAGTAAATGTTCTGCCATTGCGAACAGTTTCTGCGCGCTGGCTTTTCCCTCCGCCGTTAGCGGTGCTTTTTTTGCGCCAGCAAAAACGACATCCGTCGAACGCTCTTCACGCAGAGGCATCAGGTCGCTTCGCAGCCATGCCTGAATCTGCCGTGCACGCGCCCGGTTTTGCAGATCTAATGGATAAATGCGTTCCCAGGTCGGCGGCGCAAAACGGTCTTCCAGATATTCCGCTATGGCAGAGGATTCACTCAACTCAAAATCATCAATCTGTAACAAAGGCACACGGCGTGTCTGCCCGTAACCTTGCCACGCCGGCTGTAAATGTTCACCGCTGTCAAGGTCGATAGTCTTTATATGAAAAGGTAGTCCTTTCTCCTGCAACGCCACCCAGGCAGATAACACGTAGGGGGAGAAAAAATGGGCATCTGACCAAAGCGTGATAGCGGGTTTACTCATTATATCCTCGGCGATAAAGGGGCTTGCTCTCAAACTATAGAGCCTTTTTGCCACTGTTACTTGATGAAAACTCACGCGAGTCTCCGGGGTTTCTATACTTGAGATGTTCAGATTATTAGACAACCGGAGCTGCAATGATCGATCTCTATTACGCCCCTACCCCAAATGGCCACAAAATTACGCTGTTTCTCGAAGAGGCTGGTCTGGAATATCGTTTAATCAAGGTTGACCTGGGGAAAGGCAGTCAGTTTCGCCCGGAGTTTTTGCGCATATCGCCGAACAATAAGATTCCGGCAATTGTTGATCATTCACCGACTGATGGCGGCGGACCGTTAAACCTCTTTGAGTCAGGTGCAATTTTGTTGTATCTGGCAGAAAAAACGGGACTATTTTTAAGTCACGACCCGCGTGAGCGCGCCACCACCTTACAATGGTTATTCTGGCAGGTTGGCGGCCTGGGGCCAATGCTCGGACAGAATCATCATTTTAATCATGCTGCGCCACAGACTATTCCTTACGCTATTGAACGTTATCAGGTTGAAACCCAGCGTCTGTATCACGTACTCAATAAGCGCCTGGAAAACGCCCCCTGGCTTGGCGGCGAAGATTACAGCATTGCGGATATTGCCTGTTGGCCGTGGGTAAATGCATATGCTCGTCAGCGGATTGACCTTGCTATGTACCCGGCAGCGAAGAACTGGCATGAGCGGATCCGTTCGCGCCCTGCCACCGGGCAATCACTATTAAAGGCTCAATTGAATGATGAGATCTCAGATAGTTAACTGAGAAAGGTTCTCGTGTATTATTCCTGTCTAAGTAAAACAACAGGGAACCTGCAATGTCACAACCTGCCGCTATTATTCGTATAAAGAACCTTCGTTTACGTACATTTATCGGAATTAAGGACGAAGAGATTAACAACCGTCAGGATATCGTTATCAATGTCACGATCCACTACCCCGCCGATAAAGCGCGTACCAGTGAAGATATTAATGACGCGCTGAACTATCGCACCGTCACCAAAAACATCATTCAACACGTGGAGAATAACCGTTTCTCTTTGCTGGAAAAATTAACTCAGGATGTGCTCGATATCGCACGTGAACATCACTGGGTAACCTATGCTGAAGTGGAGATCGATAAACTGCACGCGCTGCGCTACGCCGATTCGGTATCAATGACCTTGAGCTGGCAGCGTTAACCGCCATATCGGGAGGCTGCATGAATATAGTGATCACCGGAGGGACTGGATTAATTGGTCGCCATTTAATCCCGCGTTTGCTGGAGTTGGGCAATCAGGTCACAGTGGTGACGCGTAACCCGCAGAAAGCCAGTTCAATCCTCGGCCCTCAGGTGACACTATGGCAAGGGCTTGCCAATCAAAGCAACCTCAACGGCGTTGACGCGGTAATCAACCTGGCTGGCGAACCGATTGCCGACAAACGCTGGACTCGCGAGCAAAAAGACCGACTGTGCCAAAGTCGCTGGAATATTACGCAAAAACTGGTGGATTTAATTAACGCCAGCGACACACCGCCGTCGGTCCTTATTTCTGGTTCGGCGACGGGATATTACGGTGATTTAGGTGAAGTTGTCGTTACCGAAGAAGAGCCTCCGCATAACGAATTTACCCATAAACTCTGCGCTCGTTGGGAAGAAATTGCCTGTCGGGCGCAAAGCGACAAAACGCGAGTGTGCCTGCTGCGTACCGGTGTGGTACTGGCACCAGATGGCGGTATTCTCGGCAAAATGCTGCCGCCGTTTCGCCTCGGTTTAGGTGGCCCGATTGGCTCTGGTCGGCAGTATCTGGCCTGGATTCATATCGATGATATGGTCAACGGGATTCTCTGGCTGCTGGATAACGATCTACGCGGACCGTTTAATATGGTTGCCCCCTACCCGGTACGTAATGAACAATTTTCCCATGCGCTCGGCCATGTACTGCATCGCCCGGCAATTATGCGCGTCCCCGCGACCGCCATTCGGCTGTTAATGGGCGAATCTTCAGTTCTGGTGTTAGGTGGACAACGCGCGTTACCTAAAAGGCTGGAAGAAGCGGGGTTTGCGTTTCGCTGGTACGATTTAGACGAGGCGCTGGCAGATGTCGTTCGCTGATGTGGTTTACCGCGAACATCCGCCAGTTAGTCCCTGGTAATTCAGAATTAGTGGCTTTTCGCCAAAAGGTCGTCTGGCGAAAGTCGGGTCAACATCAGGATGACTTCGCGGTCAAATCCTTTTTCCAGCATCTCCTGAGCAATTCGCAGGGCTTCTTCGTGTTTGCCCTGCATTGCGCCTTCTTCACGTAATCTGTCAGCAATGGTCATCAGTTTCTCCTTTTCTTGTGGTGCACGTTCCGCTATCTCACCAATAAATGAGCGGAAGCGCTGGGCATCCCCCGTTTGTAATACGTAATTAAACAGGGCTTTTAGCTGCCTGTCATTAGTGTTGCCTGTAATAAGCAGAGAAACTATTTGATCGACTAATCCCAACAGATCGCGCTGGCGAATATGTTTCTGCATTAACTCCAGCAACGCCATTTTGCGGTGTTGCATAATCTCGTCATCCGGCACTACGGTAATATCCACCAGCGGAAAAGCCGATGAATAAATTTGGCGGGCAATAGCAGGTTCCGCAAATTCATCAAGCCAACATAGAGAATAAGGATAAGGACTTCTGCAACCATGATAAAACAGCATCGGGATCACCAAAGGCAGTTCTTTATAGCCTGCATCAAGATGGTTTTGCATTGCCGCGATAGAATAGCGCATCATGCGAAAAGCCATTAATTCTTCCGCCTTACTTTGGTGTTCAATGACGACATAAATATATCCCATCCCCTCATCAGTTTTCACTGACCACAAAATGTCGGAGTAATATTGCCGCAGGTTTTCATCAATAAAACTGTTTGGTTCCAGTTTTAACGTCGATAAATCACAAAGTTTACGTAGCGGCGCAGGAAGGTGAATATCAATAAAATCCCGTGCGGTGTCCGGGTGACGTAAAAAGGATTTAAATACCGCATCATGCGGTGTGGAAGTTGTCGATATGGTCATGGCGTTCCGTCACCCCTCAAATTTAAGATGACGAGACAATAACCACCCTTTATAAGCAATGCAGCAGGCAGTTTTTATATCTGGACAGCGAATTCAGAACTATTTTAAGTGGACTGCAATATATACATGTCAATGGAAGCCAACTCGCAAATTAGCCTTGAAAATACTCCGGCAGCATTAGCCACCGGAGAGGAAATTATTTCAGCGATCCCTTAAGGAACTGTTGCAAACGAGGACTTTGCGGGTTGCCAAATAATTGTTCTGGCGCACCCTCTTCTTCGATTTTCCCCTGATGGAGGAAAATAACATGTGTGGAGACATGGCGAGCAAATTCCATTTCGTGGGTTACCACCACCATCGTTTTCCCCTCTTCCGCCAGCTGCTGCATAATGCGCAGCACTTCGCCCACCAGCTCTGGGTCAAGGGCCGATGTAGGTTCATCAAACAGCAGAACTTCTGGTTCCATTGCCAGCGCCCTTGCGATGGAAACACGCTGTTGCTGACCGCCAGAAAGGTGCACCGGATATTTCCCCTGCGCACGTTCGTCTATGCCGACTTTCGCCAGATATTTCACCGCCCGCTCGCGCGCTTCATGCTTGCTCAGGCCCAGCACCTGAATGGGCGCTTCCATGACGTTTTCCAACACCGTCATGTGGCTCCAGAGATTGAAGTGCTGGAATACCATCGTCAGGCGTGTGCGCAGCAAGCGCAGCTGATTTTTATCGGCGACTTTGAGTTGGCCGTCTTTATCCCGCACCAGATAGATAGTCTGGCCGTTAACCACGATCGAGCCTTCACTCGGTTTTTCGAGGAAGTTAATGCAACGCAGAAAGGTACTTTTCCCCGATCCCGACGATCCGATGATGCTGATCACATCCCCGGCGTTCGCTTGCAGTGACACCCCTTTCAGCACTTCATGTTCGCCGTAGCGTTTGTGCAAATCGATAACGTTTAATTTATTCTCGGACATCGTATTCTCAGTGCGTTGAAGAAGGTTTCACATGCTGCAACCAGCGTTTTTCCGCTCTGCGAAAGAGGCTGATCAGGACATAAGAGATGATTAAATAGAGTACCGCAGCAATGCCAAAGGCGGTAAAAGGTTGATACGTCGCGGCGTTGATATCACGGGCAATTTTCAGCAGATCCGGCACCGTGGCAGTAAACGCCAGCGCAGTCGAGTGCAACATCAGGATCACTTCGTTGCTGTAGGCCGGTAAAGCAATGCGCAGCGCCGACGGTAAAATAATGCAGCGATACATTTTAAAGGTCGAGAAACCATAGGCTCTGGCAGCTTCAATTTCCCCGTGCGGCACCGAGCGAATCGCTCCGGCAAAAATCTCGGTGGTGTAAGCACAAGTGTTAAGCGTCAGCGCCAGCACGGTACAGTTCAGGCCACTGCGGAAGAAAGCGTTAAGAAACTCGGTACCCTTAACAATCTCCAGCGTGTACATGCCGGAATAGAACACCAGCAACTGCACATACAGCGGCGTACCGCGAAAAATATAGGTAAATAACCAGATTGGAAACTGGATGTATTTATTACTTGAGACACGACCAATCGCCAGAAACAGCGCCAGAATTCCGCCTATCACTACTGACAAAATCAGCAACCAAAGGGTAATCGCCACGCCGGTAAAGCGATAACCGTCGGTCCACAACAGCGGTTTCCAGTATTCATGTAAGATTTCGATCACAGGTCAGCCCTCTTCACACCCACGGAGTAGCGGCGCTCAAGGAACAGCAGCACACCATTGGAAACGGTGGTGAAAACCAGATAAATCACGCCACAGACGATGGCGAAATAGAACGGTTCCCATGTACTTTTGCCTGCCAGTTGGGTGGCTTTCACCACATCTTCCAGGCCGAGTAACGAAACCAGGGCGGTAGATTTGAGGATCACCTGCCAGTTGTTGCCAATGCCCGGCAGAGCGTAACGCATCATCGCCGGAAACATAATCCGCCGAAACACTTGCCCACGAGTAAAACCGAACGCCGTCGCCGCCTCTATTTGCCCTTTCGGCACCGCCATAAACGCGCCACGGAACGTTTCGGTGAAGTAAGCACCGTAAATAAAACCCAGGGTGATAATACCGGCAACCATCGGGTCAATATCAATCTGTCCGACGCCCATCGCCTCCGTCACCGTATTTAACGCAATCTGCAAACCGTAAAATATCAGCAGCATCAACACTAAATCCGGCACACCGCGAATCAGCGTGGTATATCCTTCGAAAATCAGCCCCGAGAGTCGATTTTGCGAAAGCTTACCGCCAGCGCCAATTAAACCGATGATTACAGCGAGCACTACAGAGCTGATGGCCAGCTCCAGCGTGACGAGCGCACCCTGTAAAATAACACCTGAAAACCCATACAACATGCTGCCTGTCCTGTCGTGTGTGGTGAATTACCGCCTCTTGTCTCCCTCCGGTTACCCGAAGGGAGCGGGCTTTCTTTCACCGATGGCGATTAACCACCATAAACATCAAAATCGAAGTACTTTTTCGCTAATTTCTCGTAAGTACCGTCAGCGCGCATTTCGGCAAAGGCTTTGTTCAGTGCCTCGCGCAGTTCGTTATCTTCTTTACGCAGGCCCATGCCGGTGCCTACGCCAAACAGTTTTTCATCTTTAACAGACGGGCCACCGAATTTGTAATCTTTACCGACGGGCTGTTTGAGGAAACCTTCGCTGGCGGCAACTTCGTCCTGGAACGCGGCATCAATACGCCCGGCAGTCAGGTCAGAATAAATGTTGTCCTGCCCCTGATAAGAGACGATTTCAATGCCTTTTGGCGCCCAGTGCTCGTTACCAAATGTCTCCTGGGTCGTGCCCTGCAATACGCCCACCCGCTTGCCTTTCAGCGATTCTACTGTCGGCTGAATGTCGGAATTTTTCGCCACAACCAGGCGAGAATCGGCGGCGTACAATTTGTCGGTGAAGGCTATTTCCTGCTGACGTTTTTCGGTGATGGAAAGCGATGACATGATGGCGTCAATCTTCTTCGCTTTTAATGACGGAATTAACGCATCCAGCGGGTTTTCGACAAATGTACATTGCGTATTGATGCGTTTGCACAGTTCCTTCGCCAGGTCGATATCAAAGCCAACCAATTCACCTTGTGAATTTTTTGATTCAAACGGTGCATAAGTTGGATCAGTACCGATGCGAATATTTTGCGGAATAGCAGCAAAAGCAGCAGTCGCGCTGGAGAAGGCCAGAACCAGAGAGAGCGATAGCACCAGTTTTTTCATAATGTCCTCAACTGACAGTCTTTTAATAGGGAATATTTACAGGTTTGTTACACTTATCGTGCCATAAAATTGACCAACAAGGCAAAATATCCTGGCCAGTTAATCGTATTATTTTTCATTAAAATTGCTTAAGTATGCATTTCAATGCACCACGATAGTGCAACAAACCTATAATGCACCATGATAATGACGCTATCAGGTGCAGCTTCCCTGCGACATATCAGTCACCGTAGACATTAAAATCGAAGTACTTTTTCGCCATCTTGTCGTAAGTACCGTCCTGGCGCAGCTCGCCAAGCGCTTTGTCAAAGGCGGCTGTCAGTTCGGCATCATCTTTACGCAGCCCGACACCGGTACCGTCACCGAAGTATTTTTTGTCTTTCACTGATGGGCCTGCAAAGGCGAACTCTTTACCGGCAGGTTGCTTAAGGAATCCTTCACTGGCGGCGACTTCATCTTGTAACGCAGCATCCAGACGCCCCGCAGCAAGATCGGAATAGACTAAATCCTGGTTGGCATAGGCCACAACATCAATACCTTTACTGCGCCAGGTATCGTTAGCGTAGGCTTCCTGAGTGGAGCCTTGCAGCACTCCGACATGTTTACCTTTCAGTGAATCCAGCGTTGGCTGAATCGGCGAACCTTTAGCGGCAATCAGACGGGAATCCGCGGCGTACAGTTTGTCGGAGAAAGCAATCTCCTGCTGACGTTTATCGGTAATGGAGAGCGACGAAATAATAGCGTCGATTTTTTTCGCTTTCAGTGAGGGGATCAGCGCATCAAAGTCACTGGCAACCCAGGTACATTTCACCTGCATCCGTTTGCACATCTCGTTACCGAGATCGATATCAAAGCCAACAAAGTCACCTTTGGCATCTTTCGATGAGAACGGTGCATAGGTGGTATCCGTTCCGATACGTACCGTCTCCGGCAGCGCCGCGTAGCTGGAAGCTGCTGCGGAGATACCGACTAACAAAGACAGAGCGAGAATCGACTTCTTCATACATAACCCTCAAGTGAAATGGCTTTTTTATATTGTGTATTGTGTTGTGTGTTTGCAGGCTCGTTCATGCAGGTCTTATGCCATCTTGCCGACAGCAGCAACATTCAACGCAAAATATGTTAATAAGACGTTGCATTATTGTCCTGAAATTGAAGATAGCAGGTATGGCGGTTGAATCGCAGCGTTTCGATTCAATGGAAGGAACAAAATGTCGAGGATTTGATCGCGGTTGCAAAATTGCCCTGAAACAGGGCAACAGCGGAGTTAAGCGCCCTGCCAGCGGGCAAAGAGATCTTCGGGAAGGGTTATCGAAAACTGGTCAAGAACACGGTTAACCGTCTGATTTATCACATCATCAAGGGATTGCGGGCGATGATAAAACGCCGGAACGGGAGGCATAATCACCGCACCGATTTCAGCCGCCTGAGTCATTAAACGCAGGTGGCCTAAGTGCAACGGTGTTTCACGCACGCAGAGCACCAACGGGCGACGCTCTTTCAGCACCACATCTGCCGCGCGGGTCAACAGGCCATCGGTATAGCTATGGACAATGCCGGAAAGGGTCTTGATTGAACAGGGTAAAATCACCATGCCCAGCGTCTGGAAAGAACCAGAAGAGATGCTGGCAGCAATATCGCGCGCATCATGAGTTACATCGGCTAACGCCTGCACTTCGCGCAGGGAAAAATCCGTTTCGAGGGATAAGGTCTGGCGAGCCGCCTGGCTCATAACCAGATGCGTTTCGATGTCTGTGACATCGCGCAGAACCTGTAATAAGCGCACGCCATAAATCGCGCCGCTGGCACCACTGATGCCTACAATGAGTCGTTTCATAGAGAGTTGCCCTGTCAGACTTGCAGGCAGACTTTGCAGGATTTCGGCGGGAGTTGCAAGTCAGGGTGCCAGACTGGCACCCTGAGCGAAGGCATCATCCTTCGTTATGCATTTCCAGGTTTTCCACTTCGTTCTGACGTTGCAATGCTTTGGCGTCGTCATTACGTAAAGTATCGAGAAAATCGAGGTAGCCCTGATCAACATCTTTGGTGACGTAGACCCCGTTGAACACCGAGCATTCAAACTGCTGAATGTCCGGGTTTTCCGCGCGGACGGCTTCGATCAGATCGTTCAGATCCTGGAAAATCAAACCGTCAGCACCGATGATCTGGCGAATTTCATCCACTTCACGACCGTGGGCGATCAGCTCCGTGGCGCTCGGCATATCGATACCGTAAACGTTCGGGAAGCGAATCTCTGGTGCCGCAGAGGCGAGGTACACTTTCTTCGCTCCGGCTTCGCGTGCCATCTCGATAATTTGTTCAGAGGTGGTGCCGCGCACGATGGAGTCATCAACCAGCAGGACGTTTTTATCGCGGAACTCAGCGCGGTTGGCGTTCAATTTACGGCGCACAGATTTACGACGCAGTTGCTGACCCGGCATGATGAAGGTACGACCAACATAGCGGTTTTTAACAAAACCCTGGCGGTACGGTTTACCCAGAATTCGGGCAATTTCCAGCGCGATGTCGCAGGAAGTTTCCGGAATCGGGATCACCACGTCAATATCCAGATCTTCCCATTCACGGGCAATTTTTTCGCCCAGTTTCGTGCCCATATTCACACGCGCGCTGTAAACGGAAATTTTGTCGATGAACGAGTCAGGACGGGCAAAGTAAACATACTCAAACAGGCACGGATTGCTGACCGGATTGTCAGCACACTGACGGGTAAACAACTGCCCTTCTTCAGTGATGTAAATCGCCTCGCCCGGCGCGACGTCACGCAGGAACTCAAAGCCCAGCGTATCGAGCGCAACGCTTTCGGAAGCGACCATATATTCTGTGCGATTCTCGTCGATATCGCGTTTCCCCAGTACCAGCGGACGAATCCCGTTAGGATCGCGGAAAGCAACCATGCCGTGGCCGATAATCATCGCCACACAGGCATACGCGCCGCGAATTTGGCGGTTAGTCGCGGCAATGGCGGAGAAAATGTTATCGGCTTCCAGCGGGTAGTGGCGGAAGTTATCCAGCTCGCTGGCGAAGATATTAAGCAGAATTTCCGAGTCGGAAGTGGTGTTGATGTGGCGGCGTTTTTCTTCAAACAGTTTTTTACGCAACTCGTGAGCGTTGGTCAGATTGCCGTTGTGGGCAAGCGTAATACCATACGGAGAGTTAACGTAAAACGGCTGCGCTTCAGAGGCACTGGAGCTGCCAGCCGTAGGGTAACGCACATGACCAATGCCCATATTGCCCTGCAAACGCTGCATATGGCGAGCTTCAAATACATCGCTCACCAGCCCGTTCGCTTTACGCAAACGGAAGCAGTTATTGGCATCTATGGTGATGATGCCGGCGGCATCCTGACCGCGATGCTGAAGCACCGTTAAGGCATCATAAATCGACTGGTTAACCGGCATAACACCGGCGATACCGACAATACCGCACATACGTCTTTTTCCTCGTTAAGCCACATCTCAGAGCACTTACGCCCTGGGCAAGAAACTTGACGAGCTTTGCAGATAATCAAAAAACCATCTGATGATAAAACTGAACTGCGGGATCAGCTGTGATTTACTCCAGTCTTCGCTTTTCGACACTCCAGTAAAGGAGTCGAGAAAGAAGAGAATGGCAGCAACAATCAACACACCGCGCAACGCACCGAAACAGACGCCCAGCACCCGATCGGTGCCTGACAACCCCGTTTTCTCCACCAGCTGGCCTATCACGAAGTTCACGATAGCACCAACGATCAGGGTAGCGATAAACAGTACCGCGATGGCAATCCCATTTCGAACCAGTTCGTCTTCAAAGCCCGTAAACCAGACTGACAGGTAAGTGTAGTAATGACTGGCGACAAAGAAAGCACAGCCCCATGTCACCAGCGATAACGCTTCACGAACAAAGCCGCGGATCAGGCTAACCAGAGAGGAAAAAGCAATCACCGCGATTATGGCGTAATCAATCCAGACCATATGTGTCCCACGATTTTACGCCCTGTCATCCTGTTCGGGGCGCATTCTAACAGAAAAAGAAAACGTTTGCGTAGGGATTTCCTTCCCGTGCATCAATAAAAATGGCGCTGAAAAAATATTCAACGCCATCGACTTTTTATGCCTTTGCGGCATCGGGCAATGTTTGTCGGATGCGGCGTGAACGCCTTATCCGACCTACGGTTCTACCCCTGCGTAGGCCTGATAAGACGCGCTGGTGTCGCATCAGGCAACGGCTGTCGGATGCGGCGTGAACGCCTTATCCGACCTACGGTTCTGCTCCAGCACAGGCCTGATAAGACATGCTGGCGTCGCATCAGGTAACGGCTGTCGGATGCGGCGTGAACGCCTTATCCGACCTACTGTTCTGCTCCAGCACAGGCCTGATAAGACGCGCCAGCGTCACATCAGGCAACGGCTGTCGGATGCGGCGTGAACGCCTTATCCGACCGACAGTTCGCCCCCTGCGTAGGCCTGATAAGACGCGCTGGCGTCGCATCAGGCAACGGCTGTCGGATGCAGCGTGAACGCCTTATCCGACCTACAGTTCTGCTCCAGCACAGGCCTGATAAGACATGCTGGCGTCGCATCAGGTAAAACCGTATTAATTCGGCGTGTAGCCCATAACCACGCCGCTCAAACCAGAGATCTGCTTCAGTTCGCCAAGCGATCCTTTCAGCTTATCTTTTGAGGCATCTGGCCCCACAAGAATACGGGTGATTTTACCCTGCACTGGCGTTGACGGCGAAGTATAAACCCGATATCCCGCGCCACGCAGCTTACCGACAATCTCATTCACTTTATCGGCATTTTTCAGCGCGCCCAGTTGCACAACATAGGCTTTACCCGTCGGCGCTGCCTTTTCTTCAACAACCGGCTTCGGTTCTGGCTTCGGCGGGGGCGGCACTTCAACCTTCGGCTTAGGCGGATCCACCGGTTTCGGTTTCGGTGGAGCGACCGGTGCAGGCTCCGGTTCAAACACGGTATTATTGGCCGCAATGGTTGTCGGGTCGAGCGAAGGCGCTGCGGCATCACCTGCCCGCACCTCTTCTGCCGCGCCTTCTGGCGGCTGTGTCGGCAACGCCTGAGTGGCGGCTGGCATCATATCTGGCTCGTCACGATCACCCGCTTTCGGCACCAGCGGGATCGCTGCGAACTCATCCTGATAATGTTTTTTCTGCCCATCAAGCAATCCTGGAAGCACAATAACTCCCAGAGCTACCAGCACAATAGTGCCAACTAACCGATTCTGAAACTTACTCGCCACCGCTTCTCCTCGCGTCAATCACTTCCATGACATGTGCGACCGTATGGAACGAACCACACACCAGCACGGTATCTTCCGGTTTAGCGTCCGCCATTGCGGCTTCCCATGCCTGCGCAACGCTATCGAATGGTTTGCCGTTCCCCAGATGCTCAAGCAGTTGTGCTGCCGTGGCACCGCGCGGCCCTTCCAGTGGCGCACAATACCAGTCATCAACCACGCTTTTCAACCAGGCCAGTGTTCCGGCAATATCTTTATCATGTAGCATACCGATAACCGCCAGCACGCGCCCGTTTTTCGGTAACGCTTTCATGCGTCCGGTAAGATATTCCGCCGCATGAGGATTATGGGCGACATCAAAAATAACGCGTGGCGTCTCGCTCACAATCTGGAAACGTCCAGGCAAAATTGCGCTGGCAATACCGTCGCGAATTGCCTTTTCACTGACTTCCAGGCCGCTGGCACGCAGTGCCGCCAGCGCTGTTGCGGCATTCGGTTGCGGGACAAGTGGCAACGGTAACTCCGCCAACGTGCCGTGAGCATCGGTAAATGACCAGTCATGGTCAGTGACGGAATAATTCCACTCAACGCCACAACGTTGCAACAGTGCGCCTTTCTCCTGTGCTACATCGGCAATGGTGTAAGGCATTTCCGGTTCACCGACGATTGCCGGTTTTTCGCTGCGGAAGATCCCCGCTTTCTCACGACCAATGCTTTCACGATCTGGCCCCAGCCAGTCGGTATGATCCAGCGCGATACTGGTTACCACGGCAACATCAGCATCGACAATGTTAGTCGCATCCAGACGACCGCCCAGACCTACTTCCAGAATCACCACATCGAGTTGCGCCTCTTTGAACAACCACAATGCCGACAGCGTACCGTATTCAAAATAAGTCAAAGAAATATCGCCGCGCTCGGCCTCAATCTCGGCAAAAGAAGCTGTATGGGCCGACTCCGCCAGTTCTTTGCCCTGTATACGAACGCGCTCGGTATAACGCACCAGATGCGGCGAACTGTAGACCCCCACCCTGTACCCTGCCGCCATCAGAATCGACTCCAGCGTACGGCAGGTCGTGCCTTTGCCATTAGTTCCCGCAACGGTAAACACAAACGGTGCAGGTTTAAGGACGCCAAGACGCGCCGCAACCTGGCTGACGCGATCAAGGCCGAGATCGATAGTTTTACTGTGCAGGTTTTCCAGATAAGAAAGCCACGAAGCCAGAGGCGACGCGGCTTGAGGAGTGCGTTTGATAATCATGGTATCCGCTGATTCGTTACGGGGAGAATAAATAGCAAAAGGGCAGAGCCAGTGGCCCTGCCCTTATCAGTTATCAGGCCTCTGGTTCCTGATCCGGCACCGGTGGCACCACTTCGCCTTCACGCGGCGCATCAGGATTAGGCGCTGGCAGATTCATCAGCTTCGCCAGAATGCTAGCCAGTTTCAGGCGCATTTCCGGTCGACGGACGATCATATCGATGGCGCCTTTCTCGATCAGGAATTCACTGCGCTGGAATCCTGGCGGCAGTTTTTCGCGAACGGTCTGTTCGATAACGCGAGGACCGGCAAAGCCGATTAGCGCTTTCGGTTCAGCAATATTGAGATCGCCCAGCATCGCGAAGCTTGCAGAAACACCGCCCATGGTCGGGTCGGTCAGCACGGAAATGTACGGTAACCCGCGCTCCTGCATTTTCGCCAGTGCCGCAGAGGTTTTCGCCATCTGCATCAGCGACATTAACGCTTCCTGCATACGTGCGCCACCAGAAGCAGAGAAGCAGATCAGCGGGCAGTTATCTTCCAGCGCTTGCTCAACGGCGCGCACGAAACGAGCGCCAACCACTGAACCCATTGAACCGCCCATAAAGGCGAATTCGAATGCCGCAGCGACAACCGGCATACCGTACAGAGTGCCTTTCATCACCACCAGCGCGTCTTTTTCGCCGGTTTCTTTCTGCGCAGAGGCCAGACGGTCTTTATACTTTTTGGAGTCACGGAACTTCAGCACATCTTTCGGCTCAAGCTCGCTACCCAGCTCCACAAGGCTGCCTTCATCTAACAAGCTATGCAGGCGGTTACGCGCCGACATACGCATGTGATGGTCACACTTCGGACAGACCTCAAGATTACGTTCCAGTTCAGCGCGGTATAAAACCTGACCGCAGCTATCACACTTAGTCCACACACCTTCAGGAATGCTCGCCTTGCGGGTGGGAGTAATGTTGCTTTTAATTCGTTCAATCCAGCTCATTAGGGACCTTTCTGTCTGAACCTGGTTCGATGCCAGTTTTATCTTTGGGGACGCATAATGCCATTTTTGCCCCCAACAGACCATGAATGTTGCACATTAAAACATAACAGCCCGAAACTTTGGATAAAAAAGTGGTCGAACCGCGGAGTTACTTTTTATTTTGCGGCGCGGGCCGCAGCGCGTTTGTGACGGATAATTTCGATGACGCCCGGCAAAATGGAAACCACAATAATACCGACGATCAGCAGCTTAAGGTTATCCTGAACCATCGGGATTGTACCGAAGAAATAACCTGCATAGGTAAAAAGCAGTACCCATAACAGTGCGCCGATCACGTTATAAGCGGCGAAATGACGGTACGACATGTGGCCCATTCCCGCAACGAACGGCGCGAACGTTCTGACGATCGGTACAAAACGGGCGAGAATAATGGTTTTGCCGCCATGTTTCTCATAAAACTGGTGCGTTTTGTCGAGATAACTACGACGGAAAATTTTCGAATTGGGGTTACTGAATAACTTCTCACCGAACAACCGCCCAATGGTGTAGTTGACCGCATCACCCACAATTGCAGCAATCAACATCAGTACCACCATCATATGGACGTTGAGATCATTAGTCTCCAGAGATGCCAACGCGCCAGCGACAAACAGCAACGAATCACCAGGCAGGAAAGGCGTTACCACCAGCCCGGTTTCACAGAACAGAATCAAAAACAGAATGGCATAAACCCAGACGCCGTACTCTGCGACCAGCTCCGCCAGATGCACATCAATATGCAAAATAAAATCGATGAGGAAATAAATCAGGTCCATAATTGCCTATGCCTTGTACTCTTCATTTCTCAGGCTGTAACTGCGTTGGCTACAGCCTGAAATTTTTAGAGCATTATTCTCATTAGTCCGCCAGAAACAGCGGGCCCATTGGCGGTTTTGGAAGATCAAATCGGTCAGGGTAATCTACCGCAACCAGATACAGCCCTTCCGCTTTCGCCGTTGCTGCCGCCAGCGTTCTGTCCTTTGCCGCTAACAGCTCTGCTATCCAACTCTCTGGCTGGTTGTGGGCGCCTACTTCCATCAGGCTACCGACAATATTCCTCACCATATGATGTACAAAGGCATTCGCTTTGATATCTACCACCACATAAGGACCATGTCGCGTGACGTTAATATGCATAACGTTGCGCCACGGCGTTCGGGACTGGCACTGCACCGCGCGAAATGAGGTGAAATCATTCTCGCCCAACAAGCATTGCGCAGCCCGATGCATCCGTTCGGCATCCAGCGGTTCGTAGAAGTGGGTCACACCTTTACTCAACACCGCCGGGCGCAGCCGATGATTGTAGATGATGTAGCGATAACGGCGAGCCGTGGCGCTAAATCGGGCATGAAAATCATCAGGTACAGCTTTAACCCAACGCACGGCGATGTCACCAGGTAAATTCGCATTTACGCCTAATGTCCACGCGGCGTCTTTGCGCTGCGCGGTGGTTTCGAAATGCACTACCTGCCCGGTGCCGTGTACGCCTGCGTCAGTACGCCCGGCGCAGAAGACGGTGATGGGTTCGTTCGCCACCTGGGAGAGCGCCTTTTCCAGCTTCTCCTGCACACTGCGGACTTCATTCTGCCGTTGCCAGCCGTAATACCTACTGCCGTCGTACTCAATGCCCAGCGCAATTTTATAAACTGGCGGTTGTTGCTGGTCGGACATTAGTACAGATACTCCTGCACCAGTTTCTCGGCGATTTTCACTGCCATCAGTGCGCCGCCAAAACGGACGTTATCGGCCACCGACCAGAACTGGATTTGCTCTGGAATACCGTAATCATTGCGCACGCAGCCCACAGAAAGATGCGGCGTACCGGAAGCGTCACCCACCTGCGTCGGGAATTCGTTCTCTTCGGAAAGCACAATATCTTCGCCCTGGGTAAAGGCATCACGCGCTTCTTCTGCCGCCAGCGGACGCAGAGCTTCAAAGTTAACCATCTGAGCGTGACCGTAAAATACCGGTGCCTGCACGACGCTTGCCGAAATCATCAGCCCTTCGTCCTGCATGATTTTGCGCACTTCATCGACGATACGACGTTCTTCGCGCACGCTACCTTCCCTGTCCGGCAGTAACGGCAGCATGTTGAACGCCAGCTGACGTCCGAAGAAATCTTCTTCGTCAATCGGAATGCCGTTGAGCAATTTCGCACTCTGCCCCGCTAACGCATCGACCGCTTTTTTGCCCTGTGCGGAGGCTGAAATCAGGCTGGTAACGCTAATACGCGACAATCCGCCCTGATCGATTAACGGTTTCAGAGAAGCCAGCAGCTGGCTGGTCAGGCTGTCCGGTACGGCGATAACATTACGGTTACGGTAATCAGCAAGTACAAACGGGTTTACTTCCGGCACCACCAGCGGTACGTCGGGTTCGAGAGCGAACAATCCGCTGCTGTCGATAACCAGGCAGCCTGAGTTGGTTGCTTCTTCAACCCAGGTCGCGGTCGCTTCTTTGCCTGCGACAAAAAACGCCAGTTGCGCCTGCGTCCAGTCAAATTCGGCGGCATCCTGCACGGTGATTGTCTTACCACCAAAGCGCAGATGTTCGCCTGCGCTTTCGTTACGTGCCAGTGCATAAATTTCCCCAACCGGGAACTGACGTTCAGCCAGCGTTTCAATCAGGGCTTCGCCCACAGCGCCAGTTGCGCCCAGGACGGCAATGTTCCAGCCTTCAGACATGGTGGTTTACTCCAGAAAATGCAAAGCTCCCTGCCTATGTTACAGCAGAGAGCATGAAGAAGAGATTAACGAGCCGGATGATGAACGGCGTTAAAACCCAGTTTACACAGTAATGCCGCCGCGCTGGCGTCATCACAGATCACATACAGAGACGACCATTCACGGCGCTCAAGGTAATTTTTGCGCAGTTTATCGAACTCACCCGGTATTCCGGCGACTTTACGCAGCGGTGCGTCGTCGCGGCGCACATCATACACCAAATGCACCAGCCTTTTTAGCGTCGGCTGATCGAGCGGACCATGCAGCGTGATGCGGCCAAACTCCGGCGCGGGCAGTAAAGTATCCAACGCCACGTGCTGTTCATGACCAATAAACTTGCTGTAAGCTTCAAACACTTGCGTTGTGCCGCGAGCTTTGCCTTCGAGGGTATAGCCCGCGATATGCGGCGTGCCGATATCCACTTTTTGCAGCAGCTCGACGTTGAGTTCTGGCTCGCCTTCCCAGACATCCAGCACCACGCTTAACTTCTGACCTTCATTCAGGCAGGTCAGCAGTGCGGTATTATCGACAACGGCACCACGGCAGGCGTTAATCAGAATTGCCCCCGGCTTCAGGCTGCGAATCAGTTTTTCATCCGCCAGATGCCGCGTTTTGTAGGGACCATCTTTAAAGAGTGGCGTATGGAAAGTCAGAATGTCTGCTTGCGCGACCAGTTCATCAAGAGGACGGAAATCCCCCTCATCCCCACGATCGGCGCGTGGTGGATCGCAAAGTAATGTTTTGATCCCCCACGCTTCCAGCCGTGCCTGTAACCGTCGCCCGACGTTGCCGACGCCCACGATCCCCACGGTACGCTCGTGCAGTGAAAATCCATCGCGTTCGGCAAGCATCAGCAGTGACGAGAAAACATATTCCACTACCGCAATCGCATTGCAGCCAGGTGCAGCAGAAAAACCAATTCCCGCCTGCTTTAACCACGCTTCATCGACATGGTCCGTCCCCGCGGTCGCGGTGCCAATAAATTTTACCGGTTTTCCTGCCAGCAAAGATTCATTCACTTTCGTGACCGAACGCACCATCAAAGCATCTGCATCATCCAGTTCAGCAACTGGAATTGGACGCCCCGGAACCGCTTTCACCTCCCCCAGACGACTAAATAATTCGCGGGCATAAGGCATATTTTCATCAACAAGGATTTTCACGTTTGTGGTACCTGTATGAGAACGAGAGTTAACCGGACAAGTGTGCCATAATCTCGCGGCCAGGCATACTTGCGATGATTTCAGGTATAAGGATACGTAATGATACAACCAATTTCCGCCCCTCCTGGGCAACCACCGGGTCAGGGGGATAAACTGTCGTCTGGCGCAGGCAATCAGCCTTTATCCAGCTTACAACGTACAGTGCTGGAAAGTTTGATAACCAAAGTGACTTCGCTGACGCAACAGCAGAGCGCGGAATTGTGGGCCGGTATAAAGCACGACATCGGTCTGCCAGGAGATTCACCGTTACTTTCACGCAATTTCCCCGCCGCAGAACAAAACCTTGCACAACGTTTACTGGCCGCGCAAGAAAGCCATTCTGTCCGCCAGCTTTTGGCGCAATTGAGCGAGTACTTACGGCTGGGGAATAATCGTCAGGCGGTCACAGATTACATTCGTCATAACTTTGGTCAGACGCCGCTGAATCAACTCTCACCGGAGCAATTAAAAACCGTCCTGACGCTGTTACAGGAAGGGAAGATGGTTATCCCGCAGCCGCAACAGCGCCAGGCGACCGATCGCCCTTTGCTACCGGCAGAACACAATACGCTTAAGCAACTGGTGACTAAACTCGCGGCGGCAACAGGAGAACCCAGCAAACAGATTTGGCAATCTATGCTGGAACTTTCTGGGGTAAAAAATGGTGAGTTGATCCCGGCAAAAATGTTTACCCACCTGGTTACCTGGTTGCAGGCACGCCAGGTGTTAAGTCAGCAAAATACACCGACGCTGGAGTCGCTTCAGATGGCGCTAAAACAGCCACTGGATGCCAGCGAGTTGACAGTATTATCGAGCTATGTTGAGCAAAAATATGGCCTTTCTCAGCAATCAGCCCTGACTTCCGCACAGGCCGAGGATATCCTCAACCAGCTTTATCAACGGCGGGTGAATGGGATTGAACCGCGAGATATTCAACCGTTGCTCAATCCCTTTACGCCATTCATTAACACGATGCAAGAAATGGCCATGCGCCCCAGCCTGTGGATATTGCTGACCGCCATCATCGTGATGTTGGTCTGGTTATTGAGTTAACCACGACGAAATGACAGTATCGTCACGATAATCCCCAGCACCGCCGATATCGCCCCGGCAAGGAATACCGACGAGTAGCCAAATGTGGTCGCCAGGACACCTGCCAGTGGCCCGGAAACACCGAGGGCGATATCCTGAAACGCCGCATAACCGCCGAGCGCAGTACCGCGAACCTGAGACGGAACGCGCTTAACCACTTCCACACCAAGCGCCGGGAAGATAAGTGAACACCCTGCCCCGGTTAACGCCGCACCAGCTAACGCCACCCACGCGCCAGGCGCTTGCCAGAGCAGCAACAAACCTACCGTTTCGACAAGCAAAGAGACAATCGCCACTTTCACGCCGCCAAAACGGTCTGGCATCCAGCCGAACATCACGCGCATCACGACAAATGCGCCGCCAAATGCGGTGAGTGTAAAACCTGCCATCGCCCATCCTTTGCTGGCAAAGTAGAGCGATACAAAGGTTCCGATAACCGCAAAGCCAACTCCCTGAAGCGCCAGACCAAGACCCGGTTTCCAGATAAGTCCGACAACGCTCCACAGCGATGGACGTTCTCCCGCCATTGCCGGTACTTTGCGGACTGTGCCGTTACAAGCCCACGCCAGTAAAGGTAATGCCATTGTCGTAAGCGCCAGTGCGGCAAAACCGTAATGGCTATGAATCAACAAGCCAAGCGGTGCGCCAACAGCGAGGGCACCGTAAATAGCCATTCCGTTCCATGACATCACTTTGCCTGAGTGTTTCGGCCCGACAATGCCCAATCCCCAGGTCAAAGCGCCCGTCAGCAACTGGCTTTCGCCAAATCCAAGAATCAAACGTCCGACGACCAGCAGGGCAAATTTAATCGGTGCGGAGACAGGCAAAAGCGCCGCCAGCAGCAGCGCGCCGCCAGCCAGACCACAGGCGAACATACCCTGAAGCGCCGAACGTTTTGCACCATATTGATCGGCCAGCCGTCCGGCGTAGCCACGCGTCAGTACCGTAGCCAGAAACTGAATGCCGACGGCAATCCCGACCATGGTGTTGCCATAGCCCAGTTCATGATGAACAAACAGCGGGATAACCGGCAACGGCAGCCCTACGGTCATGTAGGTTAGAAAAACCGCAAAAGCGATGCGGAAGAGCGAAAAATTGGCAGAAGATCGTGTTTCTGTTTGGCTTACAGCAGTCATGCATTACTCCAGAATGCAGCGCAAGGCGAGGAGTCTCCCCGTCTCATCTCTCTGGTTTTCAGGGTTACGGTGCGTTGGCAGGATTTAACGCGTATGTCTTTTCAGAAGGAAATCGACAAAGCGGGAAGTTTGCCTGGAACAGGCGGCGATTGTCAATGATGTGAAAAAGGGAACCATCGGGTTCCCTTTTTCTTTAGTGCCGGAGGCAGCATTGCCGCGTAACGTCGGATGCGACGCTGGCGCGTCTTATCCGACCTACTCCGACCTACTGCGAATTAATCTTTCAGCTTACGCATTACCAGCGTGGCGTTGGTGCCGCCGAAGCCGAAGCTGTTAGACATCACGGTGGTCAGTTCGCGATCGGTCGTTTCGGTCACGATGTTCAGACCCGCAGCCTGCTCGTCCAGCTCTTCAATGTTGATACTCGGGGCGATAAAGCCGTGTTCCAGCATCAGCAGAGAGTAGATAGCTTCCTGTACGCCAGCAGCACCCAGAGAGTGACCGGTCATTGCTTTGGTTGCAGAAATCGCCGGGCTCTTATCGCCGAACACTTCACGGATAGCCGCCAGCTCTTTCACGTCGCCAACCGGAGTCGAAGTACCGTGGGAGTTCAGGTAGTCGATTGGGGTATCAACACCGTGCATCGCCATCTTCATGCAGCGCACTGCGCCTTCGCCAGACGGAGCAACCATGTCTGCGCCATCAGACGTTGCGCCGTAGCCAACGATTTCAGCGTAGATATGAGCACCACGTGCCAACGCGTGTTCCAGTTCTTCGACCACCACCATACCGCCGCCGCCAGCGATAACGAAACCGTCACGGTGAGCGTCATAAGTACGGGAGGCTTTTTCCGGGGTGTCGTTGTATTTGGTAGACAGCGCGCCCATTGCGTCGAATTCGCAGGCCATTTCCCAGCACAGCTCTTCGCCGCCGCCAGCAAACACGATGTCTTGTTTGCCCAGTTGGATCTGCTCTACTGCGTTACCGATACAGTGTGCGGAAGTCGCACACGCGGAGCTGATGGAGTAGTTAACGCCGTGGATTTTGAACGGCGTGGCGAGGCAGGCAGAAACGCCAGATGCCATCGCTTTAGTGACCACATACGGGCCAACCGCTTTCAGGCCGCGCGGGCCGCGCATTGCGTCAGCGCCGAACACCTGGAAACGCGGAGAGCCGCCGCCGGAACCTGCAATCAGGCCAACGCGCGGGTTATTCTGGTAAGCTTCCGGGGAGAGGCCAGCATCTGCAATTGCCTGCTCCATAGAAAGGAATGCATAAATGGATGCGTCGCTCATAAAGCGCACAACTTTGCGGTCAATGAGGCCAGTGGTATCCAGTTTTACGTTGCCCCAAACGTGGCTACGCATGCCGGAATCCTTCAGCTCCTGAGAGAAAGTGATCCCTGAGCGTCCTTCACGCAGAGATGCCAGGACTTCCTGCTGGTTATTACCGATGCTGGAAACAATGCCCAGGCCAGTAATCACTGCACGTTTCATTCAATACCTCTGTAAGTCGCACATAGAGTAAGTTTCGAATGCACAATAGCGTACACTTGTACGCCGAACAAGTCCGATCAGCCAATTAATAGAGAAATTTGCGCAGCCTGGCACACATCGCTAAGATCGAGCCACCGCCTGTAAGACGAGTAACTTACGTGAAACACTACTCCATACAACCTGCCAACCTTGAATTTAATGCTGAGGGTACACCTGTTTCCCGAGATTTTGACGATGTCTATTTTTCTAACGATAACGGACTGGAAGAGACGCGTTATGTTTTTCTTGGGGGTAACCAATTAGAGGCACGCTTTCCTGAGCATCCACATCCTCTGTTTGTGGTAGCAGAGAGCGGCTTCGGCACCGGATTAAACTTCCTGACGCTATGGCAGGCATTTGATCAGTTTCGCGAAGCGCATCCACAGGCGCAATTACAACGCTTACATTTCATTAGTTTTGAGAAATTTCCCCTCACTCGTGCTGATTTAGCGCTAGCGCACCAACACTGGCCGGAACTTGCGCCGTGGGCGGAACAGCTTCAGACACAGTGGCCTTTGCCCCTGCCCGGTTGCCATCGTTTATTGCTCGATGAAGGCCGCGTAACGCTGGATTTATGGTTTGGCGATATAAACGAACTGACCAGCCAACTGGACGATTCGCTAAATCAAAAAGTAGATGCCTGGTTTCTGGACGGTTTTGCGCCCGCGAAAAACCCGGATATGTGGACGCAAAATCTGTTTAACGCCATGGCACGACTGGCGCGTCCGGGCGGCACGCTGGCGACATTTACTTCTGCCGGTTTTGTCCGCCGCGGTTTGCAGGAAGCCGGATTCACCATGCAAAAGCGTAAGGGCTTTGGGCGCAAACGGGAAATGCTTTGCGGGGTGATGGAACAGACATTACCCCTCCCCTGCTCCACGCCGTGGTTTAATCGTACGGGCAGCCGCAAACGGGAAGCTGCGATTATCGGCGGTGGTATTGCCAGCGCGTTGTTGTCGCTGGCGTTATTACGGCGCGGCTGGCAGGTTACGCTTTATTGCGCGGATGAGGCCCCCGCGCTGGGTGCTTCCGGCAATCGCCAGGGGGCGTTGTATCCGTTATTAAGCAAACACGATGAGGCGCTAAACCGCTTTTTCTCTAATGCGTTTACTTTTGCTCGTCGGTTTTACGACCAATTACCCGTTAAATTTGATCATGACTGGTGCGGCGTCACGCAGTTAGGCTGGGATGAGAAAAGCCAGCATAAAATCGCACAGATGCTGTCGATGGATTTACCCGCAGAGCTGGCTGTAGCCGTTGAGGCTAATGCGGTTGAACAAATTACGGGCGTTGCGACAAATTGCAGCGGTATTACTTATCCGCAAGGTGGCTGGCTGTGTCCGGCAGAACTGACCCGTAATGTGCTGGAACTGGCGCAACAGCAGGGTTTGCAGATTCATTATCAATATCAGTTGCAGGATTTATCCCGTAATGATGATTGTTGGTTGTTGAATTTTGCAGGTGATCAGCAAGCGACGCATAGTGTGGTGGTACTGGCGAACGGGCATCAAATCAGCCGTTTCAGCCAAACGTCGTCTCTGCCAGTGTATTCGGTTGCCGGGCAGGTCAGCCATATTCCAACAACGCCGGAATTGGCGAAGCTGAAGCAGGTGCTGTGCTATGACGGTTATCTCACGCCACAAAATCCGGCGAATCAGCACCATTGTATTGGTGCCAGTTATCATCGCGGCAGCGAAGATACGGCGTACAGTGAGGACGATCAGCAGCAGAATCGCCAGCGGTTGATTGATTGTTTCCCGCAGGCACTATGGGCAAAAGAGGTTGATGTCAGTGATAAAGAGGCGCGCTGCGGTGTGCGTTGTGCCACTCGCGATCATCTGCCAATGGTAGGCAACGTGCCTGATTATGACGCTACACTCGTGGAATATGCGTCGCTGGCGGAGCAGAAAGATGAGGCGGTAAGCGCGCCGGTTTATGACGATCTCTTTATGCTTGCAGCTTTAGGTTCTCGCGGTTTGTGTTCTGCCCCACTGTGCGCCGAGATTCTGGCGGCACAGATGAGTGAAGAACCGATTCCGATGGATGCCAGTACGCTGGCGGCGTTAAATCCGAATAGGTTATGGGTGCGGAAGTTGTTGAAAGGTAAAGCGGTTAAGGCGGGGTAATCTACTTTGGCATTATTTGTCGGATGCGGCGTAAACGCCTTATCCGACCTACGTGTGACGCGTAGGCCTGATAAGACGCGATAAGCGTCGCATCAGGCATGGTGCTCCCAATGTCAGATGCGGCGTGAACGCCTTATCCGACCTACGTGTGACGTGTAGGCCTGATAAGACGCTGTAAGCGTCGCATCAGGCATGGTGCTCCCAAGGTCAGATGCGGCGTGAACACCTTATCCGACCTCGTGTGACCTGTAGGCCTGATAAGACGCGATAAACGTCGCATCAGGCATGGTGCTCCCAATGTCGGATGCGGCGTGAACACCTTATCCGACCTCGTGTGACCTGTAGGCCTGATAAGACGCTGTAAGCGTCGCATCAGGCATGGTGCTCCAGACGCCAACAACTTACTGCTGTGACGCCTGCTGAAACAGGTGTTCCCACATATCGGTCACCAGCGCCTGGTCACGCGGCGACAACTCACCGGCACCAATGGCTTTTTCCAGACTCTGGCTAACGGTCGTATGCACCGCCTGAGCGGAGTGGTCATCACCACTTTCCAGTTCTGCGATGGCTAATGTCAGGTGGCCACGCAAATACCCACTGGCAAACAACTCATCATCACTGGCATGGTCAACCATACCGTCGATTAATGCCAGAATGCGTGATTCAAACTCCGCGATCATCTTCTTTCCTCATTGTAAAACGTGGCGCCGGCTTCAGTTGAGCGCTTCCGGCCACGGGAACTGTTCCGCCGTAATTTCCGGCGTGTGATAATAATTTTGTAGCGCTTTAATTAAGCGTGCCGGACGTTCTGGAATACCGTTAGCCAGATAATCCATCACCTGCGCATGTACTCGCCGTTGAAACACCACACGATCCGGTTCGAAGTCGCCTTCCAGATTGTCGCAACTGACGTTAAACGGATATCCCGCCGCCACGCAGAACAACCAGTCCAACGCCTGCGGCTTCACTTCAACATCTTCAAACTGACTTTGCGTTTGGGCATCGCGTCCGTCCGGGCAATACCAGTAACCGAAATCAACCAGCTCACGGCGCGCTTTTCCGGCAATACACCAGTGCGAAATCTCATGAATTGCGCTGGCATAAAAGCCATGAGCAAAGACGATTCGGTTATACGGTACTTCCGCATCAGCAGGAAGATAGATCGGTTCGTCGTCGCCTTTAATCAGACGGGTATTAAATTCATCGGCAAAGCAGCTATTAAAAATTTCAATCAACTGCTCATAGTGGTGTGTACTGTTCATTAGTTCATCCCCAACCAGTGGAGGATCTCCTGTCCGTGGCTATCGTAAAGTAATTTGGCACTCATCACCGCCGAGACGATAACGATCATCGGGCGGATCAGCTTTTGTCCTTTGCTCAACACCAGTCGTGAACCCATGCGCGCGCCGAGGAACTGCCCCACCAGCATCACAAAGCCCGTCGCCCAAATCACTTTGCCGCCGAGAATAAACAGCAGTAAACCGCCGATGTTTGACGTTGCGTTGAGTAATTTGGCGTGAGCCGTGGCTTTGGCGAGGTTGAATCCGCACAGCGTAACAAAGGCCAGCGCGTAAAACGATCCGGCAGCCGGGCCAAAGAATCCGTCATAAAAACCGACGCAGCCACCGGCAATTAACGCGAAGGGTAAACCGTACATCCGGCGCTGGCGATCTTCTTCACCCAGCTTTGGCATCAGCAAGAAATAGAGGCCGATGCAAATCACGAGGATGGGCAATATCTGCCGTAATATATCGGCCTGAACATATTGCACCAGCAGTGCGCCACTCATTGAGCCGACAAAGGTCATGGCGATATTGAGTTTCTGATCGCTTAAACTAACCACTTTGCGGCGAATAAAGTAGATAGTGGCGGAAATAGAGCCACCGCAGGCTTGCAGTTTATTGGTTGCCAGCGCGTTAGCGGGAGACATCCCCGCCGCCATCAATGCCGGAATGGTGAGTAACCCACCGCCACCGGCAATCGAGTCGATAAATCCCGCCAGCATGGCGACAAAAAAGAGAACTCCCAGCAACAGCGGGGAAACCATAAACAGGCTATTAAACGTTTCCATTAGATCACGTGCTCATCCAGTAGCGCCTGGCAGGAAGGCGGCAACGGAGGCGGTGTCTTCTTCTCAGGCTTTGTTGTTCCCGGTTTTGGAGGTTCAAACCAGCTTTGCAGTTCTGCCCCGCAGCCATCGCCCGGTGGCGGTAAAGGTTGATCTTCACACTCCAGACTATCGGCAGGACAACGTAATCGTACATGCATATGCGCGCGATGCTGGAACCAGGGTCGCACTTTGCGCAACCAGTCGCGATCGGTGCCGGCATCAAGGCAAAGTTGTTGTTTAATCGCCGGATTAACAAAAATGCGCGTGACGTCTTTGTCCTGGGCGGCGAGTTTGATCAAGCTGAAAATTTCCGGCTTCCACAGCGTGGGGACAACGTGTTTACCGTCGCGGGAAACCAAATCTAACGCTTGCGGACGCAAGAGTTGCGCGGAGGTCCAGCGTGTTTTCGGCAGTTGCAGGAAGATATCGACATCCAGTCCGGTCTGGTGGCTGGCGTGACCGCCGTTGAAACGCCCACCAGCGGGCATTCCCATATCGCCAATCAACACCGTACCCATGCCCAGATTGCTCACCTGGCTACTCAGGCGCTGGATAAACATCACCAGGTCCGGGTGACCGAAATAGCGACGCTGATCGGTACGCATGACCTGATAATGTTCGGACTGTATCGGCAACGTGTCAGCGCCGACGATACAACCATTGGAAAAACTGCCTATCGATTGTGCACTACCCGGCACAGGTTGGGTTATTTTTTGCCACGGCGTCGCTGCCAGGCAGGCGCTACTGGCAAGCAGGGCCAGCAGCGCAATCGCGGTTTTGTTCATTTTTTACCAGCGTGGAATATCAGTCTTCACATCGGCATTTTGCGCCCGTTGCCGTAACAGGTGATCCATTAAAACGATCGCCAGCATCGCTTCAGCGATCGGCACTGCGCGGATCCCGACACAGGGATCGTGACGGCCTTTAGTGATCATCTCAACTTCTTCGCCAAAGCGGTTAATGGTACGCCCCGGCACGGTAATGCTGGAGGTCGGTTTCAGCGCCATATGGGCAATGATTTGCTGCCCGCTGCTGATACCGCCAAGAATGCCACCTGCGTGGTTGCTCTGGAAACCGTCTTTAGTGATTTCGTCGCGATTCTGGCTGCCGCGCAGCGCCACCACGTCAAAACCGTCGCCAATTTCCACGCCTTTCACCGCGTTGATACTCATTAGCGCATGGGCGATGTCGGCATCCAGGCGGTCAAAGACCGGCTCGCCAAGTCCGGCAGGAACGCCACTGGCAACAACGGTGACTTTCGCGCCGATGGAGTCGCCCTCTTTTTTCAGCGCGCGCATCAGTTCATCTAACGCGTCGATTTTGTCCGGGTCCGGGCAGAAGAACGGATTTTGTTCAACCTGCGACCAGTCTTTGATTTCCAGCGGAATGTCGCCCATCTGGGTCAGGCAGCCGCGAATCTCAATGCCAAATTTCTCAGCGAGATATTTTTTGGCAATCGCCCCTGCCGCTACGCGCATGGCGGTTTCGCGGGCGGAAGAACGTCCACCGCCGCGATAATCGCGCAGACCGTATTTTTGTTCGTAGGTGTAATCAGCATGGCCAGGGCGGAAAACGTCTTTAATTGCGCTGTAATCCTGAGAACGCTGGTCGGTATTTTCGATCAACAAGCCAATGCTGGTGCCGGTAGTAACGCCTTCAAAAACACCGGAGAGAATTTTGACCTGATCCGGCTCGCGGCGCTGGGTGGTATAGCGCGATGTCCCAGGGCGACGACGGTCGAGGTCATGTTGCAGGTCCGCTTCCGTCAGCGGAATGCCTGGCGGAACACCATCGACGATGCAGCCGAGCGCCAGCCCGTGCGATTCGCCGAAAGTGGTTACGCGAAAGAGTTGTCCAATTGTGTTTCCAGCCATCACGGCTCCGTTATTGTTGTGTTTGCATTTTTATACTCTAAATAATTCAAGTTGCAGGAAGGCGACAAGTGAGTGAATCCCCAGGAGCTTACAGAAGTAAGTGACTGGGGTGAACGACAAATCCGCATGGAGCGGATTTGAACGCTACTTGTAGCGGCCCCGTAAGGGGTGAGGCCCATGGATGGGCCGAATAACCCGCTGACGCAGCACATGCAACTTGAAGAATGACGAGTAAATTTAATCTTTATAAATCGCGAAATGTTCACGGGCCGCCAGCAGCTGCTCTTTGGTGAGCATAAACACACCATCGCCACCGTTATCAAACTCCAGCCAGGTGAACGGAACATCCGGATATTGTTCCATAAGATGTACCATGCTGTTGCCCACTTCACAAATCAGCACACCATCATCCGCAAGGTAATCTGCCGCGTTACCGAGAATGCGGCGCGTCAGTTTCAGGCCGTCGGTGCCAGATGCCAGACCCAGTTCCGGCTCGTGGCGGTATTCGTTTGGCAGGTCGGACATATCTTCCGCATCGACATACGGCGGGTTAGTGACAATCAGGTCGTACTGCACTTTCGGTAAATCACGGAACAGATCGGAACGAATCGGGATGACGTTATGGATCAGGCCGTGTTCTTCGATGTTCTGTTCGGCAACCGCCAGCGCGTCTGGAGAGATATCCACCGCGTCGACTTCCGCTTCCGGGAAGGCATAAGCACAGGCAATAGCGATGCAGCCGCTCCCGGTACACATATCTAAAATGTGCTGCGGTTGCTTGCTGATGAGTCCGGCAAATTTATTGTTGATCAGTTCACCAATCGGCGAGCGCGGCACCAGCACGCGTTCATCGACGTAAAATTCATGGCCGCAGAACCACGCTTTGTTGGTCAGGTAAGCCACCGGAATGCGCTCGTTGACGCGGCGGATCACGCGCTCAACAATGCGGTGTTTTTCGCTGGAGGTCAGACGCGCATTGCGCATATCTTCCGGAATATCCAGTGGCAGGTAGAGCGAAGGCAACACCAGCTGTACGGCTTCATCCCACGGGTTATCGGTGCCGTGACCGTACCAGATATTTGCCGCGCTGAAGCGGCTAACCGACCAGCGCAACATGTCCTGAATGGTTTGCAGCTCATTTACTGCTTCATCAACGAAAATTTTATCCACGTATTCCTCCAGGGCATGATCGCAATAATTTCGGCGGCTAGTTTGCCATGAAGATGACGATAAATCAGCATTCACGCGCGGTGAGTGAGGAAAAATACGTTTAAAACGATCGATTGCGCGGCGAGTCGGGTAAACTGTAGGAAAATTAAAAATAGAGACGCATAAATGAAAAAGAAAACAACACTTAGCGAGGAGGACCAGGCTCTGTTTCGCCAGTTGATGGCGGGAACTCGCAAGATGAAGCAGGACACGATTGTCCACCGACCGCAGCGTAAGAAAATCAGCGAAGTGCCGGTTAAGCGGTTGATTCAGGAACAGGCAGATGCCAGCCATTATTTCTCAGATGAGTTTCAGCCGTTATTGAATACCGAAGGCCCGGTGAAATATGTACGCCCGGATGTGAGTCATTTTGAGGCGAAGAAGTTGCGCCGTGGCGATTATTCGCCGGAGCTGTTTTTGGATTTACACGGTCTGACGCAGCTACAGGCCAAACAGGAACTGGGCGCGTTGATTGCCGCCTGCCGCCGTGAACATGTGTTTTGTGCCTGCGTGATGCATGGTCACGGGAAGCATATTTTGAAACAGCAAACGCCGCTGTGGCTGGCGCAACATCCACATGTCATGGCATTTCACCAGGCACCGAAAGAGTACGGCGGTGATGCGGCGTTGCTGGTGTTGATTGAAGTGGATGAGTGGCTGCCGCCGGAGTTGCCCTGAACGTTTTAACCCGCTTCAGACTGCCGAGCTGCAAAAATGCACAGTAGCATTAGGCATAATAATATAATTTAACGTCGCCTCCCATCGGAGCAAAAGATTGCCGGAGGCGACGCGACAATAGAGGTCACAACTCATTTAAAATATACTGAAAGCGACAAGATGAATCTATCGGTTGCATACTACTTGTATCTACTCGCACTACTATATCGTGGAGTTTTTTATCAGTAACTGCTTGCTCTATTGGCGTCACCGTCACTTTAGCGTTGTCACATCCATACGAAGAGAAAGTGATTAAACCAGAAACGAACCGACAATAGTCACCGCGCCTATCCATAACACTGCTATCGCATAATTTATTAGATTCCATTAAATAGGTAGAGACAGTTTTTTCAATAAACCCTCCCGTAGAATGAAGGCTAATGCCAAGATTATGATTGACACGATTCTCACTCCAGGAAACATCAAATGTATCTACAGGCACAGTCGGGCATACCGTACTATTGGCCGTTGGTGCGCGATAAGAAGCGCCGTAGTCCGTGACCACACTGTATACCGATGCCAGCCAGGGGCAACCAAAATCATCTGCGGCATCAATAGTAATGCTGAATGTCAGATATTGACAATTTCGACCACTGGGCAAACCAGGGCATTGGGATGCGCCTGCATTACCAAAGCCAACTATTTGTATAATGGGAGCAGCTCCGGGGCCAGACCACTGATCTGTCACCAGATAATCATTATTTCTGGGGACAGCATGCGGGTCATAATATTTCGCTGTATAAGCACCATTTCTTGGTGAAATTATAGTAAAATAAAACTCCATCGTAGGATTAGATTGACCGCTCGCGCCATACAGCACATCAACACTACCAAACGTAACACTTGCCTGTACACTGGTACTACTAAGCCATGTAATCAGCAAACAAAATAATATCCATATTGTCTTCATATTATAAATACTCAAAAGTTGCCGTCGCTGTAGCAGTGAAATTACCGAGCGTCACATCTCGCCCACTTTTTGCCTGAACCCAGGTGTTAAAAAGCAATGTATTACTGCCATCACTCAAAACAAACGTCGCACCAGAGTTATTATTGATCTTCACTGGGACACCATCCACTGTCTCAATACCAATACCCACACCTTGCGCCTGTGAGTCTGAATCAAGAGCTAAAAATCCAGGTTGTCCGGTATCCTCTGTGCCCGTAAATGTCACCTTAACGCTATTTTGTGATTGTGAAGACCCCTTACAGTTTTCTAGCTCAAAAGCCATTGAGACTTTACCTGACTGCATTTGTGTACTCAGATCTCTTGAGCTAATCGTCGGAAAGCGAACTTCTGCCAGTAATCCTCCAGGAGCGACCAACGTGCATGATTTATCAATCAAATTTCCGGTGAAATGAAGGTTGTTTTTCGCGCTCGTCGCTGTTCCTTGAGCTAACAACACTAGCCCCAGTAAACTCCCCGCTGTATATCTGGTGTAGTAGGTTTGGTTTCTTGTCATTGGTAATCCACCTGTAATGTGGCATAGGCTTCAAATGCCCCTTCACTGAGCACCGCTCCGCTTTTTTTCACCAGTACCGCATGTAGTTTCGGCAGATTAGTTTTTGAAATATTTATCGCCTTTCCCTGTTGAAAACGCTGACCGTTTTGCTGCAATTCGACCCCCAGCCCCACCACGTCCGTCTCTACCGCAGAGTCATTAAAATCAGTTTCTACTCCCGTCCAGGTCAGCTTCATTTGTATTCCCGTATCGGTATTCTCAGAGTCACATTCAACGCTATAAGGCACTTCTCGTTTATAGTTATCACCAGAGATGTCACTAATAATGACCTCATTAAATGCAATCTCAATCGTCTTATTTTCACTGACGATGCATGTTGGCGGCGCTATCAAATTGCCATGAAACGTTATATCTGGAGATGAGCTAACCACCGTTGCGTAACTTACCAGCATGATAAAAAATGCGATCTGTTTCATTGATAATCAACCACCATAGTTGCAGTAGCACTGAATGCAGAAGATACCAGCGATACCCCATTCTGCTTCACGGGTACAGCTTCAAGCGTTGGTTGGTTATCGATGCTAAATGGTAGCCAGGCACTGCTTCCTACCGTAATAAGCGAGTCATTCGTAGCGTTTTGAATACGAATACCAAACCCATCAATACCTGTATTAAGCACAGTTTCACCATTGATGACGCTTGTAGGACCCTGCAACTGCATACGTAAGTCATCCGCACCAGTAAGTCGTTGCCCGCAGTCCAGCTTGTAAGTTACTGGCTGCAAATACTGGCTGCCATCTATACGCCTGATGAGCACATCCCCAAAATCGACATCGCTCCCCGTAACGGTACATGGTGGAGGCCCATCTACCTGTACACGTAAAACCATATTTACTGGCTTACTGCCTGCGTAAGTCAATTCCCCTACCGTAGTGCAGATCAGCAGCCCCCCAACCATAGTCAGTAGAATATTTTTCATCCGTTATCTCTTAACCTCATCCCTTGAGACTTTGATCTTTATCCACCTGGCATGTGTTGCCGTCACAGCGGAAAAAGAGTGGCATCCGTGCGCCAAAGTCGTTGACGTAAGTCAGCACCGGTACGCTATCCATTTTCACATTCAGCGGAACTGTGGTTTTCGGCTCAATGACCAGAGGCGAGAACCCCGTAGCCGGATTACCGTTTTTCTGCGCACTGGCGTTGCTGATAATCACGTAGTATGGCGTCGGGTTATTGACGGTAAATGCCTGACCGCTGCGGGTTAAAGTAACTTTATGCTGCCACGGACTTTTCATGCTGGTGTTTTCCAGCGCCTTTGGTCGCCAGAACAACTTGATACGCGTTTGCAGCGCGATTTGCAGGGTGTTGGGTTTGTCTGATTTTGGCGGGATCTCGCGCACGTTGAAGTAGAACATGCTTTCACGATCGGCAGGTAATTTGTTGATATCCGGCATTCCCTGCACTTTTACCTGCCCGTTCATCATTGAATCGATGCGTTGCACTGGCGGCAGAACGGTTAACGGCGAGCTGATCTTGTTACCCTTTTCATCTTCAATCCAGCTTTGAGCCAGATAAGGGAGTTTCGGATCGTTATTGCGCAGCGTCACGCTGATTGATTTGTCGCTTTCATTAAATATCAAACGGGTACGATCTGGCGTTACAGATGCCTGGGCAGACAAACTGGCAGTGCTGAGCAGTAACGCCAGCGTCGTAGCACCCAATTTGGCAGAGCAAAGTAAATCAGACATGGATCATTCCTTAATCACGTTATTGGTTAGCTGAAATAGAAACAGGGGGATTGCCAGGTGTCACCTGCTGCGTCTGCTCCTGAATGACAGGCTTTATGTCATCAGGAACAACCGGCGCGACGTTTCCTTTATGCTGGCATGGTAGTAACAAGCCGTTAAACAGATCGGCCGGTAACGGGTCCGGCAGGTTGATATCGCAATGTGCAACACCACTCCAGAACACGCTCATATGTTCGCCTGGTTTCACCCCAGCCAGATAAACATTGCCGTCATCATCGACGAGGCCCACTGTCTGCTTGTTATCATTTTTCACTTCTGCGCCAAACGGTGGATGGCTGCCATCTTGTAAACGCAGCACAGCCATCGCTTTTTGACCACTGATGACAGCAAATTTGCGGTAGCCAATGGCTCCTTCAGTTAGCGTGGCTTGCACCACCGACTGGGTTGCTTCGGCGTTTTCTGGCAGTTTGTTGAGGTCGATATACGCCTGATTGCGGTAATAGTTATTGACGTCAGAAACGACGGCTTTACCAAACATATTGGTATAAACAGCAGCTCCGTTACCTTCCACCGGAACATCGGCAACACCATCGGCATCAATCAACAGGCGTGTCCCGCCCATATTCTGGGTACGGTGAAGCGCGCCGCCTTGGGCAGTAAGCGTCGCGCCACCCTGTAACGACAAGCCCGCAGAGGTGTATTGCCCTTCATGGTAGTTCGCGCTGAGGTCAACCTGCGCCAGCGAACCATCATGGCTGTAGTAGCCATCAACGCTGGTGTGTTTGTCACTGGTGCCGACGTTCAACTGATAGTGAGTCGCGTCATCGACACGGCTGAAATAACCGACCTGACTGCTGTCCGTCCCACTTCCATAGTTGCCGTTATAGCTAACGGTGCTGTTATCGCCCCACGGCATACTGAGCGAAATGTACATGCCCTTATCCGCCCTGTTGTCATACTCGTAGCGGTAGCCAGTCAGGGAAACGCTCATATTGCGAATGCTACCCATATTGAAATAGTGGGAGAGCATGATGTTGTAGTTTGTCTGCTCCTCGCGATCCCAGTAAGTATGGCGGGTATAGTTGAGATAAACCGAAACACCCGCATCGCGGAAGTTCTGGTTATACGTGGCGGTGTACATCTCTTTGTCGTTGCCCGTGCGGACCATTTCGCTGTCACTGGCATCCAGGTACTCGCTCATGGTCATAAAGTTCTCTTCCGAGAAGCGATATCCAGCGAAGGTGACGCGACTGTTAAGCTGGTCAAAGTCTTTGGAATAACTCACACGGAAGGAGTTACCGTCCAGCGAACCTTTGCCATAAGCGGTGTCTTTATCCAGTTTGGTATGCGAGTGGGTAACATCAAACGCAACCGCGCCGAACGTAGACAAATCGCGACCGATGCCAAGTGCCGCAGACTGATAGTTTTTGTCTCCCAGCGCGCCGCCATATAGCGACCAACCGTTAGCGATCCCCCAGGAGGCTTCAGCACCAGAGAAAAATCCCCCTTCGACATGGTGACCCCACTCTTGCGGACGTCCCATCATGACTTTATAGCGAACCTGGCCTGGGCGAGTGAGGTATGGCATCGAGGCGGTGCTGATGTCATATTCCTGCACCTGGCCGTTCTGTTCTTCAATGCGAATATGCAACGTACCGGAGACGGAATCACCAAGATCCTGAATACGAAACGGCCCAGCCGGAACCTGCGTTTCGTAAATCACACGCCCCATCTGGCTGACGGTCACTTTTGCTGTGGTGTGTGCCACGCCGGAAATGTCTGGCGCGTAGCCGCGCAGGTTGGGAGGCAACATTTGATCGTCAGTACTGACACTGCCGCCAACATAGTTAAAACCGTCGAAAATATCGGAATTGAGGTAATCTTCGCCCAGCGCCAGTTTGGCTTTCAATGACGGTAACGCCCGCCAGGCATAGTAGCGACTCCACTCCCATTTTTTTTGTGTGTCATCGCCGCTAAATTCATCGTCATCATCATTACTGCGAGTATGTTGATAGTCGGTCTGCCAGTCGGCACGCACACGCCACGGCCCCAGGTTAACCCCGACCGTCCCGTTGCCGCTGATCTCGTTAGAGTCATCACCGCCATTTTCTTCGTGTCGTGTTTGCGCAGTGATGCTGTAGTCCGCGATGATCCCGGAGATGCCATCATCCCAACGAGAAGGCGGATCCCAGTCGGGCCAGGTATATTCGAGGTAAGCCTGCGGTAATGAAATGACTAATGCGGACTGGCTTAAATCAGCCTTAATTTCCATGCCTTCCAGTTGACCGGGTTTCAGGCATTTACCATCGTGGCTCCATTGCAGATTTTTCGCCACATCTTCTTTTAAACCAAACTGCGCCACCAGGTCCGGTGTCAGACAAGCATAAGTTTTGCTCGCGTCATCTTCACCAGCGTACCAGTAAATATCGTGCTCTTCCGCCAATGGCTGTTTATTTAGTTGAACCTGTAAATTGTATTTTCCGGGCTCAACATATCCCTGACTGGAAAAACGCTTCAGATCAATTTTCGTGTCGCCTTTTAATTCCAGAAAACGGGAATCAAACTGAATGTCGTCTTCAGCCCAGACACTGCTATAACTCCCTGACATTGCCAGCGCAATGCACCACGGAAGTATCCGTAATCGAAAAAGAGAATGGTCAGGCATACACGTTTCTATCCGTTTTTATTATTGTTCGGTCAAAATCCATTTAAATACCCCCATAGCATTGTCACTATGGGGGTACGCCTTACAGGTAAGTAATCTGGAAGGTGGTATTTGCTTCGAAATTACCCAGATCTGGCGCAGCAGCCGCGCCGACCAACCAGGCTTTAAAGTTCAGTGTCTGCTTCGCTTTACCTCTGTTGGTGGAAGTATCTTTCACGATTTTCTGGTCAATACCCATGCCGCTTTTATAAGAGGTTCCCAGAGAGTCACCGATCGCCAGGCTAACGTTGTTAAATGCCGCACCCGTATCGGTATTGAAAATGGTGTAATAATTGCCGCTGTTCGCAGAAGAAACCGTGCCAGTGAAGGTGGTGGTCATTGTTTCCTGAGTATCAAATACGCAATCTTGCAGGCGAATCTGGAAGTTTTTCGGCGTGGTGGTGCCGTTGTTTTTCAGTTTTTCTGCACCGATATCACCCATATCGACTTCCAGTTTGTGATCGTCCGGGACGATAGAACACACAGAGTCTTCGATGGTGCCGTAAAAACGTGCAGTACCGTTGTTGCCCGCAGCGATTGTTGCAGTAGAAGTGAACGCACCCATCACCATTGCCGCAGCAATAGCTGTTTTAACAAACTTACTCATTATTTGTCCTTAAACTATAAATAATTGAAAATATAAACATTGCAATACATTGATTCAGTCAATAGTCAATGTTTATACCCAGCCATTGAATACGGCATGCGATCCAAAAAGAACAGGTCGTAGAAAATTGTATTCGTTGGTGTGGGGTAGAATAGTGATGGTACCCCTCCCCTAATTCAACTTAATTTTACTAAAGAGTAAATGTAGATTTAATTAATATATTGACAGGGGAAAGATTATCTTAAGGATATCCTCAGGAAACACGAAGTATATATTTAGAAAAAGCAGGAAGCATATCAACAATGAATATCGAAAGATTAAAAAACAAACAATGAACATATAATGCGATTGGCATTTACCCGCTTTTGACGATATAATATATAAACACTATAGCCATAATTTAATCAAGTTTCAATTACATCCTGCCTGATTATTCAACTCGATTATCTCTATTAATAAATGATAATGAGCGTCAAACAGATATTCTTCATTTCACCATGTAACTTTGAGCAAAATCAAGACGCGCAGAAGAATAATTTCCGAATGAAAGAAAAAAGTGTTTTATTTATAGATGGGGAAAGTCTTCGATAGCAGTGAGGTTTACAAACATCCGCAGCCTGATGAGCAATTATGCCCAATGAATCAACCTCATCGGGCATAATTTGGAACTCATCAGATAGCTTTTGCCATCTTCAGATTACACGGGCTCATCTGCCAGTTGAATGTGCCGTTTCCGCTTTCATCAAGCGTTACGCAGGCAATAGCCGAAGTGGTAAACATAGGCGGCGTTTCGCCCGGACATAACTCGGCAACCAGATATCCGACTAACGGTAAGTGGGAGATCACCAGTACCGAAGCAACACCTTCATTGGTCAACGCCTGCAGATAGGCACTGACCAGACCAACATCGCCGCAGGGCGTTAACTCCGGCAGAACTTCTGTACTGGAAGGCAGGTTCAGACAATCCCCTACTTCGTCCAGTGTTTGCTCGGCTCGCAGGAACGGGCTCACCAGAACGCGTTCGATTTCCACTTTTTGACCTTTCAGCCAGTTCGCCATCAGGCGAGATTCGTCACAACCGTTAGTGGTCAGAGGACGAACCGAATCACTGGCGGCATCGAGGGCTGCGTCGCCGTGACGCATGATAAAAACTTGCATATTGCACCGCTTTTGTTAACCAGATTCGCCCGTCTTGTTTCATCTGAAACCAGAGAAACGAGACGGTGGCCGGCATTGTGCCTTATCCATTCACCGAATGAAACGCTGTTTTTTACCTCAATGGCGCAAGTATAGTCAACATGCGTTTACATTTTGACCAATACTCCGCCATTCAGCGCGGATTCATATAGCTTTGACCCTTTTATTGAGGGTCAGTTGCACTTGTTTTCCAAAAACTCTCCCCGCGCTCGCTCATCTCTAATAAACGCTCGCAAGGGGTAAAACGAGAACCATACTGCGTGGCCAGTCGTTGCATTATTGCAACGACTTCCCCCGCGCCGAGAGCATCGATATATCGGAACGGGCCACCAAGAAACGGCGGGAAGCCTATTCCAAATACCGCGCCAATATCCCCATCACGCACACTTCGGATAACCTGCTCGTCCAGACAACGTACTGCTTCATTCAGCATCAACATCACACACCGTTCAGTAATCTGCGGTGCGGAGAGTCGCCCCTGCCCTTGTACACCAATTAGCGGGTAAATGGCGGGATCGACCTGTTTTTTGCTTTTACGCCCTTTTTGGCCATAAAGATAGAAACCTCGGCCATTTTTTCTGCCTTTGCGATCATCATTCAAAATTGAAGAAACAACATTTGCAGGCGCGCTAAAACGTTCTCCATAAGTTGCTTCCAGTACAGGAATAATTTTAGTCCCGGTATCAATTCCTACCTCATCCAAAAGTTGGATTGGCCCCACCGGAAAACCAAATTTCACCAGCGCGGCATCAATATGCTCAACACGTTCGCCTTCGGTCAACATACGGATAGCTTCATTAATATACGGCGCTAAGATGCGATTGACATAAAACCCAGCTTTATCCTTTACCACAATCGGCGTTTTGCCCTGTTTTTTCGCCAGTTTTACCGTGGTGGCGATGGTTTTCGCCGATGTCCCCGCATGAGGGATGATTTCCACCAGCGGCATTTTTTCCACCGGGCTGAAGAAATGCAGGCCGATAACTTGCTCTGGTCGCGTGGCGTGAGCGGCGATATCGCTAATCGGTAAAGAGGACGTGTTCGAGGCAAAAATGGTATGAGAAGCGCAATTTTGCTCCACTTCCGCCACCATCTGTTGTTTTAATTCGAGATTTTCAAACACCGCTTCAATAATCAGATCTCGATGGGCAAAGCCGCGATAGTCCGTCGTTCCCGAGATTAATGCCAGTTGCTTGTCGCGTTCGCTGGCTTTGAGATGACGACGGCGTACTTTACCCTCCAGCTGATCCCAACTGTATTTCAGCGCATGATTTATGCCCTGGGCATTGATATCTTTAATTCTTACCGACAGACCTGCTTTACAGGCAGTAACGTAGGCAATTCCACCGCCCATCAACCCGCCGCCTAAAATCCCCACGCTGTTTAATGGCGCAGGCGGCGCATCACTGCCGGGATCTTTCTTCACTTCCGTACTGGCAAAAAAGATATTGCGCAGCGCCTGCGATTGCGGCGTCATCGCCAGTTCACCAAACGCCCGAGCTTCGGCGTCATAGCCACTGCTGGTTCCCTGCGCTAAACCGGTTTCAATAACGTCAAGAATGCGTTTTGTTGCTGGATAGTTACCCTGAGTTTTTTGCTCTGTTTTCTTGCCTACCATTTTGAACAACAATGCACGACCTAACGGCCCCGCCAGAATTCGCTCGCGTACAGGTAGAGGGCGGGAAGATGGACGATCCTGCTTTGCCAGCTCAACAGCGGCTTCCAGCAAAATGGAGTGCGGAACGACGTCATCCACCAGCCCCAGCTTTAACGCCTGTTTCGCCCGAAGTTGTTTTCCGGTGAGGATCATCTCTAATGCTGTGCTGACACCTGTCAGGCGTGGCAAACGCTGAGTTCCGCCTGAACCTGGCAATAATCCAAGCTGAACTTCCGGCAAGCCGAGCACAGTTTTAGGATCGTCAGTACAGACGCGGCCATGACATGCCAGCGCCAGCTCCAGCCCGCCACCCAGGCAAGCGCCGTGAATAGCGGCAATAACCGGAACAGGCAGAGCATGAATCTCCGCCATCAACTGTTGGCCCTGCCGCGCCAGAGCTTCCGCTTCTTGCGCCGTTTTGCAGTTGCCGATCATGTTGATATCTGCGCCAGCAATGAAGTTATCTGGTTTAGCGGAGACAAACACCACGCCGCGCAACTCTTTGTTTTCGCGAAGTTGCTTAATAATGGCGCGCACCTGCGAGGCAAATTCCGCCTTCAGGGTATTCATTTTCTCGCCCTGAACATCAATGGTGATAACGGCAATGTTGTCCAGACGGACATTGAGGGTAAACGCTGATGCCATTTCCATTATTCCGCCTCCACAACCATTGCCGCGCCAAGCCCACCTGCGGCACAGGCAGTCACCAAACCAAACCCACCGCCACGACGCCGCAGTTCATGTAAGGTCTGAGTAATCATCCGCGCGCCGGTCGCCGCGAAGGGATGCCCGTAAGCAATCGAACCGCCAAGCACGTTAAATTTGCTATCGTCCACTTCGCCAGTGGCATGTGCACGCCCCAGTACTACACGAGCAAAACGTTCACTACTCAGCAACTGAATATTCGCCAGTGTCTGAGCTGCAAAGGCTTCGTGCATATCAATCAACGTCAGATCGGCCATTGTCAAACCAGCACGTTCCAGCGCCAGCGGTGTTGACCAGGCCGGACCGAGCAGCATGTCCTGCCAGACATCAATAGCGGTAAATGCGTAGCTGCGCAGATATCCCAGCGGCACCAGCCCTAATTCTTTCGCCCGGGATTCAGTCATCAGGATCACCGCTGCCGCGCCATCGGTCAGCGGCGTACTGTTTGCCGCCGTTACCGTTCCGTGTTTGCGATCAAACGCCGGGCGCAGCTTTGCGTAATCGGCAAGCGTGGAATTGCCGCGAATATTATTATCTTCCGCAAGAGGCTGTTTATAAGGCGGGATATAAGCGGTCATGACTTCTTCTTTTAATTTACCTTCTGACCACGCCTGGGCGGCACGTTGATGCGAACGGTGGGCCAACGCATCTTGCTGTTCACGGGTGATGCCGTACGTTTTCGCCATTTGTTCGGCGGTGTCGCCCATCCGTAATCCAGTGGAGTATTCCGCCACTGCCGGAGGCACCGGCATTAAGTCACGCAAACGTAAGCGAGAAAAAAGTTTCAGGCGCTGACTCATGGTTCGAGCTTTGTTGGCATCAACCAGCACGCGCGCCAGTTTTTTACTGACGCCAATTGGCAATACGGAAGAGGAATCTGCCCCGCCGGCAATCCCCGCTCGAATAGTTCCCGCCATCAGGCTTTCTGCGACGTTTGCAACCGCCTGGAAACTGGTAGCGCAAGCGCGGCTGACGCTGTAAGCATCGGTATGCACATTCATTCCAGTGCCGAGAACAATTTCACGCGCAATGTTGGGCGCTTCCGGCATTTGCACAACCTGACCGAAGACCAGTTGCTCAATCACTTCTGCGGGAATTTCGCTGCGTGCCAGCAATTCGCCTACGACCATCTTCCCCAAATCAACAGCAGGGATGCCATGAAAAGCCGTCGCCTGGCGGGCAAAAGGCGTACGTAACCCGCTAACGATGGCGATACGATCGCCCTGACGGGTAATCAGCGGTAAAACCTGACCCATAACCTTCCCCTGTAAAAAAAGACATAAAGTGGTCTGACCTGATCATAGTCTTAACCATTTTTTTACATTTAGCCAAGCGGAGAAAAGGGAAAGTGGGAGCTATGACACAGTGAAGACAGGAGAAAGAAAAGAAAACGCCCCTGCCTGTTGCTGGCAGGGGCGTACGTACCCGAGAGGAATTAACGCAGACCCAGCTGGAAGATCAGCATTTCAGCTTCGCAGGCAAAAGTGAAATCGATATCCAGGCGCACACCGTCAGACTCTTCAGTGAAAGTCGGGGTGATTTTGCACGGTTCGGATTCCACGCTACGGGCTTTTTCAGTCAGCGCCGCCAGCGTTTGTTCTGCTTCTGCGCGGTTTGCAAACACGCGGCTATAAGACGCGGTGCAGTCGGAGTTGTCCATAATGGTGCCAACATCCATACAGCAGCAAACCGGGGTTTCATCAGCACTACATTTACTCATCGTTGATTTCCTCTGTATGTGCACCTAAGGTGCCAGATAAACGTTGCGGATATTTTACGCTTCTGAAAAGTGCCACTCCAGTTGTTAATTCTGCAAAATCGGATAAGTGACCGAAATCACACTTAAAAATGATCTAAAACAAAATTCACCCAAATCTATGAGTGCGCCACCTCCAAATTTTGCCAGCTGGATCGCGTTTCTTAGATCATATTTGAAAAAACATAGAAACATACTTGCAACATTCCATCTGGTCCGACCTATACTCTCGCCACTGGTCTGATTTCTAAGATGTACATCAGACCCTACACTTCGCGCTCCTGTTACAGCACGTAACATAGTTTGTATAAAAATAAATTATTGAGGTTATGGTCATGAGCCAGAAAACCCTGTTTACAAAGTCTGCTCTCGCAGTCGCAGTGGCACTTATCTCCACCCAGGCCTGGTCGGCAGGCTTTCAGCTAAACGAATTTTCTTCCTCAGGCCTGGGCCGGGCTTATTCAGGGGAAGGCGCAATTGCCGATGATGCCGGTAACGTCAGCCGTAACCCCGCGTTGATTACCATGTTTGACCGCCCAACTTTTTCAGCGGGCGCGGTTTATATTGACCCGGATGTAGATATTACCGGACATTCTAATTTAACCGGTCAGAGTGCAAATGCTAAAAATATCGCGCCGACAGCGTGGGTACCTAACCTGCACTTTGTCGCGCCTATTAACGATCAGTTTGGTTGGGGAGCGTCAATAACTTCCAACTACGGCCTGGCTACGGAATTTACCGATAACTACGCGGCTGGTATCTATGGCGGTAAAACCGATCTGCAGACAATCAACCTTAACCTTAGCGGGGCTTATCGCCTTAACAATAGCTGGAGTTTTGGTCTTGGTTTTGATGCTGTTTACGCCAAGGCAAAAATTGAGCGTTACGCAGGTTCGCTGGGGCCTTTGTTGTCTCAACAGTTGATTGCCCAGGGTGTACCCGCTTCATTAACCAATGGTATTAATACTCCGGACTCTCAAATTGCTCATCTGAAAGGTGACGAATGGGGCTTTGGCTGGAACGCGGGTATTCTTTATGAACTGGATAAAGATAACCGTTGGGGCCTGACATATCGTTCAGAAGTTAAAATCGACTTCGAAGGGGATTACAAAAGCTCCATTAACCCAAATCTGAACAATATTTTGGGTAACATGGGCTTACCATATGGCACGATGGGTGCAACCCAAAATGGGTCCCTGACGCTGAATTTACCTGAGATGTGGGAGATTTCTGGTTATAACCGTGTTGCGCCGCAGTGGGCAATTCACTACAGCATGGCCTATACCAGTTGGAGCCAGTTCCAGGAACTGAAAGCGAAAGGCGATAGTGGTCAGACTCTGTTCTATAAAGATGAAGGATTCCGGGATGCATATCGTATCGCGTTGGGTACAACCTACTATTACGATAAAAACTGGACCTTCCGTACCGGTATCGCTTATGACGACAGCCCGGTTCCGGCAGATAAACGTTCTATTTCCATTCCTGACCAGGATCGTTTGTGGTTAAGTGCTGGGTTAACCTACGCATTTAATGAAGATGCATCCATTGACGTTGGCGCATCTTATATGCATGGTCAGAAAGTGAAATTCACCGAAGGTGAAGGAGCGGCAGCTTATTCCTTCGAATCTGAAGGTAAAGCCTGGCTGTTCGGTACTAACTTTAACTACGCGTTCTAATAACACGTTAGTTTAATAACAAAAAAGGTGAGTTTTTCAACTCACCTTTTTTATTGGCTTCTTATTCAGAATCGATATCTTTTAAATCATCCTGAATCGCTTGCGCATTCGGGTTTTCCTGCGGTTTGAGTTCTCCGCCATTGGCGATGAAATCATGACGCTGGAAGTACGCCTCGCGCACCATGACGTAAGGATCGGACGACTGACGAAGCAGGCCATCAGAATCCAGCAGTTGCGCACGCGTTTCGATACCTTCAAGCGTCCATTTACCTACCGACATCGGCCAGGTCAACCACGAAAGCACTGGATAGAGGCCATCAGCCATATCACCGCCGTCATCACGCAGCGTGAAGCTACCGTAGAACGGTAACTGAACATAAGGCCCATACCCCACGCCATAGTGACCGAGCGTGCTACCAAAACGGTGAGGTTCCGTTCGTTGCAGTTTCGGATTCGCCATCCCTGCAACATCAATAAAACCGCCCATCCCCAAAATAGTGTTCAGGAAAAAGCGGGTAAAGTGGACCATCCCCTGATAAGGGTCGCCCTGCAGGAAGTAGTTAACCATCACTGCAGGTTCTTCAAGGTTGCCAGTAAAGTTGCTTAACCCATTACGTGCCGGTTGCGGAACATAATCACGCCACACGACAGCCACCGGTCGAACCACATACGGGTCTAACACATTGAAGTTAAAATTGTACATGGTGCGGTTGAACCCTTCTAACGGGTCAGAACGCCCTTGCTGATCTGTTCCGGAACTCGCACACCCCACCAGAAGCGTAGTTCCCAGAGCAAGCGCCGACAGGCGAAGCTTCATAAATGTCTCCCTGTTTTTTTATGGCTTATGCAGTTTGCCATCCATGACGGAACGATACCGTATCCGCCTGTTTAGGTGTGGGCGATTGTAACAGCACGTCAAATGATGTCCATACGCCCTGTTTTGCTGATTTGATCATAGCCTGGTAATCACCGCCCTGTAGGCTACTTGATTCTATAGAAACAGAAAAAGGCAAACGTTGCCTTTTATTCATTTTCAGAGTAACTCCCGCCAGTTGCGAGCAAAAAAGCCGCTACGCTTTAGCTATACGTGCTAATCAAGAGAACTCACCATGGATAACGATAAAATTGATAAACACAGCGACGAAATTGAAGTCGAGAGTGAAGAAAAAGAGCGCGGAAAAAAAATTGAAATAGATGAAGATCGGCTCCCTTCCCGGGCAATGGCTATCCACGAACATATTCGTCAGGACGGTGAAAAAGAGCTGGAACGCGACGCAATGGCGCTACTGTGGTCAGCTATTGCAGCAGGTCTGTCGATGGGTGCATCGCTACTGGCAAAAGGGATATTTCATGTCGAACTAGAAGGTGTGCCAGGGAGTTTCTTGCTGGAGAATCTCGGTTATACCTTTGGTTTTATTATCGTTATTATGGCGCGCCAGCAATTATTCACCGAGAATACAGTTACTGCGGTACTGCCCGTAATGCAAAAACCGACAATGGGCAATGTTGGTTTATTGCTGCGACTTTGGGGCGTTGTTCTGTTAGGTAATATTCTGGGAACGGGTATTGCGGCGTGGGCTTTTGAGTATATGCCTATTTTTGATGAAGAAACCCGCGATGCGTTTGTCAAAATCGGCATGGATGTGATGAAGAACTCGCCCAGCGAGATGTTTGCCAATGCGATCATTTCCGGCTGGCTAATAGCTACTATGGTATGGATGTTTCCGGCGGCGGGTGCGGCAAAAATAGTAGTGATTATTTTGATGACCTGGCTTATCGCCCTGGGAGACACCACTCATATCGTTGTCGGTTCCGTAGAGATCCTCTATCTGGTATTTAACGGCACACTACACTGGAGCGATTTTGTCTGGCCATTTGCGCTTCCCACTCTGGCGGGAAACATCTGTGGCGGCACCTTTATCTTCGCGTTGATGAGTCATGCGCAAATTCGCAACGACATGAGCAATAAGCGAAAAGAAGAAGCACGTCAGAAAGCAGAACGTGCGGAAAACATTAAGAAAAATGATAAAAATCCAGCATGAGTGGCGAGCGTTTAAGCAATCGAGCGGCAGTGTACTTACCCCGCAGTCCATTAGCGGGTATACTCATGCCGCACTGTCCTCTTAGTTAAATGGATATAACGAGCCCCTCCTAAGGGCTAATTGCAGGTTCGATTCCTGCAGGGGACACCATGTTAACGTCTTGATTACCGCCTTCCGTACCCCACCATAAAGCGAATCATCAATCCGCAGGCTGGTGCAAGAAACATAAATATTCCCGTGACCAACTCATTGCCACTGGTTAACCACATCGTGGAGTAATAAATGAGTGCGGCAAGGATGACCATGCCGAAGAATGAAGAGACAGCAGAAACTACATTTAATACCTGACCGATATATCCACTAACGCAGACGATACACAGGGCGAGAAACATCCATAAATAAATCATAGCTCAACCTCCTGCCGTGCTAAAAAACGTGTTACTTCAATTACTCCAATAGTAAGACAATTCTTAACCACTGGCAATTTCAGCAAAATATTAATAAAAACAATACATTATCGACATCACTATAAATCACTGAAAAATATTCACTTGAGTAATAAATAATCAGTAGCTGAAAATAATCAGCTGGTGATAAAATAGAAATACCGCATTCATGCTCCTCGTGGTTATGTCCTGACTAGTCTTTACACTCTTTACAGGAACCATTGTCGTACATGATGGCCCAATCAATTGAGTGTACCGCTGTAGACATGGAATCTTCTGCGATACAACAATTCGTATCTACAGAAGGTAACTATGTTTCCACAATGCAAATTTTCCCGCGAGTTCCTGCATCCTCGCTACTGGCTGACGTGGTTTGGTCTTGGTGTACTCTGGCTTTGGGTACAACTTCCTTACCCTGTTCTGTGCTTTCTTGGCACGCGTATCGGCACAATGGCCAGACCGTTCTTGAAACGTCGCGAATCCATCGCCCGCAAAAACCTTGAGCTTTGTTTCCCGCAGCTTTCCTCCGAAGAGCGCGAGAAGATGATTACCGACAACTTTCGCTCGCTCGGAATGGCGTTGGTAGAAACTGGAATGGCGTGGTTCTGGCCAGATCGTCGCGTGCGTAAATGGTTTGATGTCGAAGGGCTGGATAACCTGCAACGCGCGCAAATGCAAAATCGTGGCGTGATGGTTGTCGGTGTGCACTTTATGTCGCTGGAGTTGGGTGGCCGCGTAATGGGGCTTTGTCAACCGATGATGGCAACTTACCGTCCGCATAATAATCAACTGATGGAATGGGTACAGACCCGTGGTCGCATGCGTTCCAATAAAGCGATGATCGGTAGAAATAATCTGCGCGGCATTGTCAGTGCGCTGAAAAAAGGTGAAGCCGTATGGTTTGCACCTGACCAGGATTATGGTCGTAAAGGTAGCTCCTTCGCGCCGTTCTTTGCGGTAGAAAATGTTGCTACAACCAATGGCACCTACGTTCTCTCTCGCCTCTCTGGCGCAGCTATGCTAACTGTGACGATGGTACGAAAAACCGATTATAGCGGTTACCGTCTGTTTATTACGCCAGAAATGGAAGGCTATCCGGCTGATGAAATTCAGGCCGCCGCCTATATGAACAAAATTATTGAGAAAGAGATTATGCGCGCACCAGAGCAGTATCTCTGGATCCATCGCCGCTTCAAAACGCGTCCGGTGGGTGAAGCCTCGTTATACGTTTAACAAATAACCCAAGCTTTTTCCCTCCTCAGATAAGCCATAATAACATCATGGTTTTTATGGCTTTTTTCTTAAGATTTTTCCCTTCGCTGAATCGTGAATTATTACTTCCAGAAATCAATCTGTCGCCGATATGCGACACTCGTAAGTTACTAAAAGTAAATAAGAAAATGCCACTTGTTTCGATTTAGTTTTAGGCGTACATTAGCGCCGTCTCGAGCCAATATGCTCAGAATTCTGAGGTGATGCCCGCGGGTGTCAGCTCACTGTAACAGGTGTAATGAAGTCATTCAGGCGTAACAGTAATTACGCGGAGAGATGTAAAGTGAAATATTTCTTTATGGGCATTTCTTTTATGGTCATCGTTTGGGCCGGTACTTTTGCCCTGATGATCTAAAAGTAAACTGCGAAACGAAAAACAGGAGCCATCAGGCTCCTGTTTGCATTTCTGGCGATGGTGTTTATTCCGCGCTTTCGTGAATATGTTTGCTGCTGGCAGGCAGTAAACCGTCAGCGCGGAACATCGCTTTAATCCCACGAATCGCCTGACGAATACGGTCGCGGTTTTCAATCAGCGCAAAGCGTACATGCGTGTCGCCGTAGTCGCCAAAGCCGATGCCGGGTGAGACACAAACCTTCGCTTCGTTAAGCAGCTTCTTGGCAAATTCCAGCGAGCCCATTGCCGCATACGGTTCCGGGATTTTCGCCCAGACATACATCGAGGCTTTCGGCATTTCAACCATCCAGCCCGCTTCATGCAGCCCTTTTACCAGCACATCGCGGCGACGCTTATACTGTTCGGCAATATCACGAACACACTGCTGATCGCCTTCCAGCGCCGCGATGGCGGCAACCTGTAATGGCGTAAAGGTGCCGTAATCGTGATAGCTTTTGATGCGCGCCAACGCGCTGACCAGTGTTTTATTGCCGACCATAAAGCCGATACGCCAGCCCGCCATATTGTAGCTTTTCGACAGCGTAAAGAACTCGACCGCTACGTCACGTGCGCCCGGCACCTGCATGATTGACGGCGCTTTCCAGCCATCGTAGACGATATCCGCATAGGCCAGGTCATGGACCACCAGTACATCGTAGCGTTTCGCCAGCGCCACTACTTTTTCGAAAAACTCCAGTTCCACGCATTGCGCGGTTGGGTTTGACGGGAAGCCAAGGATCATCATCTTTGGTTTCGGATAACTTTCACGAATAGCGCGTTCCAGTTCGTTGAAGAAATCGACACCTTCCACCAGCGGCACTGAGCGTACCTGCGCCCCGGCAATCACCGCGCCATAAATATGAATGGGGTAGCTTGGATTCGGCACCAGCACGGTGTCACCGTGATCCAGCGTCGCCAGCATCAGGTGCGCCAGCCCCTCTTTCGAACCGATGGTGACGATGGCTTCTGATTCCGGGTCGATCTCAACGTCGTAACGTTCCTGATACCAGCGGGAAATCGCGCGACGTAACCGAGGAATACCGCGTGAGGTGGAGTAACCATGTGTGTCCGGTCGCTGCGCCACAGTACATAATTTTTCGACAATATGCGGCGGGGTCGCACCGTCTGGGTTACCCATGCTGAAATCGATAATATCTTCGCCGCGACGACGCGCAGCCATCTTCAGTTCAGCGGTAATGTTAAAAACGTAGGGCGGGAGACGATCGATGCGCGTAAAGCGACGTTCAGGGCGAGTGTCAGCCATAATTTCCTCAGATTAACGTTAGCGCCCGGACCGTCCGAGCGACGCTGCCACGATGGTGGCTGTTTTGAAAATAGCCTGATTAATTTCTGTCTGTCCAGCGTTTTGGAAAATTTTTATCAATGCGAAAAAAGAGGAACAAAACCTTAAAAACAGGAAAGTCAGATTCGCCAACAAGAAAATTATCACCCATTGCATTAACAATATAATTTCAATAAATTTACCTATTAGCTTGATGCTGACAAGAGATGTATTGCCAGTACACCATTTAGCTTTCAATCCCCTTTTAAATTTGTGGTTTTTCCTCAAAAGTAGCGCACTGGTCATCAGCCTTCAGGTTACCTATCATAGAGGTTTAAACCTTATTCAGAGTCACCCGTGCACGAAATATTCAACATGCTGCTGGCGGTCTTCGATCGGGCAGCGCTAATGCTTATCTGCCTGTTTTTCCTCATTCGTATCCGCCTGTTTCGCGAGCTGTTGCACAAGTCGGCTCACTCAGCGAAAGAGCTACTCGCTGTTACCGCCATTTTCTCGATGTTCGCCTTGTTCAGCACCTGGTCCGGCGTACCGGTGGAAGGTTCGCTGGTTAACGTGCGTATTATTGCGGTGATGTCAGGCGGGATTCTGTTTGGCCCGTGGGTAGGCATTATTACCGGGGTAATTGCGGGTATTCACCGTTATTTAATTGATATCGGCGGCGTGACGGCTATCCCCTGCTTTATCACCAGTATTCTGGCGGGATGCATCTCTGGTTGGATCAACCTGAAAATCCCTAAAGCGCAGCGTTGGCGCGTCGGTATTCTCGGCGGCATGCTCTGTGAAACGTTGACCATGATTCTGGTGATTGTCTGGGCGCCGACCACTGAGCTGGGGCTGGATATCGTCTCCAAAATCGGTATCCCGATGATCCTCGGCAGTGTCTGTATCGGCTTTATTGTGCTGCTGGTACAAAGCGTTGAGGGAGAAAAAGAAGCCAGTGCCGCGCGCCAGGCCAAGCTGGCGCTGGATATCGCCAATAAAACCCTGCCGCTGTTTCGCCATGTGAATAGCGAATCATTACGTAAAGTTTGCGAAATTATCCGCGATGACATTCACGCTGACGCGGTGGCAATCACCAATACCGATCATGTGCTGGCGTATGTCGGCGTGGGCGAACACAACTATCAGAATGGCGATGACTTCATTAGCCCGACTACCCGCCAGGCGATGAATTACGGGAAAATCATTATTAAAAACAATGATGAAGCCCACCGCACACCAGAGATTCATTCCATGCTGGTGATCCCATTGTGGGAGAAAGGCGTGGTGACCGGAACACTGAAAATTTACTACTGCCACGCGCACCAGATTACGTCATCATTACAGGAAATGGCGGTCGGTTTGTCGCAAATCATCTCTACCCAACTGGAGGTTTCTCGCGCCGAGCAGCTACGGGAAATGGCAAATAAGGCAGAGCTTCGCGCCCTGCAAAGCAAAATTAATCCCCATTTTCTGTTTAACGCTCTGAACGCTATTTCATCGTCGATTCGTCTGAATCCAGACACTGCTCGCCAGCTAATCTTTAATTTGTCGCGCTATCTGCGCTATAACATTGAATTAAAAGACGATGAGCAAATTGATATCAAAAAAGAGCTGTACCAAATTAAAGACTATATCGCCATTGAGCAGGCCCGCTTTGGCGACAAGCTGACGGTTATCTATGATATTGATGAAGAGGTGAATTGCTGTATTCCCAGTCTGCTGATCCAGCCGTTAGTGGAGAACGCCATTGTCCACGGTATTCAGCCTTGCAAGGGAAAAGGGGTTGTCACCATCAGCGTTGCGGAGTGCGGTAATCGGGTCCGTATTGCGGTAAGAGATACCGGGCATGGCATCGATCCAAAGGTGATTGAGCGGGTCGAAGCGAATGAAATGCCGGGCAATAAAATCGGCCTGCTGAATGTGCATCATCGCGTGAAGTTGTTATATGGCGAGGGGCTGCATATCCGCCGCCTGGAACCAGGAACGGAAATTGCGTTTTACATTCCTAACCAACGCACCCCTGTCGCCTCACAGGCTACGTTATTGCTTTGAGCCGGAGTGATATTGTGAAAGTCATCATTGTTGAAGACGAATTCCTGGCACAACAGGAACTTAGCTGGCTTATTAAAGAGCACAGCCAGATGGAGATTGTCGGCACCTTTGACGACGGTCTGGACGTGTTGAAGTTTTTGCAGCATAACCGCGTCGACGCCATTTTTCTGGATATCAATATTCCGTCGCTGGATGGCGTGCTGCTGGCACAAAACATCAGCCAGTTCGCCCATAAGCCGTTTATTGTGTTTATCACCGCATGGAAAGAACATGCGGTGGAAGCGTTTGAACTGGAGGCGTTTGACTACATTCTCAAACCGTATCAGGAGTCACGGATTACCGGGATGCTGCAAAAGCTGGAAGCCGCCTGGCAGCAACAACAAACCAGCAGTACGCCCACTGTGCCGTTAACGCGTGAGAATGACACCATCAATCTGGTGAAAGATGAACGCCTCATCGTGACGCCGGTTAATGATATCTACTACGCCGAAGCGCACGAGAAAATGACCTTTGTCTATACGCGGCGTGAATCTTATGTGATGCCAATGAACATCACCGAGTTTTGCAGCAAACTGCCGTCGTCGCACTTTTTCCGCTGCCATCGCTCGTTTTGCGTCAACCTGAACAAAATCCGCGAGATAGAACCGTGGTTTAATAATACCTATATTCTGCGGCTGAAAGATCTGGATTTTGAAGTGCCAGTCAGCCGCAGCAAAGTTAAAGAATTCCGCCAGTTAATGCATCTGTAATCGGGAACCTTCATGAAAGCAGCAGGCTTGCCCGCCGATCAACAATTTTTCGCCGATTTGTTCAGCGGCCTGGTGCTTAACCCGCAACTGCTTGGGCGCGTCTGGTTTGCCTGCCAGCCCGCCTCGCTGCCGGTAGGCAGTTTGTGTATTGATTTTCCCCGACTGGATATTGTGCTGCGCGGCGAATATGGCAATCTGCTGGAAGCAAAGCAGCAGCGTATGGTGGAAGGAGAAATGCTGTTTATTCCGGCGCGCGCGGCTAATTTACCGGTCAACCACAAACCGGTAATGCTGTTAAGCCTGGTGTTTGCGCCGACCTGGCTGGGGTTATCGTTTTACGATAGCCGCACAACGTCGTTGTTGCATCCGGTTCGCCAGATCCAACTTCCCAGCCTGCAACGCGGCGAAGGTGAAGCAATGCTTACCGCCCTCACTCATCTCAGCCGTTCGCCGCTGGAGCAGAGTATCATTCAGCCACTGGTGTTAAGTTTGCTGCATCTTTGCCGCAACGTGGTCAACATGCCACCGGGCAATTCGCAACCGCGCGGCGATTTTCTCTACCACAGCATTTGTAACTGGGTTCAGGATAACTACGCCCAGCCGCTCACCCGCGAGAGCGTGGCGCAGTTTTTTAATATCACGCCCAATCATCTGTCAAAACTGTTTGCGCAGCATGGAACAATGCGTTTTATCGAATATGTGCGTTGGGTGCGAATGGCGAAGGCGAGGATGATTTTGCAGAAATATCATCTGTCGATTCATGAAGTGGCGCAGCGTTGCGGGTTTCCGGATAGCGACTATTTTTGTCGCGTTTTCCGGCGTCAGTTTGGTCTGACGCCGGGAGAGTATAGCGCACGTTTTCAGGGCTAACGTCAGAAGGTTAATTCTGTTTCCAGCAGCGTCAGAATACTTTGTGCATCTTGCGCGGCAAACAACGACTGGCGGAAGTTTTTATTCACCAGTTTACGCGCCAGCTGCGAGAAGACTTTCACATGATTCATCCCTTCGTTAGCGCCCAGCGTCAGCATGATCACCAGTTCGACTTCGCCCATTTCTGACTGCCAGTCAACCGGTTTCACCAACCGGGCAATGCTGATACTGGAATGACGGATCCACTGTGATTTGGTGTGCGGGATCGCCACGCCAAAACCAACGCCAGTAGTAACAATCTCTTCCCGCTGCCAGACATCTTCTTCCAGCTCGAACGGATGCTCAGTACGCCCGTTAACACCGAGGTTACCGCACAGGAACTGGATCGCCTGCTCTTTATTGCTAAAGGCCTGATCAACGAAGATATTCTCCAGCGCCAGCAGTGGGCGAACGTCTTCTTCCGGCGTAAAGGCGGTGAGTAACGCTTCAATTTCCTGCGCGCTGCGACATTCACACGCCTGACGTGCCAGTTCCCGACACGCCTCGCTATCCAGTTGACGAAGCTGGCTTTTCACCGCCGGAATGCGCGGACTACTCATGCTTAACTCGTCCAGGCCCAGCCCAAGCAGTAGCGGCAGATAACGGCTTTCACCGCCCAGTTCACCGCAAATACCTACCCATTTGCCCCGCTGATGCGCAGTGGTAACAATCTGCTGCAACATGCGCAGGAACGATGGCGTAATCGGGTTATACAGCGGCGATACGCGCGGGTTATTACGATCGACCGCATACAGATACTGGGTCATATCGTTGGAGCCGATACTGAAGAAATCGACCTCATCGCAGAAGTGATCGATGATGTAGCACACCGACGGTACTTCCACCATGATACCCAGCGTAATCGTCTCTGCATGACGCAGGCCATCGCGCTTAAGCTCAACGATCGCTTTTTGGATCTCGCCCTTCACCCATAAGATCTGATCGAGGCTGTGGACCATCGGGATCATCAACTGGGCGTTGCCGAAACTGGCGGCGCGCAAAATGGCCCGCAGTTGAGTGCGGAACAGGCCAGCAAATTCCGGGTAAATACGTACCGCACGATAGCCGAGGAACGGGTTCTCTTCCTGGGGAATGTTGAGGTAAGGAATGCTTTTATCACCGCCGATGTCCATCGTGCGGAAGATAATCGGCTTGTCGCCCGCCGCCAGTAATACCTGCTGGTAGGCTTCAAATTGCTCCTGTTCGTCCGGCGCGCTGTCACGATCCATATAGAGCATTTCGGTACGGAACAGCCCGACGCCTTCCGCGCCGTTAGCAAACGCGCCTGGGGCTTCCAGAGCAGTGCCAATATTCGCCGCAATATCAATACGCTTGTTATCACGGGAATAGGCCAGCTGCGCGGCGGCCTGCGCCTGTTGCTGCTGGCGTTTATCCGCCAGTGTCTGCGCAACCTGATAATAACCACTCACCGCGTCATCAGGATTTACCGCCAGTACGCCGCACTGGGCGTCAAGCACCGCCGGTTGCCCGGCATAACGGGCGATTGCATCCAGCGGCAGGCCGCTCAGTACCGGGATCGCCGAGGCGCGGGCCAGAATCAGAGTATGCGAGGTGCGCCCGGTTTTCTCCAGAATCATGCCCGCAAGATTTTTCAAATCGAGGCTCAAAAACTGGCTAGGGGTTAAATCCTCGGCCACCAGAATGGTCGGTTTTTCGAGCACCAGATTATTACGCGGCTTCAGTTCCGGCCAGGTGATATGCAGCAACTGTTCGCTGATATCACGAATGTCGCTGACACGTTCGCGCAGATAATCGCTGGCAGAGGCAGAAAGCTTGTCGCAAACCTGCTCCATATTGCTGATGATCGCCGCCCCCAGCCCCTGATGCTGTTCTGCCATCAGGCGACGGATATTCCCCGCGAACTCATCATCCTGAATCAGCGACAAATGGGCGCTGAGGATGGTTTTGCTTTCGCCGTCACGCTCGCGCAACTGCTGGTTCAGTTGCTCGGCAAGCGTTGCCAGGCTGTGTTCCAGCCAGGTGGAGTCTTGCGCACTGGCCGGGATTGCCCGATAACTGTCGAGGCTGTTGCTCTGTAACAGGGTCAGCGTCCCCACGCCGACGCCGCTTGCCAGCACATTGCCGTACAGTAAATCAGGGTTCAGGCGGCTTAATGAACGCGGCAGCGGATGCGCCGTCAGTTCTGCCTGCGTCGGCTGAACACTGTCGCTGTCGATAAAGCGCACCTGGATGTACTCTTCCAGCACGCGCCGCGCCTGCTCTTCATCACTGCCGCTAATGTTCAGGCTGCAACTGTCATTAAATAAGGTGCCGGTGCCAATCAGCGCCAGCGAGCTTTTGGCATCGGCCTTTGCGTTCTGGCGATGGTTGATGAAGGTGATTTCGCTTTGCCACTGGCTGCACTGTTCTTTAAGTTCCCACGCCGGACGGGCATGAAGACCGTTAGGCAAAGGACAGAGAAATTGAATCGTTAGCATAACCGCTCCGGGTTAATCAGGAGATCATCTGAAATCCGTCAGTTGAACAACCGTCTCACGCGTAAGACGTTGAATAAGGGCAGATAAAAGTTGCTGCATCTGCAAAATGTCGCGGCAGTCGGCAATCGATGCAGCGCAATGTCCGTGGCGGGTTGCTGGCCCCATCACCACTGTGGGTACGCCAGTGCCAGTTAAGTGCACCGCCCCACCGTCCGTGCCGCCGTTACTGAACATATCCGCCTGTAACGGCACGCCAATTTCTGCCGCCACGGTTTCGATCCAGGCGGTGAGTTTTGGCGGCGCAATCAGCGATTTATCGCTTAACACCAGCATCGGCCCGTTACCAATCTGGCGATGGTTAGCTGCGCCATAATCAAAGTTTTTCGCCCAGCAGGCGGTATCAAGCACAATGGCGACGTCCGGCGACACCGCACGGGTGGCAGTTTGCCCACCGCGTAATCCCACCTCTTCGCTGGAGCTGGCCACCAGCCACACTTCCGCAGGCAGTTCGGCGTCGTGCAGTTCGCGCAGTAACGTCACCAGCAGATAGCAACCGAGGCGGTCATCAAAGGCTTTCCCCATCACCCGCTGGTGAGGGAGAACCTGAAAAGTGGTATCGAAGGTGACGCGATCGCCTGGACGAATTCCTGCCTGCATCACTTCGTCATAGGAGCGCGCGCCAATGTCCACGCGCATAGCGCTGACGTCATTCCCCTGCCGCTCGCCATCGAGCAGACCGGGAATTTTGCACTCTTCACGGGTAGTGATGCGCACCGACTGCAGCTGGCGGGCAGCCATGCGCACATTGCCAACTGGCAGCACATCAATCGCCCCTTCGCGGGAGACGCTGCGCACCATAAATCCCACTTCATCCATATGGGCGCAGATCATCACCTTCGGACCTGTCGATTCATTGAGGCGGATCAGCACCGATCCCAGGCCGTCAAATCGCACTTCTTTTTGCAGGCGATCCGCTTCTTCCAGCAGGATCTGCCGCACTTCCTGTTCCGACGAGGCGATCGCATCTGCCTCGCTCAACGCTTTTAATAGCGATAAATCCATTATGCATCTCCCGTGAGCAGCACTGTTTTCGGCATGGCGTAGAGCACTTCTGCGCCTTGCGGGGTAACCAGCACGACATCTTCGATGCGCACGCCCCCTTGCCCTGGCAAATAAATCCCCGGCTCCACGGTCAGTAACATACCTGGCTGTAGCGTCGTGGTGTCCCGCGGTGAAAAACGCGGATCTTCATGGACTTCAATGCCGATAGCATGACCGGTGTTATGACCGAAATAGTCGCCATAACCGGCTTCTGTAATCACCCGGCGCGCAACGTCGTCAACTTGTTGGCAGCGCACGCCGGGGCGAATCGCGGAGATTGCCGCCAGCTGTGCCTGTAGGACAATCTGGTAGACGTTAAACAGCGGGTGAGATTCGGCGCTCACCCCTTCGCCATTCACCAGCAAGGTGCGCGTCATATCAGAGCAGTAGCCCTGATACAGCGCACCGAAATCGAGAGTGACAAACTCGCCTGCTGCAACAATCTTGTCGCTGGCTTTACCGTGCGGCAGCGCCCCACGCCAGCCGCTGGCGACAATGGTGTCAAAAGAGGCTTTTTCTGCGCCCTGCTGGCGCATAAACCACTCCAGTTCAGCGGCTATCTCGCATTCGCTCATACCTGCCTGAATAAAGCGGCGAATGTGCTCTGCTCCGCGATCGGCAATCCCACAGGCGAGGCGGATTTTCTCCACCTCCTCCGGCGTTTTGATTTGCCGCAGTACATCTGGCGTGGCGCTGACCAGTTTCGCATTGAGTTCCGACTGCCAGCGGTGCGCGGTTTCCCAACTCACCTGCTGGCCTTCAAAACCGAACGTTTGCAGCTGCTCATCAGCAATGATTTGCCTGGCGATGGTGGTAAGGGTGTGCGTCGCGTCGAGCAAATGCAGCTGGTAACCTTGCGTGCGGGCTTCTACATCCGCGTAATAGCGCGAATCCACCAGAATGTGCGCACTTTCACGGCTAATCACCAGATAACCTGATCCGGTGGAGATCCCCAGATGCGGCTGTTTGTTTTGCCGTGAGGAGAGAAGCACCGCATCCAGTTGTTGCGCCTTAAGCCAGTCGCGCAGCGAAGCGAGTAATGTCATCTGGATTTTCCTTCTTACAGGCTATCGATTAACAATTTGCCTTTGCGGAACATCATCAGACGCAGGAATACCACCATCAGCGCAGTAATGATTGCTCCCAGCGCGATCCCCGCCATATAGACGCCAAGGTTAGTGACCAGCGGCCACGCCCAGATAGCGGATTCCGGGAACCATTGCACTGCACCCAGCCAGACAGCAGCGGTGGAACCGACAATCGCGCCAACCATATAGGACGGAATGGCAGTGATGGGGCTTTCCAGCGCAAACGGAATCGCACCTTCACTGATCCCCATAAACGCCAGGAACATAGCGGTTTTACCCTGCGGATAAAGCTGGGCGTTGAACAGGCGTTTGCCAGTTAAGCGACGATCGATAATGGTCGCCAGACCCAGACCAATCGGCGGAATAACGATAGCGATAGAACGTGCGGTGACTGGTAATACATGGTCGGTGGTAAAGCTGAAGGCGACGAAACCAGCTGCTTTGTTGATTGGACCACCCAAATCGATTGCGGTCGCCGCAGCAATGCCCATTGCGTACATCAGCGCGCCCTTCTCACCAGCAGCGGTCAGCACGGTACGGATACCGCCGTTGATCCAGCCACCAAATGGGGTGATCACGTAGTACATCGCCAGCATGACAAAAATGGCGGAAAGAATCGGTAGCAAAAATGTGGTTTTGAACGCTAACAGGAAATCTGGTAACTGGATTTTCTGGTTCATCCACTTCACGAGGTAACCCGCGACGATAGAAATAATCAGCGCACCAATGAAGGTAGACGGGACTGGTGAAGAGGTCGCCCACTGCATAGTGCTGGGATCAAAGTTCAGCAGTTGCGTGGGCTGGGTAGACATCAACCCGCCGATAAACCCAGCCGGGAACGCCAGTTTGCCGCCAATAGAGTTCGCCACAAAAGCAGCAAACATCGGAATGGCAAAACCAAACAATACGCCGCCGAAGGACTGCGACAGCCAGGCAAATTTAAGTAAGGAGAGGTCGAAACCGGAGAATTTCCCGCTATTAAGAGCATCCATGATGCCGATATCAGCAGGAATTTTAAGCCAGCTATAAGCAATCAGCTGGCTGAAAGCGAGGATCACACCGCCCATAATTAAGGTCGGCACCATGCGTGAAATCCCTGACATCACATGCTGCGGGAGTTCACCCCAGAAGCTGGTTTTAGAGGCCTGCGGATTCTTAACTGCCGCTGCCGCACCGGATGCGCCAGGCACAACGGTTGCACTGCGTTTTTTAATGGCCATAATAATTATCCCTGTCGAATATTACTGTTGTTCAGCGGCAATCATCTCTTCGATTTCTTTGATGATGCCCGCAGCGTTTTTAATTGCGTCCTGCAAAGTGATTTCATAAACGTCGCGTGATTCGAAACGTTCGTTATCTTCTGGTGTTACTGCCACGGAATGAATGATGATGGTCGCTTCGGCGATATCCTGCGCCGTCAGGCGGTTCTGGATACCATCCGCGCCCTGAGTTTCAATTTTCACTTCATAGCCGGCTTCCACCGCCGCTTCTTCCAGCGCCTGGGCGGCCATAAAGGTGTGAGCCAGGCCCATTGGGCAGGCACATAAGGCAATCAGTTTCTTACTCATCGTTATTTCCTCGTTCGTTTATAGTTGACGAATGAAATTATGAACGTGCAAAACAAATTGCCGTTACCAGACAAATAATGCATTTACTGGAGAATTAATCCCGTAGTGCGGAAGTGTGACGCAGGTCGGCCTTGTGAAGAGACACAAAGAAAAATTGAATTAACTGTTTGATTTAAAAGATTATCGGGAGAGTCACCTCCCGATATGACAGGAAGGATTTACAGAATGTGGCCTAAGGTCTGGCGTAAATGTGCACCGGAACCGAGAAGCCCAGGGTTATCGTGCACAATTAAATAGACCGGAATATCATGAACATAATCTTTAAAGCGCCCTTTGTCTTCAAAAGCGGCACGGAAACCGGAGGCTTTGAAGAACTCAAGAAAACGCGGAACGATACCGCCCGCAATATAGACGCCGCCAAATGTTCCGAGATTGAGCGCCAGATTGCCGCCAAAACGCCCCATAATGACGCAAAACAGTGACAACGCGCGGCGACAATCGGTGCAGCTGTCGGCCAGCGCGCGTTCGGTAATATCTTTTGGCTTGAGATTTTCCGGCAGGCGGTTGTCGGCTTTCACAATCGCGCGATACAGATTTACCAGACCAGGGCCAGAGAGCACGCGTTCAGCCGAGACATGGCCAATTTCCGCGCGCAGTATTTCAAGGATAATGGCTTCTTCTTCACTGTTTGGCGCAAAATCAACGTGACCACCTTCACCAGGCAGGCTTACCCAGCGTTTATCGACATGGACCAGATGTGCAACCCCAAGCCCTGTCCCGGCACCGTACACCGCGACAGGTTTACCTTCAACCGGTTCTGCGCCGCCAAACTGGATCAGATGCTCTTTTTTCAGCATCGGGATCGCCATCGAAACCGCCGTAAAATCGTTAATAATCTCCAGGTGGCTAAAACCGAGATTCTTTTTCATTTCGGCAATCGAAAACGCCCAGGTGTGGTTGGTCATTGCCACCCAGTCACCGGTAATTGGGCAAGCGATGGCGATGCAGCCATCTTTCACCTCGACTTTATGCTCTTCAAGATAAACGCGAATGACCGCTTCCAGGCTGGGATAATCAAGCCCTGAATAGGTTTTAGCCTGCGAGATTTCACCACTGGCAATATCACACAGAGCAAGACGTGCGTTAGTACCGCCCACATCACCGACTAATGCATACTTTGTCATTCTTCAACTGCTCCGCTAAAGTCAAAATAATTCTTTCTCACACTGTAAGTTCATGGGGGCATAACAACAACGCCGTAGAGGCGGGCTCCCTGTAAATATCGATCTAGGTCACACATTTACTTTATCGTTTCAGCACCAATTGCAGCGATGTCTTTATGCAAGCTGGGCAAACTAAATATCTGAACCCGCATAAAGGAATAGAACATGCTCCATCCGCGAGCCAGAACCATGTTGTTATTATCGCTCCCCGCTCTGGCAATTGGGATTGCGTCCAGTCTTATTCTGATGGTGGTAATGAAAATCGCCTCGGTATTACAGAATCTGCTCTGGCAACGACTACCGGGAAGTCTGGGGATAGCCCAGGATTCACCGCTCTGGATCATCGGAATTTTAACGCTGACAGGGGCCGCTGTTGGGCTAGTCATTCGTTTCAGCCGGGGTCATGCCGGGCCGGATCCTGCCTGTGAAGCGCTGATTGGCGCGCCAGTCTCCCCCTCTGCGCTACCAGGACTGATCGTAGCATTAATTCTCGGTCTTGCGGGCGGCGTCAGTCTTGGGCCGGAACATCCTATTATGACCGTCAATATCGCCCTCGCGGTGGCGATTGGCGCGCGTCTGTTACCACGAGTGAACCGGATGGAGTGGACTATTTTAGCCTCTGCGGGCACCATCGGCGCACTGTTTGGCACACCTGTTGCGGCGGCGTTGATATTTTCACAAACCTTAAATGGCAGCCACGACGTTCCACTTTGGGATCGTCTCTTTGCGCCGTTAATGGCAGCGGCGGCTGGCGCACTAACCACCGGATTGTTTATCCATCCTCATTTTTCGCTGCCCATTGCTCATTACGGACAGATGCAGTTAGCAGACATCATCAGTGGTGCAATTGTGACGGCGATCGCCATTGCGGCAGGTATGGTTGCAGTGTGGTGTTTCCCACGGGTGCACGCGATGATGCATCAGATTAAAAATCCGGTCCTCATGCTGGGGGTTGGCGGCTTTATTCTCGGTATTCTGGGTGTTATTGGTGGGCCTGTTTCGCTATTTAAAGGGCTGGACGAGATGCAGCAGATGGTGACAAATCAGGCTTTCAGCACCAGCGATTACTTATTGCTGGCGGTAATCAAACTTGCCGCCCTGGTCATTGCCGCCGCCAGCGGGTTTCGCGGCGGGCGAATCTTCCCGGCGGTATTTGTCGGCGTAGCGTTAGGTTTGATGCTGCATGCGCACGTTCCCGCCGTTCCAGCGGCCATTACCGTCTCCTGCGCGATTCTCGGCCTCGTACTGGTGGTAACGCGCGATGGCTGGCTAAGTTTGTTTATGGCGGCGGTCGTTGTACCTGATTCCACATTGTTACCGCTACTGTGTATCGTCATGCTTCCGGCATGGTTATTACTGGCAGGTAAACCGATGATGATGGTGAATCGACCAAAACAACAGCCACCCCACGATAACCTTTAGCAAAAAATGCTCTCCCTTATGATTTAAGAGTTATGGCGATGAAACGGGGCTTTACCTCCCCGTAATATTGCGTTAACAGGCCGCTGACGGCTTCGATCGTGAAGGAGAATAACAATGTTCAGGTCACTGTTTCTGGCGGCCGCCCTGATGGCATTTATCCCGCTTGCAGCAAACGCAGGTGAAATTACCTTACTGCCATCAATTAAATTACAAATTGGCGATCGCGATAATTATGGTAACTACTGGGACGGCGGCCACTGGCGCGATCGTGACTACTGGCACCGTAATTATGAATGGCGTAAAAACCGCTGGTGGCGTCATGATAATGGCTATCACCGTGGTTGGGATAAGCGTAAAGCGTATGAGCGTGGCTATCGCGAAGGCTGGCGCGACCGTGATGATCATCGCGGAAAAGGCCGTGGACATGGGCATCGTCATTAAACACATTCGCTAATGGAGCGCAATGCCTGATGCGACGCTTGCGCGTCTTAGCAGGCCTACAAACCCACTTCATTTAACGCGTAGGGCGGATAAGGCGTTTTACGCCGCATCCGCCAGTGGTGCCTGATGCGACACTTGCGCGTCTTATCAGGCCTACAAACCCGCTCCATTTAACGCGTAGATACTGTTATGGCCTG
>NZ_VATQ01000007.1:0-156349 GCF_005781135.1 Escherichia sp. E3659 | reverse complement strand
ACCTAAGGCCGGATACGGCATGCGGACTGCAGGTCAGAGAAAACTGGCCGATTTTCTCTGCACAGGAGGGATAATACAAGGCCGGATAAGGCGTTCACGCCGCATCCGGCGGCTGTGCCATAATGCCTGATGCGGCGCTTAACGCGTCTTATCAGACCTACCAATCGGCATTATCTCTATTGGTCATCGCAAGCAATAACTGGCTTAGTGCCGCGTAAAAACCAAAGCTGTCATACTGATAGCAACGCACAGCAAACTCTGGTAACCATTGCCGCAGCGACGTCAGTGTTTTTTGCCGCAGATTGTCAACTTCCTGTGCAGGTACAATCCCCTCTCCCCGGGCAAAATGCAGATGACTTAACAACTCAAGAAAAATCGCCAGATGATCTGCCGGTTCGTTGAAATTGCCACTGGTGTCCATCCCAGCCTCAGCCAGTAAGCCTTTGATCACCTGTGGGTCCTGCTGATACGCCGATGCATACGGCAGTGCCGCCTGCCTGTCAGTCATCAAAAACAGGCCGCAAAAGTCGGCGGCCAGTTCCAGACGGGCGTCGTCACGTACTGTCAATGCAGCAATACTTTTCTCCAGCTCATTCACCGCCGCAGTCAGCGGCGGCTCGCGTTTCAGCAAAGAAAACCATTCAGCCATCTGTGCACTGGCGATTTGCGTCAATTGTTCATCGTCCAGTTCACGGGAGAACAACTGCGCCAGCCAGGCATAGACACAAGCATTCTGTTCCGTCGTTAGTGAAGTCATGATTTCACCTGCGGTGCCGGAACATATGCACACTGCGCCACCATCTCAATCGGACCGCTAAACGCCGTTACCTTCTCTATTGGACCGGTGAATTTTTCAATTTCCACGATGGTCGTGTGTGAGCTGGTGGCCTGCGCCAGTTGCGAAGTCCCGATGTCGGGCGTAAGCACATTAGGGTTACCGTATTTACACAGCGCATTGAGCTCACCGCCTTTATCCGGATCATACCAGGCGCCTTCATGGATCCGGATCACGCCAGGCGCATAGAGATCAGAAACCACCGCGCCCACCAGAACCTGCCCCCGATCGTTAAAGACGCGCACCACATCACCGTTAACAATCCCGCGCGCACGGGCATCCTGCGGGCTGATATATACCGGCTCTTTACCCGCTACGCTGTAATGCTGACGCAGTGTTTCAGATTCACACAGTTGCGAGTGGACGCGATAATCAGGGTGTACCGATTGCAAATGCAGCGGATACTTCTGCGAACCTGGTCCACCGTGGGAACGTTCAATTTTCTCAAACCACATTGGATGCCCCTGACAATCGTCATAGTGCATGTCGGCGATGGTTTGCGAGTAGATCTCAATCAACCCGCTCGGCGTCCCCAGCGGTTCGAGGTCAGGATCTTCTCGGAACGCCTGATGACGCACGAACATCTGCGGATGTTCATAGACCACGTATTCTTTACTGTTCCACAACTCATCAAAGGTCGGTAAATGGATGCCGAGTCCTTTGGACTGCTGGAGCGCGTCCTGCCAGATGCGCTTGAGCCAGCCCATCTCATCCAGCCCTTCAGTAAAGGCTTCCTCACGGTCAAAGCGGCGGCATAACTCGCGGAAAATATCAAAGTCGTTGCGCGCCTCAAATTGCGGCTGCACCACCTGTTTAGTGGTGATAAGCCCATGGCTGGCATAGTCACCAAACTGGTCGAGATCGTTACGCTCAAACTGAGTAGTTGCGGGTAATACAATGTCGGAAAAGCGGCAACTGGAGGTCCACTGGTTATCAATGGAAATCACCGTCTCCAGCTTGCGCCAGCCTTCGATAATGCGGTTGATCTGCTGATGGCGGTGGAACGGATTGGTCCCGGCGAAAACACACATTTTCAGCGGCGGCAACTTAACTGTTTTGCCGTCCCAGTTGATCTCTTTCCCCGGTTCCAGAATGGCGTCGATATAACGGGCCGTTGGGATGGTGCTGCTGTAACCTTTGTAATCGTTGTTGTTATGAACTGGCGGAATTTTCGTGGCACCGGGAAAACCGCTCAGGATAATCCCTTTACGGCCTGGCACGCCTGAGCCGCTGCTGTGCCAACTAAAACCAAAACCGCCACCTGGCAGGCCAATCTGCCCGAGCATTGCCGCCAGCACCACAATCATCCATGACCACTGCTCGCCGTGCTGCATACGTTGGGCGCACCAGCCAGCCATAATTTGCGTTCTTGTGCCCGCCATTTTCCGCGCCAGCATGCGGATCGTTTCGGCGTCAATGCCACACAGCTTTTCTGCCCAGACGGCATCCTTCGGCTGGCCGTCTTTCTCACCCAGCAAATACGGCAGAAATTGCTCGAAACCGACGCAATAATCAGCAATGAATTGTTTGTCGTACAGATTTTCGCTGTACAGGGTATGGGCCATCGCCAGTTGTAGCGGGACATCGGTTTGCGGGTTAACAATAATATGTTTAACGTGCTCACGCCCCAGATATTCATGCGTTGAACTGACCACCGGGTCGATGCTGATAACTTCGATTTCGCCCGCCGCCACCTTTTCTTTCAGTTGCTCGTAATATTCATAAACATCGTGAGACGGGCAGCGGAAATTAACCTGCTGATTCTTCACCAAATCGGTGCCCCACATGACGATGATTTTACTGTTTTGCAACACTAACGGCCAGGATGTTTGCTGTTCGTAAACTTCCATTGATCCCACCACCCGCGGCAGGATCACCTGCGCTGCTCCGGTGGAATAGTCACCGCCGGTACTCACTTTATTGCCATGTAGTGCGATGGCTTTCGACAGCATTCCCCCGGCGCTATGAAATTTACCGGATGATTGCCCGCCGCTGGCGGTCAGTAACGCACTGGGGCCATAGGTTTTTTGCACCCGTTCCAGTTCTTCATAGAACATGTCCAGGGCTTCATCCCAAGTGACGCGGACAAAACGGTTATCGCCGCGCTGAGTGGTGTCACTCAGATGGCGCTTACGCAGCCAGTCGACTCGTACCATTGGGTAGCGAATACGCGCCGGATTGTGGACGTGATCCGGCAGCCCGGCGATAATTTTCGTCGGGTACTTATCCAGTTCGAACGGTTTCACCGCCACAAAGCGCCCGTCTTTCACCGTCGCGCGAATGGCGCCAAACCGCGAACCGGTCAGGATACCTTCTTTCGACGTAACAGCCTGCGCTGCGTTAACACGGCGTGGAGTTAACAGCGATGGCCCCAGCATTCCGGCCAGCGTTAAGCCACCAAGCTGGGTAAGAAAACGTCGACGTGATGCCTGAAAAATGTCTTTATTTTTCATTATTTTCCTTCCTTATCGCTGTGAGACTTCCCTGCGGTATCCGACGCATGCATTTGCAGATATTTCAGCATGGTGCGTTCTTCCCGTTTATCCAGGCTGGTAAAACCAATCATGCCGTTGATTTGGCCGATCCAACCGTTGGCGTCGTAATGGGTGGTTGCTGACGCGCCGTGGCACTGTTTACAGGCGCTGCTGTACAGCGTATCGCCATAGGCCCAGATTGGTTTGATGTCGTCGACCATATCGCCCTTCTTCAACCATGCGGTGGCCTGCATCTTACTCCACTCGGTTTTGGTGTCAGCAACGGTGGTTTTCTCCAGCATTTTCGCCTGCTGCTGGATATCGCCACGAATGGAAGCGACAAAAATCCGTTTGCCGGGTAACTCAGTCAGAACCCGTTGAGTCCCAGCGCTTTCCGTCCAACCGATGATAGCCACCTGCAACCAGTCGCCGTCACGTTTAAGTACTTTCACTTCAGAGGCTGGCAGCAGTGAACCCGTCGCTTCTTTATCATCCTTTGCTGCATAAAGCGGCTTTATATCTATAGAATAAAGGATGTCTTTATCATCTCTGGCGCTGGCGCGTAGTTCTTCGAACTGTTTACGCGAGCCGCTGCTCATGTCCGGCAGCTGATGGGCAATGCCTTTATGGCAGTCGATACAGGTCTGATTATCTTTCGCTGCGGCGGCCATTTGACGTGCGGCTTCCGGATGCTGCTTCGCATGATCCATCGCGTCGTAGTTATGGCAGGAACGGCAGGTTGCTGAATTATTCTCTTTCATCCGCGCCCATTCGCGCTCGGCGAGTTCTGCGCGTTTAGCGTTGAATTTCTCAGGGGTATCGATGGAGTGACCAATAACGGTCTGATACACCTCATTACTCGCTTCCAGTTTCCGCTTCAACATTCCCGGTAAATCTGACGGGACATGGCAGTCATGGCATTCAGCTCGCACGCCAGAAGCATTCTGGAAATGCGCCGACTTTTTATATTCTTCATACACCGGCGTCATACTGTGGCAACTGACGCAAAACTCAGTGCTGCTGGTGGCCTTGATCCCGAAGTGAGGTAACACAATCAAGGCAATACCGATCACAATCCCCATCAGCACCAGCGCTAACACCGACCAACGCGCACTTGGCCGACGTAGCGCACTCCATAGTCGTCTCATAATAACTCCTGTAAAAATATAATTTGGCAACTGTGATCTTAATAAGCAAATATGAATAGCGGCACTCGTCAGGATGAATGGCTTATGACAGCATATGAATGGATATGAACAGGAAGATCGGGAAAGCAGGGATGTCACACCATATTGTCATTGTTGAAGATGAGCCTGTGACGCAGGCACGTTTGCAAAGCTACTTCATCCAGGAAGGGTATCTCGTGTCGGTCACGGCAAGCGGCGACGGACTACGGGAAATTATGGAAAACCAGCCTGTTGATCTCATTTTGCTGGATATTAACCTGCCCGATGAAAACGGTTTAATGCTTACCCGAGCCCTGCGCGAACGCTCAACGGTGGGGATTATTCTGGTAACCGGGCGCAGCGATCCTATTGATCGAATTGTCGGGCTGGAGATGGGCGCCGATGATTATGTCATCAAACCGCTGGAGCTGCGTGAACTCGTGGTACGGGTAAAAAATCTGCTCTGGCGTATCGATCTGGCCCGTCAGGCCAACGCTCTCTCTCAGGATAACTGCTATCGTTTTGCCGGATATTGTCTGAATATCTCACGCCACACGTTGGATCAGGACGACCGACCTATCAAACTCACCCGCGCGGAATACGAAATGCTGGTGGCCTTTGTCACTAATCCTGGCGAGATCCTCAGCCGTGAACGACTGCTGCGTATGCTCTCCGCCCGGCGGGTAGAAAACCCCGATTTGCGCACCGTGGACGTATTGATCCGCCGTTTGCGTCATAAACTCAGCGCCAACCTATTAGTTACGCAGCATGGCGAAGGGTATTTCTTAGCCGCTGATGTCTATTAATCCACCGATTCAGGTAATGTGGTGCACCAAGGATGATTTTCACTCTGGCCAAAAGATTGTGGATGGCGTTTGCCCTGATGGCATTGCTGACGCTGGTGAGTATCTTTGTAGGTTGGTATAACCTGCGCGTTTTAACCCAAAGCGCTCAGACCAATACTCTGGCACTGATCCCAACCATGAATATGGCCCGTCAGTTGAGTGAGGCCAGCGCGTGGGAACTCTTTACCGCCCAAAATCTGAACAACACGGATAGCGTAGAGATGTGGCAATCCCAGGGGAGGACGTTATCGGCGCAGAAGCTGAAAATTGACACCCTGTTGCAGGGTCTGCGCGAGAAAGGGTTTGAGACAATAGCCATTGAACGGCAAGCCTATGAGATTGACCACTCGCTACGCCAGCAAGGTGATCTGGTCGGCCAGCGGCTGAAACTCCACGATCAACAGCAACAACTCAGCCAGCAAATCGTCGCCGCGGCCGGAGAAATCGCCAACATCGCGCAATCCCAGACCCATTACATTGCTATCGCCACCGCATCACCGCAGTCTGGCCCGCAAAGTGTGTTTGGCCACAATCATAACAGGTCGGCGGAGAGCGCCGTCGAACAGTGGGTTGCTGGCGATCGTGAGTACGTCAGGCAGATGCACGAAATGCGCTTTAGCGCTCTGCAAATACAGCATTTCGTTATGAAACTGGAGCTGGAGGAGAGTGAAAAAAATAAGAACAGGCTGCCTGTTCAATTGAAAAACGCCCTTAACAGGGTACAGCTTCAACAAAGGCGCATTAAGGCCCCACCGGTTCGCGCGCAGGCGGAAAAGGCACTGGAGACAGTACAACGATATGTCGAGTTACTGGCGCTCTACCAACGAGAAAAAGCACTCAATACTCACCTGCAGACGCTGACGCAAAATAATATTGTGCAGTTTGCACAGTTCAGCAACGAAGTTAATCAGTTGGTCGCAACCATTGAGCGGCGTAATCGGGCCGGACTTACACATCTGGAAAGCGCCAGTGAACATGTACGGTTTAACCTGCTACTGCTGGGCGTCGTTTCACTTTGCTCATTGATTCTGATCCTCTGGCGCGTGGTTTATCGCTCAGTCACGCGCCCTCTTGCCGAACAAACGCAGGCGCTGCAACGCTTGCTGGATGGTGATATCGACTCCCCTTTCCCGGAAACCGCTGGCGTACGGGAACTGGATACCATCGGGCGGCTGATGGATGCTTTTCGCAGCAGTGTTCATGCGCTTAATCGCCACCGCGAACAACTGGCGGCGCAGGTCAAAGCGCGCACTGCCGAATTGCAGGAACTGGTGGTAGAACACCGCCTGGCACGGGCGGAAGCAGAAAAAGCCAGTCAGGCAAAATCGGCGTTTCTGGCAGCAATGAGCCATGAGATCCGCACTCCGCTGTACGGAATTCTCGGCACCGCGCAGTTGCTGGCAGATAACCCGGCGCTTAACGCCCAGCGTGATGATTTGCGGGCGATTACCGACTCTGGCGAATCATTGCTGACCATCCTCAATGATATTCTCGATTATTCGGCTATCGAAGCAGGTGGCAAGAATGTTTCGGTCAGCGATGAGCCCTTTGAACCGCGCCCACTGCTGGAAAGTACCCTGCAATTAATGAGCGGACGGGTTAAAGGTCGTCCGATTCGACTGGTAACGGAAATTGCCGACGATGTCCCAACCGCGTTAATGGGCGATCCGCGCCGTATTCGCCAGGTTATTACCAATTTGTTGAGTAATGCCCTGCGTTTCACCGATGAGGGGCAGATTATCCTGCGCAGCCGCATTGATGGCGAGCAATGGCTGGTCGAAGTGGAAGACAGCGGCTGTGGTATTGATCCCGCGAAACTGGCTGATATATTTCAGCCGTTTGTTCAGGTGAGCGGCAAGCGCGGCGGCAGTGGACTGGGGCTGACTATCAGTACCAGTCTGGCTCAGGCGATGGGCGGCGAACTGACCGCCACCAGCAGGCCGGGAGTTGGAAGCTGTTTTGGCTTACGGTTACCGTTACGTGTTGCCACTGCGCCTGCACCAAAAATAGTCAATCAGGCGGTGCGTCTGGACGGTTTACGATTACTGTTGATTGAAGATAACCCGCTAACACAGCGTATTACCATCGAGATACTTAACACCAGTGGCGCTCAGGTCGCGGCCGTAGGAAATGCCGCGCAGGCTTTAGAGACGCTGCAAAATAGTGAACCGTTTGCTGCCGCGCTGGTGGATTTTGATCTGCCGGATATCGACGGCATTACACTTGCCCGGCAACTTTCGCTGCAATATCCGTCGCTGGTTTTGATTGGCTTTAGCGCCCATGTCATCGACGAAACGCTGCGCCAGCGTACCAGTTCGCTATTTCGCGGAATTATCCCTAAACCGGTGTCGCGTGAAGTGCTTGGTCAGTTACTGGCGCACTATCTGCACCTGCAAACACATAACCATCAACCACTGGATGTATCGCAGCTCAATGAAGATGCGCAGTTAATGGGGGTGGAGAAAATCCACGAATGGCTGACATTATTTAAACAACATGCCCTGCCCCTTCTCGATGAAATGGACACTGCTCGCGCCAGACACGACAGCGACAAAATCAAACGTGCCGCGCATCAGTTGAAAAGCAGCTGTGCCAGTCTGGGCATGCGCAGTGCCAGTCAGTTGTGCGGACAACTTGAGCAGGAACCATTAACCGCGGTCCTGCCGCGTGAAGAAATTACGCGTAGCATCGCTGCCCTGGAACAGTGGCTGAATAAGAAAGCCCCGAACCCGATGTGAATCAATATCATCCCGTTAAGAAAACTTAGAATAGTGGCATTTGGTATGCAACTTAACGGGCGGGCAAAATTATGACAGAGAAAAAAAGAATCCGCTGGCAGCGACGGCCAGGCACGACGGGCGGTAAATTACCGTGGAATGACTGGCGCAATGCCACGACCTGGCGTAAAGCGACGCAATTATTACTGTTGGCAATCAATATTTATATTGCCGTCACCTTTTGGTACTGGGTGCGCTATTACGAAACGGCAGGTAATACGGCATTTGTCGCCAGACCGGGTGGCATTGAAGGTTGGCTGCCGATTGCTGGTCTGATGAATCTGAAATACAGCCTTGCAACAGGTCAGTTACCTTCCGTGCACGCCGCCGCGATGCTGTTATTGGTCGCTTTTATCATTATCAGCTTACTGCTGAAAAAAGCCTTTTGTTCGTGGCTATGCCCTGTTGGTACGCTCTCTGAATTAATTGGCGATCTCGGAAAAAAACTGTTTGGTCGACAATTCGCCCCTCCCCGCTGGCTGGATATTCCTCTACGCGCGGTGAAATATTTGCTATTAAGCTTTTTTCTTTATATCGCGTTATTCATGCCCGCCCAGGCGATTCACTATTTTATGCTATCGCCTTATAGCGTGGTGATGGACGTTAAAATGCTCGATTTCTTTCGCCATATGGGGAAAGCGACATTAATCAGCGTGACGGTTTTGCTGATTGCCAGCCTATTTATTCGCCATGTCTGGTGTCGTTATCTCTGCCCATATGGCGCGCTGATGGGACTGGTTTCGCTATTATCGCCGTTTAAGATTCGTCGCAATGCCGAAAGCTGTATCGACTGCGGTAAATGTGCGAAAAATTGCCCATCACGGATCCCGGTCGATAAATTAATTCAGGTCAGAACGGTGGAATGTACCGGTTGTATGACCTGCGTGGAGTCATGCCCGGTGGCCTCAACATTGACCTTTTCACTGCAAAAACCTGCGGCAAATAAAAAAGCCTTTGCGTTGTCTGGCTGGTTAATGACGCTACTGATTCTGGGGATTATGTTTGCGGTGATTGGTTACGCAATGTATGCGGGAGTATGGCAAAGCCCGGTGCCGGAGGAATTGTACCGACGCTTAATTCCACAAGCGCCAATGATTGGTCACTAAATTAGCAACAAGCGGAACATCACCTCGCACGGGGTGATGTTCACAAAATCACATTATTTTGATTTTGACATCATAACTTTCAAGCCCGGTCATTTTCTCCCGCGCGGTGAAGCGAATTTCAGAGACTTCTTTCCCTGTGTTCTTGTTAAATTCGGCGATTTTTTGCGCGATAAAATCTGAGATTTCCGTTTCGGCTTGTTTTTTTAGCTCTTCAATATTCACTGTTAACCTCTTCTGGTCTTAAAAGACAGCAACACGCCAGTAAGGTGTTGGTTCCCGGTACCTGGTCAGGTAAGAAATGTTATAAGCTATCTCCCTGAAAGATTCAATAATCAACAGGTTATCGCTTATTATACATACAGAGTTGAGGAAAAATAAGCCAGATATAAAAAAGGCTCCACGAGGGAGCCTGATATTATTTGGTAAAATCCAGTGGTGTCTGGTCAGTGCGTATTTGCAATGCGATGTTATCAAAGGTGATCATCGTCGATTTGCAGAAAATACACTTTGCACCTAAAGGATTTCGCTCCGTCACATCGAATGCCGATGTGCGGTACTGTGAACCATGACAACATGGACAGCGGAAATGGAGATGCTGAGTAATAGCGGCAACCTTAGAGCGTAACAACGTTCGCTGCCGAGGGACCACGTTGCCCCTGCTCAATAGAAAATTCGACTTTCTGATTTTCGTTCAGCGTGCGGAATTCATTGCTCTGGATGGCGGTGAAATGGACGAAAACGTCCTTGCTGCCATCATCAGGAGTGATAAAGCCGAAACCTTTATCTGCGTTAAACCATTTTACTAAACCAGTCATTTTATTAGACATATTTTTACTTCCTTCATTTTGGGCCTTTCGGCAAACAGGGCTTTAATACAGAAACTACTTAGTGTTCAGGAGAGAGACTCAAAAGAAGGGGATAATGCCTGATAATGAGAACTGCTTTAGTAAACTACTTTGTATGCTGTCTGTCTTTCAAACCGACGCAGCTACTAACGCATGATAAATAAGATTAAGCAAACTTTATTTTGGCCGTCCAGCGGTCTTAAATAAAACTAGCTTTATTTTATTTAGACCGTATAGTGCAGCGCAGATTTATCAGTAAGGAATTTGTTTGTCCCGTAAAATGACAGGAATTGTCAAAACCTTTGATCGCAAAAGCGGCAAAGGATTCATCATCCCCTCCGACGGTCGTAAAGAAGTCCAGGTCCATATTTCCGCATTCACCCCCCGCGACGCAGAAGTGCTCACCCCAGGGTTACGTGTGGAATTTTGCCGCGTCAATGGCCTGCGAGGCCCCTCAGCGGCAAATGTTTATTTGTCCTGATGGAGAGTGCATGCCGGAATGCGCGCTTCATCCACGATTTGCGTAAAACCAGCCAACGAACACATGCCCTGCGCGTTTCTTTCGCCACACTCAGCCAATGTTAACTCCACTTCACCTGGCGGCGTTTTTAGCGACAACGGAGTTTTGTCACGCATCTGCTGTAGGGTCTGGAATACCAGCGATACCTGAACCCACTGGCTGTTATCACTAAGTCGCCGCCAGCGTTTAAAAACCAGTTCGCCCCCCGGTGGGGTATTATCCGGCTGGCCTGGTAGCGTCCAGTTAAGCTCTAACGCGCCCCCCAGATTCGCCAGATTAGTGTCGTGTCCGGCAATAAATAGCAGTGAAGTGGGTAATGTCACGCCATAAACCTGTTGTTGCGTGTTATTTGGCGTCAGCGCCGTCAGCACTAAATCCAGCAACGGCGTGGCGCGACTACGGGCAACATCTGGTGTCCGTTGCAGTAAATAAAACTGCGCGTTATGCAGACTTAGCAAGGTGTTCCACTGGTGTGAATCAGTAATTCGTCCCCAGCCAGGCTCCGGCATTCCCTGTGCCTGTTGCAGGAGAAATATCTCCGTCAGCATTGAAGCCAGGCTTGCCGCACCGGTCAGGGATACATTGTCATCACTCACTTTGAGTTCGGACGGCAATGCCTGAGTCAACGTACAACTTTCGTCCTGATTGTCTCGTTTAAGGCACAGATTTGATTGCTGGAAATTGAGAACCTGCTCCAGTTCGCGAAATGCGGTTTGCCGATGCTCGGTAAACTCCGCTATCGATCCCCCTGCTCTACTGAGAATAGTCGCGGTAACGTTCGGCTTATCCAGTTGGCAAACGCCAGTTTTAAGGGGATTAAACAGGGGATCGGGCCGGGAAGTATCTGGCTGGGTATATACTGTAATCGTACAGTTGGGTGCCAGCCCGGCAGCAAAGGCTTCACCTGTTTTACGCGTACGTTCATCGACATCCGCAATAATCGCAACCTGATCAGGTTTCGGGCAGCCATTTTTTGCCAGTAAACCGTCAGCGACCAGGCGTTGGCGTTGATAATGCCCAAGATAAGTGACCAGTTCGCCGCCACGCGGGGTCAACCAGCCCAATTTCACCGGCCACTCAGGCCATGTGTCTGGAGTGACATCCTGCATGAGTGGCGTGGCTTTGGTGGGCGCACGCACGCCATGACGGCTGACAATCACCACCCGCTCCAGCTTCAGTTCCGGCTCACTCTGAGCGAATGCAAGTGGCGAGGTTAACGGAATCAGAAGAGATAAAAATGGGATCAAAATCGCTTTCATCGATATGTTTCCGTTTTTCATATCCGACATGACTGCCTGATGCGACGCGTCGTATCAGGCCTAAGTTCGTTGTACGCCAGTCATCCCTTCAGACGCGGATCCAGCCATACCAACACGACAGTAGAAAGCGAACACATCAACAAAATGCCGACGAACCACAATAGATACCACATTGTTCATGCTCCTTAGTACAGCTCATGATCGTGACGGCGCAGCGTTTCAGTCGTCATACGACCCCACATTTTGTAGTAGCTCCATAGAGTGTAGAGCAACACTATTGGCAAAAATATCAGTACAATTACTAACATAATGCTAAGTGTCAGTTGGCTGGAGGTACTGTCCCATACAGTCAGGCTGGATATCGGACTGATACTCGAAGGCATAACAAAGGGAAATAACGTAACGCCAGCGGTGAAAATCACACCAAATTGCATCAATGACGCCATCAGAAATCCCCAACCGGGGCGACCACGGTAAATTGCCATCGCCGTCAGTAACGGGCAGAAGAAACCGAGCAGTGGGAAGATCCACAAGACGGGCGATTCGACGAAGTTATTCATCCAGGCACCTGGCAGTACCGTCACCATTTTCATCAGTGGATTGGACGGACCGTTGACATCCTGAGCGAGTAACACAAAGCCATCAATACCGACCCACAGCCAGTAACCCGCCAGCAGGAAGCAGAGCATCACCAGCAGCGCGGCGCGTTTGGTCGCCAGTTGTGAACGCAGATGAATAGCGCCAACGGTTTTCAGCTGCAACCAGACGCCCCCTTGCAAAATCACCATACCCAGACTGAGCAAGCCGCACAGCAAAGGGAATGGCGTCAGCAACTGCCAGAAGCTACCGAGATAATCCACGCGTAATTGCGGAGTGAAGGCAAACGGCACGCCGAGCAACAAGTTGCCGAAGGCGATACCAAAGACCACTGGCGGGACCAGACTACCAATGACCAGACCGGCATCCCACATTTTGCGCCAGCGGGCATCCGCTATTTTGCCGCGATAATCAAAAGCTAACGGGCGGAAGAACAGCGAGCACAGCACCAGGATCATCGCCACATAAAAGCCAGAAAACGCCGCTGCATAGACTCTGGGCCAGGCGGCAAATAATGCCCCACCTGCGAGGATCAGCCAGACCTGGTTACCCTCCCAGTGAGCGCCAACGCTGTTGATCACTATCCGACGTTCATCATCGTCACGCGCCACCAGTGGCAGCAGACAACCGATCCCCATGTCAAATCCGTCGGTGACCATAAAGACCACCAGAATGACGCCCATCAGCAGCCACCAGATGAACCGTAATGTTTCATAATCAAACATGACTCTCTCCTTTACCCCTGTTGCTGCGCTGGTTGTTCACTCTGCATCGCACTCGGCCCCAGGCGGGCATATTTCTGCATCAGGTAGACTTCAGCGATTAAGAACAGGGTGTAAAGCCCTACGATCATGATCAGAGAGAAGGCCAGTTGGCCCGTGGTCAATGCAGAGTGCGCGGAGTATGTCGGTAAGATGTCCTGAATCGCCCACGGCTGACGACCAAACTCGGTCATAAACCACCCGGCTTCAATGGCAATCCACGGCAGTGGCAAACTCCAGAGCGCCATTTTCAGCACCCAGCGATGTTGTTCGATTTTGCCGCGCAGCGTCTGGACGAGCGCAATCAGCATCACCAGTAACAGCAGCGAACCGCAGCCAACCATGATGCGGAAACTCCAGAATACCGGCGCAACTTGCGGGATTGCGCCACGCATCGCCGCCTGGTACTGCGCAGCAGTGACATGATTCATATCCGGTGCATAGCGGGAGAGCAGCATGCCGTAACCGAGATCGCCTTCTAACTCGCGAAACGCCTGTAATACATGCGGCTCGCGGTTGCCCTGCGATATCTCCTGCATTAACAGCCAGGCTATGCGTCCCCGTTGCAGCCGTGGGTAGGTTTCAGCCATCAAATTTTTCAGCCCGGGAACAGGTTTATCCAATGAATGAGTGGCGAGGATGCCTAACAGGGCCGGGATTTTAATGGCAAAAGCGTTGCGTTCTTGATCTTGTTCCGGCCAGGCAACGAGATGGAACGGCGCGGGTGCCGGTTCGGTTTGCCACTCCCCTTCCATCGCCGCCAGTTTTACCGGCTGTACTCGTGCAACTTCATATGCAGAGCTGTCTCCGAGTTGCAGCGCGCCGATTATCGCCAGGGTCCCGAAGACAGAACCGATGGCAAACGAGCGGAGTGCAACGTCGCGCTCCCGCCCACGCAGCAAATACCACGCGCTGATCGCCATAATGAACATCGCCCCGGTCACATAACCTGCCATCACCGTGTGCACAAATTTCACCTGGCTGACAGGGTTAAAGACCAGATCGCTGAAGCTGGTCATCTCCATACGCAGGGTATCGATATCGAAATGCGCCCCGGTCGGGAACTGCATCCAGCCATTGGCATTCAAGATCCACAATGCGGAGATATTTGAACCGAATGCCACCAGCCAGGTGACCAACAGGTGTTGGTATTTATTCAGGCGTTGCCAGCCGAAGAAGAACAGACCGACAAAAGTGGATTCGAGGAAGAAGGCCATTAATGCTTCCATCGCCAGCGGTGCGCCGAAAATGTCGCCTACATAGTTGGAATAGAATGACCAGTTAGTACCAAACTGAAACTCCATCGTCAGGCCGGTGGCCACGCCGAGAGCAAAGTTGATACCGAAGAGCTTACCCCAGAAACGCGTCATATCGCGGTAGATTGTTTTGCCGGTAACCACGTAAATAGTTTCCATGATGGCCAGCAAAAAAATCAGCCCCAGGGTAAGGGGCACAAATAAAAAGTGATACAGCGCGGTCAGCGCAAACTGCCAGCGCGATAAGTCAATAACATCCCACATGCTAACTCCTGTAGGCGAAGAGAGGGTAATAACCCTTTAATAGTAGATCCCTCTTTTTATCCTTACAGTTTGTAGGTAATTGTATTCGCTAATTGCGATATTCACAGGACCGAAAGCGATATTTGCCACCGTTTTTACTGTTGTGCGCTTTCCGCCAGCCACTGACAAACCTCGCCGAGACGCTGCGCAGAGTCCGCCAGATCTTCCGGCGCAGCCAGCACAACTTCGGGTATTGGGCAGATTTCATAACTCTCAAGCAGAGGGCCTTTTAAGGTGTCCATACAGCGTAAATGCCAGACATGGCGTAATCCCGTAGCGTTGATATAGCTCTCGCCATAGCCAATGGTGCGAATCTGAATATTGCCCGGCCCGCAAAGACGCGACAGAAAAAGCCGGTCAGCTTCGCTGATGGGTAACTGCGTCAGGTTAATACTGTGCGGCTGCGCGTCGGGGTTTCGCACATGCGCCAGCAACTCATGGGCCAGCGGTAAGCCATTCATCAGGCCATCGATGGGGGGCGGTAATAGCGAATCTGTCGGCAGCGCGTTTTGCGTTGCCGCCTGCCACAACGCCAGCGGCGCGCAGCCAGCCTCCAGTTTGTCCTCCAGCAACTGTTCGCCGCGACGTCTGCGTACACGCCATAATCCACAGAAGATCGCCTCCTGAATTTCACTTTCACTGCCGTCAGCGTGCTGGATGCGCACTGACACTTCCCCTTCCCCAAGCAGCGTATTGATGAAATGACGATCGTCGGCGTTGAGATTTAACAGATCGACTGCCAGCACCTCACCCAGCGGCGGCTGGCGTTTGCTTAGTTGATGTTGTAACTCGTTTAACAGCGCAATCACCTGCGGGCTATGCACACATTGCTCCAGTGCCGCCATACTTGGTTCATCATTCACCTGACAGGTAATCGGCAGTGGATTCATACTGAAACTGTCGTCGCCAGGTTGTGTTCCCGGTCCCAGCAGATGGAAGAAAGTGTCGCTCATGAGGCTCGCTCCTGTTGCGGTTCGACAAGCCCACGCATCAGGTTTATCAGCTCCGCCCACGGGTGAATGCCGTTCAACACGCCGCGATAGCGACCGCCGGTAAACACCAGGGTGGCGGGAAAGCGAAAAACACCAAAGCGATCGCCAATGGCTTCGCTTTGCGCAAGATCGGCAATCGCCACCTTCCACGCATAGTCTGGAAACTCGCGCAGTAGCTCGCCGATCATTACCGGATTGTCGCTGACTTCAGGCGTCCGTTTTGGGTCACAGCTTAACAACACCACACCGTCTGGCGTTTGCGTAAGCCAGTCATCAAGATGGGATTCACTGACCGGCGTCCAGCCGCGCGCCAGCATTCGTTGCCACAACGCATCAAATGGCGTGTCGTTGCTCATCCCTGCTCCTCCAGCGTCATCCTGTACTGGCGCAAGCGAACGCCTTCGTAATTTTCCATCGACAGACAGTCATAGTTGAGACAACGAGACTCCTCAGTCGGTTGCGGTACAACTCCCCACTCAGCCAGCTGTACCAGCGCCGCCTGTTCCGCAGCGGGCAGTTGCTCTCGCGCCAGTTCGCTCAGGCTACCGCCGTAGTCGTCGAGCATCGCGGGTTGCAGGCCGACGAGGGCAATATGTGCTGGCAGATGTCCGCGGATATCTGCCAGCGCCAGCACTTCGGAGAAACTGTTCTGGTGCAGGCTCATTTTCTTCGCGCTGAGATAGGCCGGAATACGTTCTCCGGCATAGGTTCGTAGCGTTCCTGGCTCCAGCCCATAATCAATGGCATCGAGAATCAACAAGTGGCTGGCGCTTTCGACATAGCCCAACAGGTTCAGCCCTTGGGTACCGCCATCGACAATCTCCACATCCTCGGGCCAGTGATAATGGGCATACAGCCGTTCCGCCACCCGCACGCCGAAGCCTTCATCGGCCCACAGCAGGTTGCCCAGCCCCATTACCACCACGCGTTGCTCGCTCATGAACGCTCCTTGTTGCTTTTGACTTTAAAAAATTTGTGGCTGCGGTAGCCGTTCACCATGGTGGAGATCACCGTGTCATCAGACATGATGTCTTCACGCAGCGCCATGTAGACATGACCGATCACAAACGCGCCAATCAGCCACATCCCCAGGCGATGCCAGCTGTGAATGTCCATTGAGTTGCCGCCCGTCCAGTAGAAAAATTCCACCACGTAACGGAACGGTGTGAAGATGGCGTACTGACTGTGCTCGCTGAACAGCGCAAAACCGGTGACGATCATAAAAACGGACATCAGGAAATAGCCGAACATCGCGGCCTGGGCGATGGGATTATGACCAATATCAGCACTCGGGCGTTTGGCCAGAAACAGATACCAGCGGATTTCATACCACACGCCCAGCCACCAGCTTTTACGCCACACTGGCACGATGAACAGCTCCCGTGAGTAGCGATTACCAACAAATGCCCAGTAGATCCGCATCAGTAATATCACGGTAAAAATCATCCCGGCGCTGAAGTGAATTAACCGGATGTACCCCATGTAGAACAGATAAGTCGCCTCGCCGCTGACCGAAGGCAGCGGTTTGCCAATAAAGTAGCCAGTAACCATCAACACTGCCATGCACAGCACCGTCAGCCAGTGCCAGATCCGCACGGGCGCTTCAAAGACATAGTGGCTGACAACGTTGTCGCTTTTCTGTTGCATGATGATTCTCCTTCGCTGTTAACGCACCTGCACGGAGATAAGCTCGCTACCGTCGTTGCCCAGCACATGAGTTGAACAGGCGAGGCACGGGTCGAAGCTGTGCAAAGTACGCAGGATTTCCAGCGGCTGTTCAGGAATAGCCATTTTGGTGTTCATCAGCGCCGCTTCATACGCACCAATTTGCCCTTTGGGATCGCGCGGGCTGGCGTTCCAGGTGGTCGGCACCACGCACTGATAGAGATCAATCTTGCCATCGCGAATGGCGGCCCAGTGGCCTAACGCCCCGCGCGGCGCTTCGGTAAAACCGACGCCCCGGCACTCTTTCGGCCAGGTCGCAGGCTCCCATTTTTCGGTAGAGGCAGTGGCGAGATTGCCGTTTTTCAGGTTGGTCATCAGCTTGTCGAAGAAGTACTGCAACTTACCTGCGGCACACTGCGCTTCGTGCGCGCGGCACAGAATGCGGCCTAAAGTCGACTGGATGCCGGAAAGCGGCAGGTTCAGCGCCGACATCATGCGATCGACCGACTCAACGGTCGCCGCATCGCCTTTGTGGTAAGCGATTAACGTGCGCGCCAGTGGCCCCACTTCCATCGCATGGCCGCGCCAGCGTGGCGCTTTGATCCACGAGTAGCGTTCCTGTTCATTCAGCTGCTGAATGTTAGTATCACTGCCTTTGACATCGCCGGGGTTGTACCACGGATCGGTAATACCATCGAAGGGATGACGTCCAACCCGATCGTCGGGATAACGATACCAGGCGTGATCGACAAACTCCTGCACCTGCTGCGGATCCACTAAATCTACTGGCAACACGTTTTTGAAGTCGCCGTTGATCACCGCACCGCCAGGCATCAGCAGACTTTTTTCGCCAAAGTCGTTGGCGATATCCGGGAACGCACCGTAGCTGAGGACGCATTGATCCGAAAGGCCCGTGCCGATCTCGCTCCACGGTTTGTTGAACTGGCCGATGGCTAAAGCGTCGGGGATCATCACGTTATTAATGAAGTCCGCCGTACGGGTAATGATCGACTGCACCAGGTTCAGGCGTTCCATATTGACCGCCCCGACCGCGCCGCTTTCGTCAATGTTAATTGCACATGGCATCCCGCCGACAATCCAGTTCGGATGTGGGTTTTTACCGCCAAAGACCGCGTGGATTTTGACAATTTCACGCTGGAAATCGAGAGCTTCGAGATAGTGGGCAAAGCCCATCAGATTGGCTTCTGGCGGCAGTTTATATTGCGGATGGCCCCAGTAGCCGTTGCGGAAGATCCCCAACTGCCCGCCTTCAACAAATTTCTTCAGTCGGTTTTGCACATCGAAGAAATATCCAGGAGACGATTTCGGCCACGAGGAGAGGCTTTGCGCCAGTTCAGAGGTTTTACGCGGATCGGCTTTCAGCGCATCTAACACATCGATCCAGTCCATCCCGGCGAGCTGATAGAAATGCACCAGGTGATCGTGGCACCAGAGCGTTGCCAGCATAATATTGCGGATGATATTGGCGTTGTCCGGCACTTTAATACCGATGGCATCTTCGATGGCGTAAACCGAAGCCAGGGCGTGTACGCCGGTACAGACGCCGCAGATACGTTCAACGAACGCCCACGCATCGCGCGGGTCGCGCCCTTGCAGGATGATCTCCAGCCCGCGAAACATAGTGCCGCAAGAGACGGCATTGGTTATCACATTCTGATCGTTGATATTTACTTCGCAGCGCATATGGCCTTCGATGCGCGTGATCGGGTCGACCACCAGGCGGCGCCCGGCATTGTTGATGGTGTATCCCTGAGTTTCGTACTGAGTGCTCATGCCTGTTTATCCTCGTTGCCCGGCTGTTGTTCTGCTTCTGCAAGTTGCTGGTTATGACGTCTGCGCTGGTCAACGGCGCTGGCGACTGCATGTACGCCAACCGCCGCAGCCACCACGCCAAGCGCGGTTAAGCCGACGGTATCGGCGGTGGAGTGAGTCCCCATTTGCGGAATATCGACCACGCGGCTGTAGAACGAGCCGCGATCCCAGAAGCCATTTTCAGAACAGCCAAGACAACCGTGACCAGACTGGATCGGGAAGGAAACGCCATCGTTCCAGCGGGTAGAGGAACAGGCGTTATACGTAGTTGGCCCTTTGCAGCCCATTTTGTACAGGCAGTAACCTTTACGCGCCGCGTCATCATCCCAACTCTGGACGAACTCTCCGGCGTCGAAGTGGGCGCGGCGATAGCATTTATCGTGAATACGCTGACCATAGAACATCAGCGGACGCCCCATTCTGTCGACATCCGGCAGGCGATCGAACGTCACCATGTAAGTAATGATGGCGATCATCACATCCGGGATCGGCGGGCAGCCTGGCACTTTGATAATGGGTTTGTCGGTAATGACTTTGTCGATAGGCGTTGCCTGCGTCGGATTAGGTCGCGCGGCCTGCACGCAGCCCCAGGACGCGCAGGTTCCCCAGGCGATAATCGCACTGGCTCCGGCAGCGGCACGTTTGAGTTTCTCAATAAACGGTCGACCGCTGCTGATACAGAACATCCCCTGCTCGCCCAGCGGCGGATTGCCCTCTACCGCAAGGATATATTTGCCATTGTATTGTGTGATGATGTCTTCAAAGACTTCTTCCGCCTGAGTTCCGGCGGCAGCCATCAGAGTATCGTCGTAGTCGAGAGAAATAAGGGAAAGAATGACATCCTTCGCCAGTGGGTGAGCGGAGCGGATAAAAGATTCGGTACAGCAGGTGCATTCCAGACCGTGGATCCACACCACCGGAATGCGCGGTTTATTTTCCAGCGCCCAGGCAATCTTTGGTGCCATTCCCGCGCCTAATCCCAGCGAGGTTGCAGCCAGACTGCAATATTTGAGAAAGCTGCGCCGGGTGACCCCCTGACGCCGCATGGCCTGGTAAAATGTCTCCTCGTTATTCATATCGCACGTCTCTTCTCCTTGCGACACCAGCAGGACGCCGGGCGCTTATGGGTCGGCAAGCGACGTCCCTGTAGCAAGGCAAACCATCGTTTTACGTGAGATGCTGAAAACGAAAGCTCATCCTTCTGCACTGGCGCACGTCGCCAGAAAGTATTGTTAATAAATCGTAGTGAAACTTTTGCACAAAACAATACAAACAGTGTGGATTTGTCTTTTAGCGATAAAAATGGACCTTATTTTCCTTAAGGTTTGGCGCAGAAGAATTACGAGCCCATTTTTATGGCGACAGAATGTCCAAATTGCTGTTATTTCAAGCTATCGACACGCATTTGTCTGTTTTTCAAGCAAACAAACAAATTGGGGGTTTACACGACGCATCGGGATGTTTATAGTTCGCGTCATTCCGGAAGTGTGGCCGAGCGGTTGAAGGCACCGGTCTTGAAAACCGGCGACCCGAAAGGGTTCCAGAGTTCGAATCTCTGCGCTTCCGCCAAATAAGATAAGGGGTTAGCTAAATGCTAACCCCTTTTTCTTTTGCCTGTCAAAATGCTATACCACACTCAGTGGCTTAACCATCCTCTGCTAAACCTGTTCCAGATCAAATGCGTAAAGATGGGTAAAACCTCTGGGTAGCTTTCGGCATTATCATTATGCTGCTTCATTAATTACATCTGTCATAGAGAGTGACTCAATGGATCGTATTGTTAGTTCTTCACATGACCGTACATCGCTGCTTAGCACCCATAAGGTGCTGCGTAATACCTATTTTCTCCTGAGCCTGACACTGGCCTTTTCGGCGATTACCGCGACGGCCAGTACGGTTCTGATGCTGCCATCTCCGGGGCTGATTCTGACGCTGGTGGGTATGTATGGTTTGATGTTCCTGACCTATAAAACGGCGAATAAGCCGACCGGGATTATCTCCGCGTTCGCGTTTACCGGTTTTCTGGGTTATATCCTCGGGCCAATTCTGAACACCTATCTGTCAGCCGGAATGGGTGACGTAATTGCCATGGCGTTGGGCGGTACGGCATTAGTGTTCTTCTGCTGCTCTGCGTATGTGCTGACCACTCGCAAAGATATGTCGTTCCTCGGCGGTATGCTGATGGCGGGTATTGTTGTTGTCCTGATCGGGATGGTGGCGAATATCTTCCTGCAACTGCCTGCTCTGCATCTGGCGATCAGCGCGGTGTTCATTCTGATCTCCTCTGGCGCAATTCTGTTTGAAACCAGCAACATCATCCACGGCGGTGAAACGAACTACATTCGTGCCACTGTGAGCCTGTATGTGTCGCTGTATAACATCTTCGTTAGCCTGTTGAGCATTCTGGGCTTCGCCAGCCGCGATTAATCTCGCCCGCTATCTCTTTCTGAGCCTCGCTTTATGCGGGGCTTTGTTTTTTGTTACACTGCCGCCAGTCTGACTAAGGTAGTAAATAATTATGCTGATCTTCGAAGGTAAAGAGATAGAAACCGATACCGAAGGCTATCTCAAAGAGAGTAGCCAGTGGAGCGAACCACTGGCGGTGGTCATTGCAGAGAACGAAGGTATTACACTGTCGCCAGAACACTGGGAGGTGGTGCGTTTTGTGCGTGACTTCTACCTGGAATTTAATACCTCTCCGGCAATTCGTATGTTGGTTAAAGCGATGGCGAATAAATTTGGTGAAGAGAAAGGCAATAGCCGCTATCTGTACCGACTGTTCCCGAAAGGTCCGGCAAAGCAAGCCACCAAAATTGCTGGCCTGCCTAAACCGGTGAAATGCATTTAACGAATACGAAAATCCGTTAACTCCCCGGAGGGATGATGCGGCTCGCTAAGCACCCGTTCCACACGCGCTGAACGCGGGCCGCCGCTTTTTAACCACTGCATTAATTTTTCCACCTGCCCTTCTTCACCGCAGGCAACGACTTCCACGCTGCCATCGTCAAGATTTTTGGCGTAACCAGTTAATCCCAATCTTTTCGCTTCGTACTGGGTGGTATAGCGAAACCCTACGCCCTGAACCCGGCCGTATACCCAGGCAATTATGCAGACTTTCGACATGACTGCTCCCCTTATCCTTAATGGACGCGTTGCAAATCCATGGAAAACTCCGGACAATGGCGCCCATTTCTTTGCATCGACAGAATAGTTAATTATGAGTGTACGTTTAGTGTTAGCCAAAGGGCGCGAAAAATCATTACTTCGTCGCCATCCGTGGGTCTTTTCCGGCGCCGTTGCCCGGATGGAAGGTAAAGCCAGCCTCGGAGAAACCATCGATATTGTTGATCATCAGGGAAAATGGTTAGCACGCGGCGCTTATTCGCCAGCATCGCAAATCCGTGCGCGCGTCTGGACGTTTGACCCGTCAGAATCCATCGACATTGCCTTTTTTACTCGCCGTTTACAACAGGCGCAAAAGTGGCGCGACTGGCTGGCGAAAAAAGATGGCCTCGACAGCTATCGTTTAATCGCTGGCGAATCTGATGGCCTGCCTGGCATTACTATCGACCGCTTCGGCAATTTTCTGGTGCTGCAACTGCTGAGTGCTGGCGCAGAGTATCAGCGCGCGGCATTAATTAGCGCCCTGCAAACGCTCTATCCGGAGTGCGCAATTTACGACCGCAGCGACGTCGCTGTACGTAAAAAAGAAGGTATGGAGCTGACCCAGGGTCCCGTTACCGGCGAGCTGCCGCCTGCCCTGCTGCCGATTGAAGAACACGGTATGAAGCTGCTGGTGGACATTCAACACGGCCACAAAACGGGCTACTACCTGGACCAGCGTGACAGCCGCCTGGCTACCCGCCGCTACGTTGAAAATAAACGCGTACTCAACTGTTTCTCCTATACCGGTGGTTTCGCCGTCTCGGCATTAATGGGTGGATGCAGCCAGGTAGTCAGTGTCGATACTTCGCAGGAAGCCCTGGATATCGCGCGGCAGAACGTTGAGCTGAACAAGCTGGATTTGAGCAAGGCTGAGTTTGTCCGTGATGACGTCTTTAAATTGCTGCGTACCTATCGCGATCGCGGTGAAAAATTTGACGTTATCGTGATGGACCCGCCGAAGTTTGTTGAGAATAAAAGCCAGTTGATGGGCGCATGCCGTGGCTATAAAGACATCAACATGCTGGCCATTCAGCTGTTGAATGAAGGCGGAGTTCTCCTGACTTTCTCATGTTCTGGCCTGATGACCAGCGATTTATTTCAGAAAATCATCGCTGACGCCGCAATTGATGCCGGTCGTGATGTACAATTTATAGAGCAGTTCCGTCAGGCCGCCGATCACCCGGTGATCGCTACCTACCCGGAAGGGCTTTATCTGAAAGGGTTTGCCTGTCGCGTCATGTAACTTGAAAAGTGAAATTTTGCCCATATATCAAAGGTAAAGATTTCCCGGGAGGTGACTATGATTGCCAGCAAATTCGGTATCGGCCAGCAGGTCCGCCATTCCCTGTTAGGTTATCTCGGAGTGGTCGTGGATATCGACCCGGTTTACTCGCTCTCTGAACCGTCGCCTGATGAGCTGGCGGTGAATGACGAGCTTCGCGCCGCTCCGTGGTATCACGTGGTGATGGAGGATGACAACGGCCTACCGGTTCATACCTACCTGGCTGAAGCCCAGCTAAGTAGCGAATTGCAGGATGAACATCCAGAGCAACCGTCAATGGATGAGCTAGCGCAGACTATCCGCAAACAACTCCAGGCGCCGCGTCTGCGTAACTAATCCTCATAAACATGCCCGGAAGGTTTTCGCCTTCCGGGTATTTTTTTATTTCGCCAGGCCCAAACGAGGGATCTCAATCGCCGGGCAGCGATCCATCACCACGTTTAGCCCTGCATCACGCGCCAGCACTGCCGCCTGTTCATTTATAACACCCAGCTGCATCCATAAGGTTTTCGCACCAATAGCGATCGCCTCCTGCGCCACGCCCCATGCTGCTTCTGAATTACGGAAAACATCGACCATATCCACTTTTTCCGGAACCTCCGCCAGCGTGCCGTAACCTTGCTGGCCTAACAGCGTTTTACCGGCGACCTTTGGGGAGACGGGAATAACGTGATAGCCCTGATCGAGCAGATACTTCATTACGCGATAACTTGGACGATCGGGTTTGTCACTTGCTCCCACCAGCGCAATGGTGCGGGTGGACGTTAAAATGCCTGCAATATCGGTTTCTTTCATCATTTCCTCCAGACTATTTACCAAAGTGTACGACAATCCCGACATGCCAACCATGTAGCTACTACGAATGTATGAGAGCAAAAGCAGAAAACATGTCTATATGTTAGTAAGTATGATTAAAGAAAAATTTTGATACATTATTAGTCGGGCGGTCTTTGGACAGGAGCTACCTATGAAAACCGGCATTATGACCACCTTGATTGCACTGTGTTTGCCGGTATCCGTTTTTGCCACCACACTGCGGCTATCCAGCGATGTTGATCTCCTGATACTCGACGGTAAAAAGGTTTCCAGTTCTCTGCTTCGCGGTGCTGATAGCATCGAACTGGATAATGGACCACATCAGTTAGTGTTTCGCGTTGAAAAGACAATCCATCTTTCCAGTAACGAAGAACGACTTTATATCTCCCCGCCGCTGGTCGTTAGCTTTAATACCCAGCTCATTAGTCAGGTGAATTTTCGTCTCCCTCGCCTGGAGAATGAACGAGAAGCGAACCATTTTGACGCAGCGCCGAACCTTGAATTGTTAGATGGCGATGCGACGCCGATTCCGGTGAAGCTGGATATTCTCGCCATTACCTCTGCCGGGAAAACAATCGATTATGAGCTGGAAGTCGAACGCTATAACAAATCCGCAAAACGCGCTTCGCTACCGCAATTTGCCACTATGATGGCGGACGACAGTACACTGCTCTCCGGCGTTTCGGAACTGGATGCAATTCCTCCGCAGTCACAGGTTCTCACTGAACAACGGCTGAAGTATTGGTTTAAACTGGCTGACCCACAAACGCGTAATAACTTTCTGCAATGGGCGGAAAAACAACCTTCTTCCTGAGATTTTTGTGCCTGTGCGCAGGCTTTTTCAGTCTTTATCTTGCAGCGATAAGTGCTTACAGTAGTCTGTAGGAAAGTTAACTACGGATGTAAATTATGGAACTGACAACTCGCACAATGGCGGCGCGTAAACATATTGCGCTGGTGGCACATGATCACTGCAAGCAAATGCTCATGAGCTGGGTGGAACGGCATCAGCCGCTTCTGGAGCAGCACGAACTTTATGCAACGGGCACCACAGGTAACTTAATTTCCCGCGCGACAGGAATGAACGTCAACGCGATGCTGAGCGGCCCGATGGGCGGCGATCAGCAGGTTGGCGCATTGATCTCAGAAGGGAAAATTGATGTGCTGATTTTCTTCTGGGACCCGCTGAATGCTGTACCACACGACCCCGACGTGAAAGCGTTGCTGCGTCTGGCGACGGTGTGGAACATTCCGGTCGCCACCAACGTGGCAACGGCTGATTTCATCATCCAGTCACCACATTTCAACGACGCTGTAGATATTCTGATCCCGGATTATCAGCGTTATCTCGCAGAACGCCTGAAGTAAGTTCGCACAGGCGGCACTCGCCGCCTGTTTCTTACGGTTTCCTTGCTACCGGTACATCCAGTTTTTTCAGGTCGTCCACAAAGGGAGAAGGATTCTCTTTGCTGAACAGTACCCAAACCCGATGCCGTGCGCGAGTGAGCGCAACGTACATCAATCGCCGTTCTTCGGCGTCCGGGTAGTCCTCTACCGGGGGCAGTAGCGCCTCTTCCATAATGGACTCACGCGCCACAGCCGGGAAGCCATCACTCCCCTCCTGCAAACCAACGATGATGACGTAGTCGGCCTGTTGCCCTTTGCTGGCATGAATTGTCATAAAGTCGATTTGCAGCTTCGGCCAGCGCGTCGTGGCTTTATCCAGAGTAACGGGCTTCAGATGGTGGTAACGCGCCAGTACCAGAATGCGCTCTTCGGGTTTGACATAACCAGATAGCTTGTCCAGTAAAGCGTCAAGCTGACTCTCATCCAACAAGGTGACGGCTTTTTTGTCACCATTCGTTAAGCTATTCAGCGGTTTTTTCAACTGATTAGGGTTCTGCTGAATAAAACGATTTGCCACCTCTCCTATGCGGCTATTGAAACGGTAAGTCGTGTCTAAATCACAGCGATCGCCTTCACCGAAGTTTTCATGGAAGGCCGTGGTGAGCGACATTTGCGCGCCGCTGAAGCGGTAAATAGCCTGCCAGTCATCGCCAACGGCAAACAACGTTGTCTGACTATTTTGTTTACGCAATGCTGCCAGCAAGGCCGCTCGCTGTGGGGAGATGTCCTGGAATTCATCAACCAGAATATGTTTCCACGGGCTGATAAACCGCCCTTTCTCAAGGATAGCAATCGCCTGATGAATCAGACCTGAAAAATCGACAGCGTTTTCCGCTTTCAGCGCACCTTTCCAGGCTTTCAGCAACGGTGCCATCAATTTGATTCGTTTACTGAACAGATCCCGAATCTCTTCTGGCGCACTGGCAATCATTTCAGCCTGCGCGCCGCCGTGCATCCGCATCAGACTGACCCAGCGATCGAGGCGAGATGCGAGACGACGCTGCAATTTTTCATCATCCCAGAAGTTGCCTTCTGGCACTGACCACTGCAGTTCTTCCATCAACCATTGTCGCCAGCCCTTCGCCTGTGCTTTCTTTTCACTACACTGCTTGCGCCACTCAGCAATAAAGAGTTCATGGCGGGCTGCGGTGTCATTTTCCAGGTTGCTGACTGTCGGTACTTTTTTGCTGCCTTGCTGAATAATATGCAGGGCCAGAGAATGAAACGTGCGCGCGGTAATCTCTTCGGTATGCAGCCGTTCACGAATCCGCTCGTCCATCTCTTCCGCCGCTTTTCGGCCAAACGCCAGCAATAAAATTTGCTCGGGTGATGCTTCACCACGCGCCAATAACCAGCCAGCGCGCGCCACCAGCACAGACGTTTTTCCGCTTCCTGCACCAGCCAGCACTAACAAGGAATGCTCACCATTAACCACCGCCCGGGCCTGCGCCGGATTAAGCGGTGAAGACTCAACCTGACGGAAAAAATCCGCATATTCGTTAAGCATGGTTTCGGTATACGCCTGATTATGCTGCAACCGACTGCCTTCAATATCTTTCAGCCAGGCCTGACATTTGCGCCACGGCTCACGACAGTTATCAAATTCCTCCAGGCGATTAACCGGTAATGGCAACGCTGACAAAGCCTGACGAATTTGTTGCTGTACCCCAGTGGTTTGCTCCCGCGTCAGCCATTTATTTTCTCCAGTGCGGGCAGCAATAAGATCCAGTTGTTGCTGCAATACGCCAGCAGCAATTTCGCTCATTTCCTCGCTCCAGCGCCGCCAGTGAGCATCAAGATGATGGTGAAAACGCTGCGTCTCTGCCCATTCAGTGCCATGCAGACGCACGACTTTTTCATCAGGCAATACAAATTCCAGCTCACCCCATACCAAACCACGTTTGCAGTGAATAGCCAGTAATTGATTGAAAGGAATAAGGTATTCGTGGCGATCGCCGGAAACTTTTATCCCGGCATTGAGGATCACCGCCCGATCGTAAGGGTGCTGTGCCAGACGTTTGCCAAGAGTTGTCGCTTTCAGTTCCATGTCTCTGTAGATCCACACGATGTCATTTCTTATCAGTGTAACCGCCAGAGAAAACGTGCTCCAGCCCAAAAAAACGTTACAATTGCCGCCCATTACTGAAAACCACAGTAAAGCGAGGTTTTATGCGTACCGTTTTGAACATTCTGAACTTTGTGCTTGGCGGATTCGCCACCACTCTTGGCTGGCTGTTAGCGACCCTGGTCAGTATTGTGCTGATTTTTACCTTACCGCTGACACGGTCCTGCTGGGAGATAACCAAACTGTCTCTGCTGCCTTATGGCAATGAAGCCATTCATGTCGATGAACTAAACCCGGCAGGCAAAAATGTGCTGCTTAACACTGGCGGTACGGTGCTGAATATTTTCTGGCTGATTTTCTTCGGCTGGTGGCTATGCCTGATGCATATCGCAACAGGTATCGCGCAATGCATTTCCATCATTGGTATTCCGGTTGGTATTGCGAACTTTAAAATTGCCGCTATTGCACTGTGGCCGGTCGGACGCCGCGTGGTATCGGTAGAAACAGCTCAAGCTGCGCGTGAAGCCAATGCACGTCGCCGTTTCCAATAATCCAACATTATGGCCTTTATGCTAAGTCCTTTGCTCAAACGCTATACCTGGAACAGCACCTGGCTGTATTACGCGCGCATTTTTATCGCACTTTGCGGCACTACTGCGTTTCCGTGGTGGCTGGGTGATGTAAAACTTACGATTCCGCTGACTCTCGGAATGGTGGCGGCAGCACTGACCGATCTCGACGACCGACTGGCGGGACGTCTGCGTAATCTCATTATTACGCTGTTCTGTTTTTTTATTGCCTCGGCTTCAGTAGAGCTGTTATTTCCGTGGCCCTGGCTGTTCGCCATTGGTTTAACGCTCTCCACCAGCGGCTTCATTTTGCTCGGCGGCCTGGGTCAACGCTATGCGACCATCGCTTTCGGTGCATTGCTGATTGCCATTTACACGATGCTGGGAACCTCCCTGTATGAGCACTGGTATCAGCAGCCTATCTATCTGCTTGCTGGTGCGGTTTGGTACAACATCCTGACGCTTATTGGTCATTTGCTGTTCCCTGTCCGCCCGTTGCAGGACAACCTGGCACGTTCTTATGAACAACTGGCGCGGTATCTGGAACTCAAGTCACGTATGTTTGATCCTGATATTGAGGATGAAAGCCAGGCTCCGCTGTATGATTTGGCGCTCGCCAACGGGCAACTTATGGTGACGCTGAACCAGACGAAAATCTCGTTGCTGACCCGCTTACGCGGCGACCGCGGCCAGCGGGGAACGCGTCGTACACTACATTACTATTTTGTAGCGCAGGATATCCACGAGCGAGCGAGCTCTTCACATATTCAGTATCAAACGCTGCGAGAACATTTTCGCCACAGCGACGTGCTGTTCCGCTTCCAGCGCCTGATGTCAATGCAGGGCCAAGCCTGCCAACAATTGTCACGCTGTATTTTACTGCGCCAGCCTTATCAGCACGATCCACATTTTGAACGCGCTTTTACGCATATTGACGCCGCACTTGAGCGAATGCGCGAAAACGGTGCGCCCGCCGATCTGCTAAAAATACTGGGATTCCTGCTGAACAATTTACGTGCCATAGATGCCCAACTGGCGACGATTGAATCAGAACAAGCTCAGGCGCTGCCCCACAATGCAGACGAAAATGAACTCGCCGACGACAGCCCTCGCGGGTTTAGCGATATCTGGCTGCGTCTTAAACGTAACTTAACGCCGGAGTCTGCACTCTTTCGCCATGCAGTGAGAATGTCGCTGGTATTGTGTGTTGGTTACGCCATCATTCAGATTACCGGAATGCATCACGGGTATTGGATCTTGCTGACAAGTCTGTTTGTCTGCCAGCCAAACTATAACGCCACGCGCCACCGACTGAAGTTAAGGATTATTGGTACGTTAGTGGGTATTGCGATTGGTATTCCTGTGCTGTGGTTTGTTCCGTCACTGGAAGGACAACTGGTGCTGCTGGTGATTACCGGCGTGCTCTTTTTTGCCTTCCGTAACGTGCAATACGCTCATGCAACGATGTTCATTACGCTTCTGGTGTTACTGTGCTTCAACTTGCTGGGTGAAGGTTTTGAAGTCGCGCTGCCTCGCGTAATCGATACACTGATCGGCTGTGCAATAGCATGGGCGGCGGTGAGCTACATCTGGCCCGACTGGCGGTTTCGCAATCTGCCGCGAATGCTTGAACGCGCGACGGATGCTAACTGCCGTTATCTCGATGCCATTCTTGAGCAATATCATCAGGGGCGTGACAACCGTCTGGCGTATCGTATTGCCCGTCGCGATGCTCACAACCGTGATGCTGAACTGGCGTCGGTGGTGTCGAATATGTCCAGTGAACCGAACGTCACACCGCAAATTCGCGATGACGCATTCCGTTTACTGTGCCTTAACCATACGTTTACCAGCTATATTTCTGCCCTTGGCGCACACCGCGAGCAGTTAACCAACCCTGAAATTCTGGCGTTTCTTGATGACGCAGTTTGCTATGTTGATGACGCGCTACATCATCAACCTGCCGATGAAGAACGCGTCAATCAGGCATTAGCTGGCCTGAAACAGCGGATGCAACAACTTGAACCGCGGGCAGACAGCAAAGAACCTCTGGTCGTACAGCAAATCGGGTTACTGATTGCATTACTGCCAGAAATTGGCCGTCTGCAACGTCGGATTACTCAAGTTCCTCAGGAAACTCCTGTTTCGGTGTAATAGAATCTGCCCATTCTGCAAGCTCCTGGCGGCGTGCCACCGGGAGCGCAGCTTCATGAATACCGATAATTGCGCCTTCAAGCATGAACAGAATCTTTTCTGTCACCAGACTGTTATGCTGCCGTAGTCGCAACCAGCACATTTTCGCCCCAAGTATACGTAGCGCCCGAACATCCTTAATCCCCACTTCCCCGAGAATCGCTTCCAGGTGATAAGACATATTGGGCAAATCTTTCAGCCGTTGCTGGGTGTCGCGCGAACTTTTCTCTTTAAGCGCAGCGTCCAGCGAATATTTCGACAGCCGCACCAACTTCTGTTGATTCCGCCATAAGCTTTCATCAACCCGGTAGTAATTGAGAGTAACGGGGCGGCCACACTTTTTGTATGTCAGCCAGACTGGCGGATGTTTTACACAGTACTGTGCGCTTTGCTCACAAGCTCGAAGGTACAACTCACCATCAGAAACCATCGCAAACACTGTATCGTCAACGGTCAGACTGTAACTGCCAAACAACGATCGATATTCAATAGTGCCTAACATCGACAGATATTCTTGTGACTTATAGATCCGCTTGTAGGAGAGGCTTTTCATAAAATTCCTTTTAAAATCATAATATAAAAGAATAATTCACATTAACGGATCCGTTAAATACGAAAATAGGCAACTTATTCTCAAGGGGCAAGATTAATTTAAGTTTTCAGGTCACCAACGACAAAAATTGCGAGGCTCTTTCCGAAATTTGTGTTGATCTTTGTTGTCACTGGATGTACTGTATATTCATACAGTAACTCACAGGGCTGGATTGATTATGTACACTTCAGGCTACGCAAATCGTTCTTCGATGTTCTCCTCCACAGCAAGCAAAATTGCGCGTGTCTCTACGGAAAACACTACAGCCGGGCTAATTAGTGAAGTTGTCTATCGCGAAGATCAGCCCATGATGACGCAACTCCTGCTTTTGCCATTATTACAGCAACTCGGCCAACAATCGCGTTGGCAACTTTGGTTAACGCCGCAACAAAAACTAAGTCGTGAATGGGTGCAGGCAGCGGGACTACCCTTAACTAAGGTGATGCAGATAAGCCAGCTTTCCCCTTGTCACACCGTGGAATCAATGGTTCGTGCTTTGCGTACGGGAAATTACAGCGTAGTGATCGGTTGGTTGGCAGACGATCTGACAGAAGAAGAGCATGCTGATCTTGTCGATGCCGCCAATGAAGGTAACGCAATGGGGTTTATTATGCGTCCAGTAAGCACACACTCTCACGCCACGAGACAACTTTCTGGGCTAAAAATTCACTCAAATTTGTATCATTAAGTAAATTTAGGATTAATCCTGGAACTTTTTTTGTTAACCCGTAGACGCTTTCACTTGTCACTAATTTTACTTGTGGAGGCTTGTCTGAAGCGGTTTCCGCGATTTTATCCTGTAAAGTATCGTTAACAAAAAAGGTTAAACGTACCTTATACAAGTCTTTTTTTTCATATGCCTGACGGAGTTCACACTTGTAAGTTTTCAACTACGTTGTAGACTTTACATCGCCAGGGGTGCTCGGCATAAGCCGAATTTATCGGCAGAGTTACAATTGAGCAGATCCCCCGGTGAAGGATTTAACCGTGTTATCTCGTTGGAGATATTCATGGCGTATTTTGGATGATAACGAGGCGCAAAAAATGAAAAAGACAGCTATCGCGATTGCAGTGGCACTGGCTGGTTTCGCTACCGTAGCGCAGGCCGCTCCGAAAGATAACACCTGGTACACTGGTGCTAAACTGGGCTGGTCCCAGTACCATGACACTGGTTTCATTCCTAACAATGGTCCGACCCACGAAAACCAACTGGGTGCAGGTGCTTTTGGTGGTTACCAGGTTAACCCGTATGTTGGCTTTGAAATGGGTTACGACTGGTTAGGTCGTATGCCGTACAAAGGCGACAACATCAACGGCGCATACAAAGCTCAGGGCGTTCAGCTGACCGCTAAACTGGGTTACCCAATCACTGACGATCTGGACATCTACACTCGTCTGGGTGGTATGGTATGGCGCGCAGACACCAAGGCTAACGTACCTGGTGGCCCATCCTTTAAAGACCACGACACCGGCGTTTCTCCGGTATTCGCAGGTGGTGTTGAGTACGCGATCACTCCAGAAATCGCTACCCGTCTGGAATATCAGTGGACCAACAACATCGGTGACGCTAACACCATCGGTACTCGTCCGGACAACGGTCTGCTGAGCCTGGGTGTTTCCTACCGTTTCGGTCAGGGCGAAGCAGCTCCAGTAGTTGCTCCGGCTCCGGCTCCGGCTCCAGAAGTACAGACCAAGCACTTCACTCTGAAGTCTGACGTTCTGTTCAACTTCAACAAAGCAACCCTGAAACCGGAAGGTCAGGCTGCTCTGGATCAGCTGTACAGCCAGCTGAGCAACCTGGATCCGAAAGACGGTTCCGTAGTTGTTCTGGGTTACACTGACCGCATCGGTTCTGACGCTTACAACCAGGGTCTGTCCGAGCGTCGTGCTCAGTCCGTCGTTGATTACCTGATCTCCAAAGGTATCCCGTCTGACAAGATCTCCGCACGTGGTATGGGCGAATCCAACCCGGTTACTGGCAACACCTGTGACAACGTGAAACAGCGTGCTGCTCTGATCGACTGCCTGGCTCCGGATCGTCGCGTAGAGATCGAAGTTAAAGGCATCAAAGACGTTGTAACTCAGCCGCAGGCTTAAGTTCTCGTCTAATAAAAACCCCGCTACTGCGGGGTTTTTTTTCATCTGTAGTAAAGTAAATGACCTTCGCCAGTTATTCCTTACCAAGTAATGCCTGCAAATCCTGCTTCAAAGAAGACATTTTATTCGCATACTTCTCTTTGTTTTCCGCATCTTCAATCAGCTGGACAATCGTTTCGGATAGCGTTTTACCACGACGTTGCGCAAGCCCTGCTAACCTTTGCCAGACAATAAATTCCAGATCGATAGATTTCTTGCGCGTATGCTGATGCTCCGCATTAAAGTGCCGTTTTCGTCTGGCCCGAATCGTCTGTTTCATGCGATTAAGCAGCTCTGGATTCATATGTTTTTCAATCCAGCCATTTACGAGTACAGGTTCGTTCTCCAGCGATAGCAACACATCGACGGCTTCCTGGGCGGCACTGGCCTCTATGTAACGGGTGATCAACTCACCTTCACGGTGCTTCTTCACCAGATATTTCCATTTCCAACCACTTTCAAGATTTTCAAGTTGTTGATATTTCATAGCGATCTCAATGTTACCGTGTAACTCTTTACAGAATATCAGCTTTTTACCTGTGTGATGAAAAGAATCTCTGTCCTGTGAGCTTTAACGCGCATGCCGGGACTTTTGTCGGTGCTTTCTACGTGTGCTGCAGTGCCGGTTACGGTATAATCGCGCCTTTGACAACAGACTAAAAAACATCGACTTTGACCATTACGAAACTTGCATGGCGTGACCTGATTCCTGATACCGAAAGCTATCAGGAAGTATTCGCACAGCCACATTTGATTGACGAAAACGATCCTTTATTCAGTGACACTCAACCGCGACTGCAATTTGCGCTTGAGCAGTTGCTGCACGCGCGGGCATCATCCTCTTTTATACTGGCAAAAGCGCCGGAAGAATCCGATTATCTGAATCTTATAGCCGATGCTGCACGCACGCTACAAAGCGATGCAGGCCAACTGATGGGCGCTCACTATGAGATTTCCGGCCACACCATACGCTTACGGAACGCAGTTAGCACTGACGATAATTTTGCGACCTTAACCCAGGTTGTTACTGCTGACTGGGCTGAAGCCGAACAGCTTTTTGGCTGTTTGCGCCAGTTTAATGGCGACATTACCTTGCAGCCAGGACTGGTACATCAGGCCAATGGCGGCATTTTGATTATCTCCTTGCGTACACTGCTGGCCCAGCCATTGCTGTGGATGCGTCTGAAGAACATCGTCAACCGCGAACGCTTCGATTGGGTAGCATTTGATGAGTCGCGCCCTCTCCCCGTCTCTGTACCTTCGATGCCATTGAAGCTGAAAGTTATTCTGGTAGGCGAACGCGATTCATTGGCCGATTTCCAGGAGATGGAGCCAGAACTGTCTGAACAAGCTATCTATAGCGAATTTGAAGATACTCTGCAGATAGTCGATGCCGAATCCGTACGCCAGTGGTGTCGCTGGGTGACTTTTATCGCCAGACTTAACCACTTGCCAGCGCCAGATGCCGACGCCTGGCCGGTACTTATCCGCGAAGCAGTACGCTATACCGGTGAGCAAGAAACGCTGCCACTTAGTCCGCAGTGGATCCTCCGCCAGTGTAAGGAGGTCGCTTCATTGTGCGAAGGTGATACCTTCTCCGGCGAGCAGCTAAACTTAATGCTACAGCAGCGGGAATGGCGCGAAGGTTTCCTCGCCGAGCGCATGCAGGATGAAATCCTTCAGGAGCAGATCCTGATTGAAACCGAAGGTGAACGCATCGGGCAAATTAACGCCCTTTCGGTCATTGAATTTCCAGGCCATCCACGCGCATTTGGCGAACCTTCTCGCATTAGCTGCGTTGTGCATATTGGCGATGGTGAATTCACCGACATCGAACGGAAAGCGGAGCTTGGCGGCAACATTCACGCTAAAGGGATGATGATCATGCAGGCGTTTTTGATGTCGGAACTTCAGCTTGAGCAACAGATCCCTTTCTCGGCGTCACTGACCTTTGAGCAATCTTACAGTGAAGTGGATGGTGACAGCGCATCAATGGCCGAGCTCTGCGCTCTGATCAGCGCCCTTGCTGATGTCCCGGTGAATCAGAGTATCGCCATTACAGGTTCAGTGGATCAGTTTGGTCGCGCCCAGCCTGTGGGCGGTCTGAATGAGAAAATCGAAGGCTTCTTTGCTATCTGCCAGCAGCGTGAGTTAAGTGGGAAGCAAGGTGTGATTATCCCCAGCGCTAACGTTCGCCATTTAAGTCTTCACAGTGAACTGGTGAAGGCGGTAGAGGAAGGCAAATTCACCATCTGGGCAGTGGACGATGTGACTGATGCACTGCCGTTATTATTAAATCTGGTGTGGGATGGCGAAGGCCAGACGACGCTGATGCAAACTATCCAGGAACGTATCGCGCAAGCATCGCAACAGGAAGGGCGTCACCGTTTTCCGTGGCCACTACGTTGGCTGAACTGGTTTATTCCGAACTGATCGGACTTGTTCAGCGTACACGTGTTAGCTATCCTGCGTGCTTCAATAAAATAAGGCTTACAGAGAACATGGTAGATAAACGCGAATCCTATACAAAAGAAGACCTTCTTGCCTCTGGTCGCGGTGAACTGTTTGGTGCTAAAGGCCCACAATTGCCAGCACCGAACATGCTGATGATGGACCGTGTGGTCAAAATGACTGAAACGGGCGGTAACTTCGACAAAGGGTATGTAGAAGCAGAGCTGGATATTAATCCGGACCTGTGGTTCTTCGGTTGCCACTTCATCGGCGATCCGGTAATGCCGGGCTGCCTGGGCCTGGACGCGATGTGGCAGCTGGTAGGATTCTACCTCGGCTGGCTGGGCGGCGAAGGTAAAGGCCGCGCCCTGGGCGTTGGCGAAGTGAAATTCACAGGCCAGGTGCTGCCGACGGCGAAAAAAGTGACCTATCGTATTCACTTTAAACGCATTGTTAACCGTCGTCTGATTATGGGCCTGGCGGATGGCGAAGTGCTGGTTGATGGTCGTTTGATCTATACCGCCAACGACCTGAAAGTGGGTCTGTTCCAGGATACGTCTGCATTCTGATTTTAATCAGACAGAGTATATAAAGGCGAAACCTCCGCAATGCGGAGGTTTCTTTTTAAAGAGACAGAATCAGGCCATTACTACCCTGTCCGCCATGGCTTCTCGCCAGCCTCCCAGCCATTGTGACCTTTGATTCAGCGTCTGATAGGGACACATTTCTTTTGAGCGTCCGGCGATGCCGGCCTGATAACCACGTTGATGTGCCCGTTCCAGGCGATCTCGTTTTTGTCTCTTCATGCCTCGTTTCCCTCATACTGGTTTCTGGTGGAAAAGAAAACAGTGATTACTAAATGTGCAATCACAGTTAAGCAATACCGCGAATCATAACTGCCGTCAATGCTCAAAATTCACGCCACTGCCATATTTGTGAGCTACACGGGCATGTCAGTTGTACAAAAAATGTGAAGCGGAACAAGTTTTCCCATGGCTTATAAACAAAAAAAACCGCCTCAGGCTACATGCCGGAGACGGTTTTATTTACAAATCTTTATAATTAAGGTAGACGCTTTATCTCTTGCGCAATAGTAGCGGCTTCCTGACTCCAGACACTGGCCAGCACTTTGACCATTTCATCGTAGCCATCCTGATTCTGCACCCCTTCCACACGGAACGGACGTTTTATCAGTTGTCCCTGATGGTTTAGTAGCCATTCGCCACTCACAATCACCTTACCATCGTAACGGCCGTTAAACTCCGTCACAGTCACATTAAGCGTGTCCTGGGTACTTCCCAAAGGCTGGGAGGCTACGACCCAACCGGGCAGTTGCGCACTCAGGTTAGCGACCAGGGTATTGCGCAACTGTTGATCCAGCGGGCTGGCCCACAGGTTGTTATTGGCAATCACATACTTCACATCACTGGTCTGGTATACCACACCATTCCCTGCCAGATAATCAGGTACGGAAACCTGCTCGACCCATAGCAGGCGGTTACCCTGGCTGGCGGTACTTTGCGTACCGCTCTGCACCACAGGTAATTGGTAATAGTTTTTGTTAATTTCACCGGAGCTGCATCCGGCCAGCCACAGTGCCGCTATCGTCACTAGCCACTTTTTCATTGTTTCGCCCTCTTCGGCTCTGGATCTTTTTTATCCTTCGCTTCAAATACCAGTGCGTTGCTCTTCTCGTTGAGCGTTTTCAGAACCGGCTGCAGTTCACGCAATACCTGATCAAGACGCTGCATATCCGCCACCATCTTGTTATAAGCTGCGGAACCCGGCTGGAAGCCCTGCATGCTGCGATTCAATTCGCGCAGTGTCGACTGCATATCCGTCGGCAACTGTTGCATCGACTGGCTGGCAAGGATCTTGTTCATACTATCCAGCGTAGTCTGCAGGTTTTTCATCGTGCGCTGACTTTCCGACAACGTACTGGTCGCCTGTTCAATCATCGGATTCAACGGCAGTTTGTTAATCTTATCCAACGCTTCCATCAGACGTTGCTGGATTTGCGCCAGACCACCGCTAACGGTCGGGATTATTTGATAGCCATTAAACTCACGCACACCGGTAATTGCCGGAGCATTTGGATAGAAGTCCAGATCGACGTACAGCGCTCCCGTGACCAGATTCCCGGTTTTCAGTGAACCGCGTAAACCACGCTTCAGCAATTCGGCCAGGTGTTCTACCACATCAGCATTTTCACCTAACTGCATTTTCAGTCGTTCTGGTTCAATACGCACCATGACTGGAATGCGATAATCATCGTTAAAGACCTGACGCATATTCGGCGCAAAGAATGGCACTTTGCTTACCGTACCGAGACGAATACCGCGGAATTCCACTGGCGCGCCAGGTTGCAGACCGCGTACCGAATCTTTAAAGAACATCAGATAATCAATGTGATCTGTGTACAGTGAATCCTGGATACTCTTCTGATCATCATACAAAACGAATGACGTTTTTGGCGCAACCGGCTGTCCCAAATCCAACCCTTCAGGCACGTCAAAGCTGACACCACCACTTAGCAACGTCGTCAATGACCCCATCTCTACGCGCATCCCCGCCGAGGTCAGATCCACCGCTATGCCGCTATCTTTCCAGAAGCGAACGTTGCTCGTTACCAGGCGGTCATAAGGCGCATTGATGAACAGTTGATAGCTGATATTACGCTTCTGGGTATCGAAGGTGCTGGTTTCAACCGACCCTACGCGATAACCACGAAACAGCACGGGATCTCCCGCCGTGAGCTGCCCAGCTTTGTTGCTGTCAAGAATGACACGGATCCCTTTGGCATCTGGTGGGGCCAACGGTGGAGAATCAAGCAAATCATATTTTGTTTGCTTACTGCCTGCAGCCCCCGGTTGCAACTCGATATACACACCGGAAAGCAACGTACCAAGGCCACTAATGCCTTCACGACCAATTTGTGGTTTCACTACCCAAAAAACAGTATCTTTGTGCAGCAGTTTTTCCATACCGGCGTTGAGACGCGCTTTGATTTCAACATGCGTTAAATCATCAGCCAGCGTGGCACTTTCGACCACACCGACGTCCACGCTACGACTTTTAATGGTAGTCTTGCCGCCTTCTATTCCTTCCGCATTAGCAGTGATCAGGGTAACTTCCGGCCCTTGATGACTGTAATGATAAAAAAGTACCCAGGCCCCGATGAGTGCCGTAACGATGGGAAATATCCACACAGGGGACCAGTTCTTCACTTTCTGGATTTTGGCTTCCCCACTATTAGATTCCATACTGTCAGGACTCCTCATGCTCTGGTTCAGGTTGACGATCCCACGACAAACGTGGATCAAACGTCATCGCAGAAAACATTGTCATAATGACGACTAAAGCAAACATTAATGCACCCATTGCCGGATAAATACTCATTAAGCCTCCCATACGCACCAGCGCCGAGAGCACCGCTATCACGAAAACGTCAATCATTGACCAGCGGCCTACAAACTCAACAACTTCGTAAATCAAATGCATTCTTTCACTATCACGCTTGCCGTGCCCTTTCGCATCCCAGCACAGCCAGGCTATGGCGATCATCTTTAAAGTTGGCACCATGATACTGGCTAAAAAGATGACGGCGGCAACCGGATAAGAGCCTTCGCTCCATAATAAGATAACCCCGGCGAGAATGGTCGACGGCATCTTAGAGCCTAAAAAATCGGTCACCATAATGGGTAAGATGTTCGCCGGGAGATATAACATGATCGACGTAAAAAGCAGTGCCAGCGTCCATTGCAGACTGTTTTTGCGTCGAACATATCCTTTGGTGCCACAGCGCGGACACACTGGATCATCGGCAGGAAGAATTGCCGTACAGCATGAGCAAGAGCGCAGCCCCTGGCGTATTCCCGTTATGCCCGGTTTCAGCGTCTGGTGAAGCTCTGGCATCGGGGCAATATCATCCCATAACCAGCGGCGATCAACGCACTGAAAGGCGCGTAATTGCAGCACACAAAATAAACACCAGGGAATGAAACTACTGCCCACGCCAATGCTGCCGTAAGCCATCAGTTTGACAAAACTGACCAACACACCGGCAAGGAAAATCTCAGCCATTCCCCAGGTTTTGAGCTGAAAAAGTACCCGCCCCAGTTGTTCTTTTAAACGAACAGGTATTTCCGCGCGATTAACCAACAGTAAAATAGTGATCAGGCAAAACGCGGGGACCAGTTGCACAAACAACAGGAAAAAAGTACCGAGGCTGGCATAGTCCTCGGAAAACAGTACGCCCGGGATTTCCAGCAACGTAATCTCACTGGTTACCCCTGCAACGTTCATATTGACAAAAGGGAACAGGTTGGACAGCAGCAGCATGAACAGTGCAGCCAACGCATAAGCGGTAGGACGCTGTCGAGGGGCATCCCACGCAACGGTTAACGTTGTGCCACACCGAGGACATGCCGCCTTCTGACCATGCTCAAGGTGGGGTAAAACCACCAGCATGTCACACTGCGAGCACAGGATGTGCTTCGCGGCATGATGATGTTCGCACATTGGTACTCCTTAATGATGCGCTATTTACAGAATGCTGACATAGCACTCGCTTTTAATGTCGGATGCTGAACTACCGCATTATCCGCTCAGGGAGCTCGTGGAAACGCAATAAATTGACGTTTCCACCCAGGCCAGATAAGCGTAGCGCATCAGGCAATTTGGCCGTTGTCAGCAGTCTCTCTTTTCACTTAACTGATTAGCGATCAGCCACCATTTTTTAACGCTTCAAGATACTCCCAACGTTCAAAAGCCTGCTCCAGTTCCTGTTCAGCGGCAGTCAGATCAGCGAGCACTTTTTGCGTATGCTCATGGGGCTGGCTGAAGAAAGAGGCATCTGCCACCTGCGCCTGTAAGGCTTCCAGTTTTGCTTCCAAATCTTCAAGCAGTTGCGGTAGCTGTTCTAATTCGCGCTGCAATTTATAGCTTAGTTTGCTACTGCTGCGTTTTACAGTTTCTGCTTTCGGCGCAGCTACTTCTTCGTTTTTTTTCACCGCAGGCTGTTTTAACGCCACATACTGTTCTTGCTGTCCGCGCGCGTCGTGATAACCGCCGACATAACGGCCAATTTTGCCGCCACCTTCGAAGATCCAGCACTCTGTTACGGTGTTATCAACAAACTGACGATCGTGACTAACCAGCAATACTGTACCCTGGTAGCTGTCGATCAGCTCTTCAAGCAGTTCCAGCGTTTCAACATCGAGATCGTTGGTCGGTTCGTCGAGGATCAGTAAGTTACTTGGTTTCAGGAACAGACGCGCCAAAAGCAGACGGTTACGTTCCCCGCCAGAGAGCGCGCGCACCGGCGTCATCGCCCGTTTCGGATGGAACAGGAAGTCCTGTAAATAACCCAGTACATGGCGCGGTTTACCGTTAACCATCACCTCTTGCTTACCTTCAGCAAGGTTATCCATCACCGTTTTGTCGGGATCGAGTTCCGCGCGGTGCTGGTCAAAATAGGCGACTTCCAGTTTAGTGCCGACATGAATGCGTCCGCTGTCCGGCTGAAGTTGACCAAGCATCAGTTTCAGCAACGTGGTTTTGCCACAGCCATTCGGGCCAATCAGGGCAATTTTATCGCCACGTAGTACCTGGGCAGAAAAATCTTTCACCAGTTGCTTACCGTCAACCTGGTAGCAAACGTCTTCCATTTCGAAAACGATCTTACCGGAGCGACTGGCCTCTTCTACCTGCATCTTTGCAGTACCCATTACCTCGCGACGTTCACCGCGTTCACGACGCATTGCTTTCAGCGCACGCACGCGGCCTTCATTACGGGTACGACGCGCTTTGATCCCCTGACGGATCCACACTTCTTCCTGTGCCAGTTTGCGATCGAACTCGGCATTTTGTAGTTCTTCCACGCGCAGGGCTTCTTCTTTTTCCAACAAATACTGGTCGTAATTACCCGGATAGGTGACCAGTTTGCCGCGATCGAGATCGACAATACGCGTCGCCATATTGCGAATAAATGAACGGTCGTGGGAGATGAAAATAATCGTACCGTTGAACGTTTTCAGGAAACCTTCCAGCCAGTCGATGGTTTCAATATCCAGGTGGTTAGTCGGTTCATCGAGCAGCAACACGCGCGGATTGCTCACCAGCGCTCGCCCTAATGCGGCTTTACGCAACCAGCCGCCGGAAAGCGACGACAGCGCGACGTTAGGATCTAATCCCAGCTGTGCCAGCACTTCGTTGATGCGGTTTTCCAGTTGCCACAGGTTGTGGTGATCCAACTGTTCCTGTACTTTCGCCAGTTCGTTGAGATTTTTCTCGCTCGGGTCGTTCATCACCAGGCGCGAAATATCGTGATAGCGTTTCAGGTATTCCGCTTGTTCTTCAATGCCTTCGGCAACGAAATCATAAACGCTACCCTCAACGTTACGCGGTGGATCCTGCTGCAAACGCGCAACGATCAAATCTTGCTCGTAAATAATGCGACCGTCATCCAGCCCCTGTTCACGGTTGAGGATCTTCATTAACGTCGATTTGCCTGCGCCGTTACGGCCCACCAGACAAACACGTTCGTTATCTTCGATATGCAGTTCTGCGTTATCGAGAAGCGGCGCGTCGCTGAACGACAGCCATGCGCCATGCATACTGATTAATGACATTACTATTCCTTTCAGGCTGCGGTAATCAGCCAGCAGTTGTGGATCTGGCGGTTACGGGCGAAATCCTGGGAGAGCGTTTTTTGCGTAATTTCTTGTGCTTTCAGTCCCAGTTTTGCCAGTCCGTCAAGATCCATACGGAAACCACGTTTGTTGTTCGAGAACATGATCGTCCCACCTGCACGCAGCAGACGTTTCAAATCTTTCATCAGCGCCAGATGATCGCGCTGAACATCAAACGCATCTTCCATTCGTTTTGAGTTAGAGAAGGTTGGCGGATCGATAAAGATCAGATCGAACTGTTCATTTGCCTCACGCAGCCACGCCAGGCAATCGGCCTGAATCAGGCGATGCGCACGACCGGTTAAGCCGTTAAGGCGCAGGTTTCGTTCTGCCCACTCCAGATAGGTACGCGACATATCCACCGTAGTGGTGCTGCGCGCGCCGCCTAATCCCGCGTGCACGGTGGCGCTACCGGTATAGGAGAACAAGTTGAGGAAATCTTTGCCTTTGCTCATCTGACCGAGCATACGACGGGCGATACGGTGATCGAGGAACAAACCAGTATCAAGATAATCCGTCAGGTTCACCCACAGGTGAGCGTTATATTCGGTGACTTCAAGAAACTCGCCCTTCTCGCCCAGTTTCTGGTACTGATTTTTGCCCTTCTGGCGTTCACGGGTTTTCAGCACCAGTTTGTTTGGCGCAATCCCGAGTACCGAAATGGTCGCCGCGATAATATCGAACAGACGTTGACGCGCTTTGTGCGCATCAATGGTTTTCGGCGGCGCATACTCCTGCACCACCACCCAATCGGCGTAGCGGTCAACGGCAACGTTGTATTCCGGTAGATCGGCGTCGTACAGGCGGTAGCATTCAATGCCTTCCTGACGCGCCCACTTCTCGAATTTTTTGAGGTTCTTACGCAGGCGGTTGGCGTAGTCTTCTGCCACCATTGCCGGTTTGCTGTCTGGAGTGCTTTCGGCAACGTGGTAATTTTTCTGCACGCAGTCCAACGGACCGTTTTTCGCTTTGTACTGTTTGTCTGCACGCAACTGCAGGCAACTTAACAGATCCGGCGAGGCACTGAATAAAGAGAGATTCCAGCCGCCGAACTGGTTTTTCATGATTCGGCCCAGCAGGCTATGCAGCGCAATCAGCGCCGGTTCGCTGTCCAGACGTTCACCGTATGGCGGGTTGCTCAACACTGTACCGTATGGCCCTTTCGGCAGCGGATTGGTCAATTGCGCGACATCTTTCACTTCAAAAGTGATCAGTTCGCCAATCCCCGCAAGACGGGCGTTGGTGCGCGCACGTTGAATCACCCGCGCATCGCTGTCGGAACCGTAGAAATGAGAGTTGTACTCAGCCAGACCTTTACGGGCGCGGGTTTGCGCTTCCGCTTTTACTTCTTGCCAGATAGCTTCATCATGTTGCGCCCAGCCGCTAAAGCCCCAACGCCCGCGGTGCAAACCTGGCGCGCGATCGGTCGCCAGCATCGCCGCTTCAATCAACAACGTACCGGAACCACACATCGGATCAAGCAGCGGTGTTCCTGGCTGCCAACCGGAACGCATCACAATTGCCGCCGCCAGAGTTTCTTTGATCGGCGCAATACCCGCACGATCACGATAGCCGCGCAGATGCAAACCATCTCCACTTAAATCGAGAGCGATGCTGGCGGTTTCTTTATTTAGCCAGACGTTCACGCGGATATCCGGCGCATCGCGATCGACATTCGGACGCGGCAGATTCTTACGGGTGAAAGCATCAACGATCGCATCTTTGACTTTCATCGCGCCGTACTGGCTGTTGCGGATGGTGTCATTCAGACCGCTGAAGTGGACAGCAAAGGTCGCGCCAGGATTAAACATCTCTGTCCAGTTGATCGCCTGAACGCCGAGATAAAGGTCTAAGTCACTGTAAACCTTGCACTCGCCCAGCGGCAACATAATACGCGAGGCCAGGCGACTCCACATCAGGCTCTGGTAAACAAGCCGCGTGTCGCCCTTGAAATGGACCCCACCCTGAACCACCTGGCATTCAACGGCCCCCAGGTTTTCGAGTTCAGTTTTTAACAGCTCTTCCAGCCCACGGGCCGTACTGGCAAACAGAGAATTCATATCGTCACTTTTACTCTAAGGCCTACCGCAGTAGGCGTAATTGTTGCAGTCAGTTTGGACATGGACAGCACGGAGAAACCGGAACGTACACCAGTACGTGAGGATTTCGAGCACTGCCCAGGGCTAAACTGACAAATAAAATAGCCTAACGGGATAGGCACTAAGAAAATTGTTGCGCATTATAGCTAATAAGCGCGTCATGTCATAAAGTTGAGGGCTTATTTTCATTTGAGGACCGCACCGTGACGACATTAACCCGGCTTTTTATTCATCCTGTTAAATCGATGCGCGGCATCGGTCTGACGCATGCTCTGGCTGATGTCAGCGGTCTGGCCTTCGATCGCATCTTCATGGTCACCGAACCTGACGGTAGATTTATTACTGCGCGCCAGTTTCCGCAGATGGTGCGGTTTACCCCTTCGCCCGTGCATGACGGCTTACATCTCACCGCGCCAGATGGCAGCAGCGCATACATCCGTTTTGCTGATTTCGCTATGCAGGACGCGCCAACCGAAGTGTGGGGTAACCATTTTACTGCACGCATTGCGCCAGATGAGATCAACAAATGGTTAAGCGGCTTTTTCTCCCGTGAAGTGCAACTGCGCTGGGTAGGACCGCAGATGACACGGCGCGTAAAACGCCATAACACTGTACCCTTGTCGTTTGCTGATGGCTATCCGTATCTGCTCGCTAATGAAGCCTCACTGCGTGATGTGCAGCAACGCTGCCCGGCAAGTGTAAAAATGGAGCAATTTCGCCCCAATCTGGTGGTTTCCGGCGCGGCAGCCTGGGAAGAAGATACCTGGAAAGTGATTCGCATTGGCGATGTGGTGTTTGACGTGGTAAAGCCCTGCAGCCGCTGTATTTTCACCACTGTCAGCCCGGAAAAAGGACAAAAGCATCCGGCAGGCGAACCGTTAAAAACGCTGCAATCATTCCGCACTGCCCAGGATAATGGCGATGTCGATTTTGGTCAGAATTTAATTGCCCGCAATAGTGGCGTTGTTCGTGTTGGTGATGCAGTGGAAATTCTTGCAACTGCACCGGCGAAAATCTACGGCGCGGCAGCCGCAGACGATACTCTCCCGACAACGCAGCAAATGAATGCAAATGTAGATATCGACTGGCAAGGACTGGCATTTCGCGGTAATAATCAACAGGTTTTGTTGGAGCAATTAGAAAATCAAGGGATTCGGATCCCCTATTCTTGCCGCGCGGGCATATGCGGAAGTTGTCGGGTTCAGCTTCTGGAAGGCGAAGTCACCCCGCTGAAAAAATCAGCTATGAGCGACGACGGGACAATTCTTTGCTGTAGTTGTGTACCGAAGACTGCATTGAAACTGAAAGGTTAAACGGCCTGTTCAAGGCTGAAGCTGTCATAACTCATATGAGGTTTCAGTCTGTCATTCATAATTTTGATGGCGTCACCCAGTTGCATGGCGCGACCAGCGATGACAACACAAGGCTGCGCAAGGAGACACAGCGCGGCATTTTCGCCAGATTCAACAACCAGCAGGCTGACTTGTTCATTGGTATCGCTTAACCAGACACAGGCTGCATCACCCGGCACTGGCGACCACATTTCACCATGAGAAACAAAATGCCAGCTTTTCGGCATTTGCGGTTTGAGATAACGAACTGCCACCAGCGCATTAAGCACCAGTTCAGCTTTTTGTTCTTTTGATAAGTTAAGGTCGCGGCATTTTTCTTCAAACGAGAAATAGAGCGCGGCATCATCAACGCAGAATCCCGCTGGAGAAAAGGCATCTGGTGTCAACATTTTGCGCGCAAAACGTGAGCGAAATAGCATGCCATTGGCTAAATCAAGCATCATTCGATCATGCTCTTCATCATAATACCAACGCCAGTTATCGTCTGGTTTAATTCGCATATGCTTCTCCTCTACCCTATAAATCCACTGCAACATATTCCATTGTCGCTTCGCTTAATAACCTCAACAAAAAAGTACAAAATGTCTAAATAAGTAACAGCAATGAATATAAAACAACCAGGGCTGAAAATAAAGCCCTGATTATCTTATAAAGAGAAAATGAAAGAAATAATTAGATATGGTTAACGATTTCTTTAATCAGCGGCGGACCTTTAAAAATAAAACCGGAATAAATTTGCACCAAAGAAGCCCCCGCAGCTATCTTCTCGCGAGCAGCAATTACCGAGTCAATACCACCAACACCAATAATCGGTAAGCGGCCGTTTAATTCCTGCGACAAGCGACGAATAATTTCCGTACTTTTTAATTGTAAGGGACGACCACTTAAGCCACCGGTTTGATCACAATTTTTCATCCCCTGAACCAAAGAACGATCGAGTGTCGTATTAGTTGCAATGACGCCATCAATATTATGGCGAACTAAACTATCGGCAACCTGGATCAACTCTTCTTCAGAAAGATCCGGCGCGATCTTCACTGCTATTGGTACATATTTATGGTGGTGCGCTTGCAGATCATTTTGTTTATTTTTAATTGCCGTTAATAAATCATCCAGTGCTTCGCCATATTGCAGAGTGCGTAATCCCGGGGTATTTGGTGATGAAATATTGATGGCAATATATCCTGCATAGGCGTAGATTTTTTCCATACAAATCAGATAGTCATCTTTGCCTTGCTCAACCGGCGTATCTTTATTTTTGCCGATATTGATTCCCAGAACACCGTCGTAGTGGGCTTTTTTAACGTTCTCTACGAGGTTATCAACGCCGAGGTTATTAAAGCCCATACGGTTTATTAAACCTTCAGCATCTACCAGGCGAAAAAGACGCGGTTTGTCGTTTCCTGGTTGTGGACGCGGGGTGACAGTACCGATCTCGATCGATCCAAATCCCATTGCACCAAGGGCATCAATACACTCCCCGTCTTTATCAAGACCGGCTGCCAGGCCAAGCGGGTTTTTAAAGGTCAGTCCCATACAGTTAACCGGCTTCGCTGGAACATTTTGCCGAACAAGCGCTTCAAAGGGTGTTCCGGTGATGCGGCGTAATTGCTGAAAAGTAAACTCGTGTGCGCGCTCTGGATCGAGCTGGAAAAGGGCTTTACGAACGAAGGGGTAGTACATGAACTCTCCTGGATTCCCGGTGTGCAAACCGGGGGCGTATTATGTGCGAGTTCGCAGCAAAAGGGAATTGACCTGCAGCAATAAATAGCAAACGTTTTCTTGTTGCGCCTTTTTTATGCTTTTTTTGGCTTTCCTTCTTCAGATAAATCATTTCGACTCACGAACGCCCTCTGTCAGACTGACCGAATTGTTATCAATATTAACAAAACAAGAACAATTGGTTATAAGGAGAGAATATGCGTGTCATCACCCTGGCGGGTAGTCCTCGCTTTCCTTCCCGCTCCAGTTCCTTACTGGAATATGCGCGGGAAAAACTGAATGGCCTGGATGTTGAGGTTTATCACTGGAATCTGCAAAACTTCGCCCCGGAAGATCTGCTCTATGCCCGTTTCGATAGTCCGGCACTCAAGACCTTCACCGAACAGCTACAACAGGCCGATGGGCTGATTGTCGCCACACCTGTGTATAAAGCCGCCTATTCCGGCGCGCTGAAAACCCTGCTCGACCTGCTGCCGGAACGCGCTTTGCAAGGCAAAGTGGTGCTACCGCTGGCGACGGGCGGCACGGTGGCTCATCTGCTGGCGGTCGATTACGCACTTAAGCCAGTTTTAAGTGCGCTGAAAGCCCAGGAGATCCTGCACGGCGTGTTTGCCGATGACTCTCAGGTGATTGATTACCATCACAAACCACAGTTCACGCCAAATCTGCAAACCCGTCTTGATACCGCGCTGGAAACCTTCTGGCAGGCGCTGCACCGCCGTGATGTTCAGGTTCCTGACCTTCTTTCTCTGCGAGGTAATGCCCATGCGTAACATCATTAAACTGGCGCTGGCGGGATTACTTAGCGTCTCAACACTCGCAGTTGCCGCAGAGTCTTCGCCAGAGGCGTTAAGGATTGGCTATCAGAAAAGCAACATCAGTTCGGTACTGGCGAAAAATTACCAAATGCTGGAAAAACGTTATCCGCAAACAAAAATCTCCTGGGTGGAGTTTCCCGCTGGCCCGCAGATGCTGGAAGCGTTAAACGTTGGCAGTATTGATCTCGGCAGTACGGGGGATATTCCACCCATCTTTGCTCAGGCCGCCGGGGCTGATTTGGTGTACGTGGGCGTCGAGCCGCCGAAGCCAAAAGCCGAAGTGATTCTGGTACCAGAAAACAGTCCGATCAAAACCGTAGCCGATCTTAAAGGTCACAAAGTTGCCTTTCAGAAAGGTTCCAGTTCGCACAACCTTTTACTGCGCGCCCTGCAACAGGCCGGGCTTAAATTTACCGATATCCGGCCCACTTACCTGACGCCCGCCGATGCCCGCGCCGCGTTTCAGCAAGGTAACGTCGACGCCTGGGCTATCTGGGATCCCTACTACTCCGCCGCGTTATTACAGGGCGGCGTGCGGGTGTTGAAAGACGGCACGGGTCTCAATCAAACCGGGTCGTTTTATCTGACTGCTCGCCCCTATGCAGAAAAAAACGGCGCTTTTATTCAGGGTGTGCTCACAACCTTTAGTGAGGCCGATGCGTTAACCCGCAGCCAGCGCGAGCAAAGCATCGCTTTACTGGCAAAAACAATGGGCTTACCGGCTCCGGTAATTGCCTCGTATCTGGATCATCGTCCTCCCACCACCATCAAACCGGTTAACGCCGAGGTTGCAGCCTTACAGCAGCAAACGGCAGATCTGTTTTATGAAAACCGTCTGGTGCCGAAAAAAGTCGATATTCGCCAGCGCATCTGGCAGCCCACGCAACTGGAAGGAAAACAATTATGAGTCTGAATATGTTCTGGTTTTTACCGACCCACGGTGACGGGCATTATCTGGGAACGGAAGAAGGTTCACGCCCGGTTGATCACGGTTATCTGCAACAAATTGCGCAAGCGGCGGATCGTCTGGGTTATACCGGCGTGCTAATTCCAACGGGGCGATCGTGTGAAGATGCGTGGCTGGTGGCGGCGTCGATGATCCCGGTGACGCAGCGGCTGAAGTTTCTTGTCGCCCTGCGCCCCAGCGTAACCTCACCTACCGTTGCCGCCCGCCAGGCCGCCACGCTTGATCGTCTCTCTAACGGACGCGCGTTGTTTAACCTGGTCACAGGCAGCGATCCACAAGAGTTGGCAGGCGACGGCGTATTCCTCGACCATAGCGAGCGTTACGAAGCATCGGCGGAATTTACCCAGGTCTGGCGACGTTTATTGCTGGGCGAAACGGTGGATTTCAACGGCAAACATATTCATGTACACGGAGCCAAACTGCTCTTTCCACCAATTCAACAGCCCTACCCCCCGCTTTACTTTGGCGGATCGTCAGACATCGCCCAGGATCTGGCCGCCGAACAGGTTGATCTTTATCTCACCTGGGGTGAACCGCCGGAACTGGTTAAAGAGAAAATCGAACAAGTGCGGGCGAAAGCTGCCGCGCATGGACGCAAAATTCGTTTCGGTATTCGTCTGCATGTGATTGTTCGCGAAACCAACGACGAAGCGTGGCAGGCCGCTGAACGGTTAATCTCCCATCTTGATGATGAGACCATCGCCAAAGCACAGGCCGCATTCGCCCGGACGGATTCCGTAGGACAACAGCGAATGGCGGCGTTACATAACGGCAAGCGCGACAATCTGGAGATCAGCCCCAATTTATGGGCGGGCGTTGGCTTAGTACGCGGTGGTGCCGGGACGGCGCTGGTGGGCGATGGTCCGACGGTCGCTGCGCGAATCAACGAATACGCCGCGCTTGGCATCGACAGTTTTGTGCTTTCGGGCTACCCGCATCTGGAAGAAGCGTATCGGGTCGGCGAGTTGCTGTTCCCACATCTGGATGTCGCCATTCCGGAAATTCCCCAGCCGCAGCCGCTGAATCCGCAAGGCGAAGCGGTGGCGAATGATTTTATCCCCCGTAAAGTCGCGCAAAGCTAAGGAACACGATGATGGCAACGCCAGTGAAGACGTGGTTATTGCGTGTTGCCCCCTGGTTTTTACCGGTGGGCATCGTGGCGGTGTGGCAACTGGCCTCCTCGGTTGGCTGGTTGTCGACGCGTATTTTGCCCTCACCGGAAGGGGTGGTGATGGCGTTCTGGACGCTCTCCGCCAGCGGCGAATTGTGGCAGCATCTGGCGATCAGTTCCTGGCGGGCGCTGATTGGCTTTTCAATTGGCGGATCGCTGGGCTTGATTCTGGGACTGATTAGCGGGCTGTCACGCTGGGGAGAACGGCTGCTGGATACCTCAATTCAGATGTTGCGCAACGTGCCACATCTGGCGCTGATCCCGCTGGTGATTTTGTGGTTTGGCATTGATGAATCCGCAAAAATCTTTCTGGTGGCGCTCGGTACGCTATTCCCCATTTATATCAACACCTGGCATGGCATCCGTAATATCGATCGCGGGTTGGTGGAAATGGCGCGTAGCTATGGATTATCCGGCATACCGCTGTTTATCCATGTGATCCTGCCTGGTGCCCTGCCCTCAATTATGGTCGGCGTGCGTTTTGCGTTGGGCCTGATGTGGCTGACGCTGATTGTTGCCGAAACCATTTCTGCCAATTCAGGCATTGGTTATCTGGCGATGAATGCGCGGGAGTTTTTGCAAACGGACGTGGTGGTAGTCGCCATTATTCTTTACGCCCTGCTCGGCAAACTTGCTGACGTCAGTGCGCAACTGTTAGAGCGGCTCTGGCTGCGCTGGAACCCGGCTTATCATTTGAAGGAGGCCACGGTATGAATACGGCTCGTCTGAACCAGGGCACACCATTGTTGCTCAATGCAGTAAGCAAACATTACGCGGAAAATATCGTCCTGAACCAACTGGATTTACATATTCCGGCAGGTCAGTTTGTGGCGGTGGTGGGCCGCAGCGGCGGCGGTAAAAGTACCCTGCTGCGACTACTGGCCGGGCTGGAAACGCCAACCGCAGGCGATGTGCTGGCAGGCACAACACCGCTGGCTGAGATTCAGGATGATACGCGAATGATGTTTCAGGATGCGCGTCTGCTGCCATGGAAATCGGTGATTGATAACGTTGGGTTAGGCCTTAAAGGTCAGTGGCGCGATGCCGCGCGTCGGGCGTTGGCTGCGGTAGGACTGGAGAATCGCGCCGGGGAATGGCCTGCCGCACTTTCAGGCGGGCAGAAACAGCGAGTGGCGCTGGCAAGAGCGTTGATCCATCGACCGGGTTTATTGTTGCTTGATGAACCACTCGGTGCGCTGGACGCTTTAACGCGACTGGAGATGCAGGATTTGATTGTGTCACTTTGGCAGGAGCACGGCTTTACCGTACTGTTGGTGACGCATGATGTGAGCGAAGCGGTGGCGATGGCTGACCGGGTGCTGTTAATTGAAGAAGGAAAAATTGGTCTGGATTTGACGGTGGATATCCCCCGTCCGCGCCGGTTAGGATCAGTGCGATTAGCGGAGCTGGAAGCGGAAGTGTTGCAGCGGGTGATGCATCGTGGGAATTCTGAACAACCGATTCGGCGTCAAGGTTAATATGCCGGATGCGGCGCGCAAAACCAGCAATTTCAACGGGCTTGCAGGCCTGATAAGACGCGTCAGCGTCGCATCAGGCAGTTGGACACGGTTGCCGGATGCGGCGTGAACGCCTTTTCCGGCCTACAAAACCAGCAATTTCAACGGGTTTGTAGGCCTGATAAGACGCGTCAAGCGTCGCATCAGGCAGTTGGACACGGTTGCCGGATGCGGCGTGAACGCCTTTTCCGGCCTACAAAACCAGCAATTTCAACGGACTTGCAGGCCTGATAAGACGCGTCAGCGTCGCATCAGGCATATTTGTATCAAGCCAGAGCTTTAGTTATCTTCTCGTACAGATCGCCAGAGAGATTTTCCAGCCCTTTCAACTGTTCCAGCGCCGCGCGCATTTTCTCCTGACGTTTGGCATCGTAACGTTTCAGGCGAATCAACGGCTCAATCAAGCGTGAAGCCACCTGCGGGTTACGGCTGTTGAGGTCGGTAAGCATTTCCACCAGGAACTGGTAACCGCTGCCATCTTCGGCATGGAACGCTGCCGGGTTGCTGCCCGCAAACGCGCCAATCAACGAACGAATACGGTTCGGGTTACTCATGGTAAATGAGCGATGCTGCAACAGGCCTCGCACCGTCTCCAGCACATTCGCCGCCGGGCTGGTAGCTTGCAGGATAAACCATTTATCCATCACCAGACCGTCCTGATGCCACTTATCGTCGTATTCCTGCATCAACTTGTCACGGCATGGCAACTGCGCAGCAACCGCCGCAGAGAGCGCCGCCAGCGCATCGGTCATATTGTTCGCTTCGTGGAACTGCTTACTCACCAGCACATCAGCCAGATGCGTTTCACCAAAAGCGAGGAAGCGCAGGCAGGCATTACGTAGCGTCCGTTTCGCAATATCTTCATGCTCAACGCGATACTCGCTCTGGTAATTCGCGTTATAGATTGCCAGCAGCTCATCCGCCAATTCAGTCGCCAGAGTACGGGTGAGTGCTTCGCGCACTTCGGCAATGGCAATCGGATCAATGATATCGAACAGTTCCGCCATTTCATTGACGGATGGCAGCGTGAGGATTTCTGCCGCCAGTGCCGGGTCAATCTTCTCATCGAGTAGCACCGCGCGGAAAGCATCAGCCACATGCACCGGCAGAGACAGCGGCTGTCCTTGCTGATGACGGGCGACGTTCAGCTTGATGTAGGTTGCCAGCAGGCTTTGCGCCGCATCCCAGCGGGAGAAATCATTACGCGCATGACGCATCAGGAAGGTCAGTTGCTGATCGCTCCACTTATATTCCAGTTTCACTGGCGCAGAGAATTCGCACAGCAGCGCAGGCACCGGCTGGAAGTAGACATTATCAAAGACAAAGGTCTGTTCGGCCTGAGTGACGTTCAGCACGGAATTGACCGGATGACCGCCTTTCTGCAACGGGATCACTTTGCCTTCGTTGTCATACAGTTCGATGGCAAACGGAATATGCAGCGGCTGTTTTTCTGCCTGATCCGGTGTGGCTGGCGTGCGCTGGCTGATGGTCAGGGTGTACTGCTCAGTTTCCGGATTGTAGTCGTCTTTGACGGTCACAACTGGTGTGCCGGACTGGCTGTACCAACGGCGGAAATGGGAGAGATCGACATTTGACGCATCTTCCATTGCCTGAACAAAGTCGTCACAGGTCGCTGCACTGCCATCATGGCGCTCGAAATAGAGCTGCATCCCTTTCTGGAAGTTTTCTTCGCCCAGCAGGGTGTGGATCATACGAATCACTTCCGCGCCCTTCTCGTAAACGGTCAGGGTGTAGAAGTTGTTCATCTCAATAACCATGTCCGGGCGGATTGGGTGCGCCATCGGGCTGGCATCTTCCGCAAACTGCAATCCGCGCATGGTGCGCACATTATTGATACGGTTTACCGCGCGGGAACCAAGGTCAGAGCTGAATTCCTGATCGCGGAAGACGGTTAAACCTTCTTTCAGGCTGAGCTGGAACCAGTCGCGGCAGGTCACACGGTTACCGGTCCAGTTATGGAAATATTCGTGACCAATAACGCGCTCAATATCAAGGTAATCTTTGTCGGTGGCGGTGTCGGTGCGGGCCAGCACATATTTGGAGTTAAAGATATTCAGACCTTTATTCTCCATTGCGCCCATATTGAAGAAATCGACCGCGACGATCATATAGATGTCGAGGTCATACTCCAGGCCGAAGCGTTCTTCATCCCACTTCATGGAGTTTTTCAGGGACGTCATCGCCCACGGCGCGCGATCAAGGTTGCCGCGATCGACATACAGCTCCAGCGCTACTTCGCGGCCAGAACGCGTGGTGAAGGTGTCGCGCAGTACATCAAAGTCGCCTGCCACCAGCGCAAACAGGTAGCACGGTTTCGGGAACGGGTCCTGCCACTGTACCCAATGACGTCCGTTTTCCAGTTCGCCTTGCGCAACGCGGTTACCGTTGGAAAGCAGGAATGGATATTTGGTTTTATCGGCAATAATTTTGGTGGTAAAACGCGCCAGCACGTCCGGGCGGTCAAGATAATACGTAATATGGCGGAAACCTTCGGCTTCACACTGGGTGCAAAGCGCATCGCCTGACTGATAAAGTCCTTCCAGCGCGGTATTCGCTGCCGGACTAATTTCATTAACAATCTTGAGCGTAAAACACTCCGGTAAATTACTGATGACCAGTGCACCCTCTTCTTCTTTCCAGGCGGTCCACGGCTCATCATTAATATGAATAGAAACCAGTTTAAGATCTTCGCCATCAAGACGAAGCGGTGCATCTGATGCACCGTGACGGACAGCCTGGCTGACTGCGGTAACTACCGTCTTTTGCGCGTCCAGGTCAAAGGTCAAGTCAATATCAGTAATCTGGTAATCCGGCGCACGATAATCGTGACGGTATTTGGCTTGTGGCTGTTGAGTCATAAATAACCTTTAGCATCTTTTATAGAGTCTGGTGTTCAGTCTATTCCTGTTGCGTAAATCTCGCTACGCAGAATCTTCATCTTTTCAGGTACAAACGCTTTTATTGCTACATTTGTATAACATACACAGCGCAACGCTATCGACCATAAAGGTGGCATATGGTGTGATCGGGGTTCAATAAATTGCGAAACAAGGTATACTCCAGCAGTTTCCTAAGATGTTTATTGTACTAAACGCTCCCGTAAGAGGACGCTACTGCGCACCTATGACACAATTCGCTTCTCCTGTTCTGCACTCGTTGCTGGATACAGATGCTTATAAGTTGCATATGCAGCAAGCCGTGTTTCATCACTACTATGATGTGCATGTCGCGGCGGAGTTTCGTTGCCGTGGTGACGATCTGCTGGGTATTTATGCCGATGCTATTCGTGAACAGGTTCAGGCGATGGAAAACTTGTGCCTGCGGGATGATGAATATCAGTGGCTCTCTGCCCTGCCTTTCTTTAAAGCCGACTATCTCGACTGGCTGCGTGAATTCCGCTTTAATCCGGAACAGGTCACTGTTAGCAACGATAACGGTAAGCTGGATATTCGTTTAAGCGGTCCGTGGCGTGAAGTCATCCTATGGGAAGTTCCTTTGCTGGCGGTCATTAGTGAACTGGTACATCGCTATCGCTCACCGCAGGCCGACGTTGCGCAAGCCCTCGACACACTGGAAAGCAAATTAGTCAACTTCTCGGCGTTAACCGCCGACCTTGATATGTCGCGCTTCCATCTGATGGATTTTGGCACTCGCCGCCGTTTTTCTCGCGAAGTACAAGAAACCATCGTTAAACGTCTGCAACAGGAAAAGTGGTTCGTTGGCACCAGTAATTACGATCTGGCGCGTCGACTTTCCCTCACGCCGATGGGAACCCAGGCACACGAATGGTTCCAGGCACATCAGCAAATCAGCCCGGACCTTGCCAACAGCCAGCGAGCTGCACTTGCTGCCTGGCTGGAAGAGTATCCCGATCAACTGGGGATTGCGTTAACCGACTGTATTACGATGGATGCATTCTTACGTGATTTCGGCCTGGAGTTTGCCAGCCGCTATCAGGGCTTGCGTCATGACTCTGGCGACCCGGTAGAATGGGGCGAAAAAGCGATTGCACATTATGAGAAACTGGGGATTGATCCGCAAAGCAAAATACTGGTTTTCTCCGACAATCTGGATTTACCTAAAGCGGTTGAGCTTTATCGCCACTTCTCTTCTCGCGTGCAATTAAGTTTTGGCATTGGCACACGCCTGACTTGTGATATTCCTCAGGTAAAACCCTTGAATATCGTGATTAAACTGGTGGAGTGTAACGGTAAACCGGTGGCGAAACTTTCTGACAGCCCTGGCAAAACTATCTGCCATGACAAAGCGTTTGTCCGCGCGCTACGTAAAGCATTCGACCTTCCGCACATTAAAAAAGCCAGTTAATATCATCAGGGAGCCATAACGGCTCCCTTTTTTGCCTTTTATTCCGAAATCTTTTGTCCCATCTGCGAATTCTGCTTGTCTGATTGCAGATGCCAGGTAACATAGGTATCCCCCCATTGACGGGTGGACAAGTGTTTATTTTTTCCGACTATTAACAGAGAGAATATTATGAGCGTTGTGCCTGTAGCCGACGTACTCCAGGGCCGCATAGCCGTTGACAGCGAAGTCACCGTGCGCGGATGGGTACGTACCCGCCGAGATTCAAAAGCTGGCATCTCCTTCCTCGCCGTTTATGACGGTTCCTGCTTTGATCCTGTACAGGCTGTCATCAATAATTCTCTGCCCAATTACAATGAAGACGTACTGCGTCTGACCACCGGTTGCTCGGTCATTGTGACGGGTAAAGTCGTGGCATCGCCGGGCCAGGGGCAACAATTTGAAATTCAGGCCAGCAACGTTGAAGTTGCCGGTTGGGTTGAAGATCCAGACACTTACCCGATGGCCGCAAAACGCCACAGCATCGAATATCTGCGTGAAGTCGCTCACCTGCGTCCGCGTACCAACCTGATTGGCGCAGTAGCGCGCGTTCGCCACACGCTGGCACAGGCGCTGCATCGCTTCTTTAACGAGCAGGGCTTCTTCTGGGTTTCTACGCCGCTGATTACCGCGTCCGATACCGAAGGCGCTGGCGAAATGTTCCGCGTTTCAACGCTGGATCTGGAAAACCTGCCGCGTAACGATCAGGGCAAAGTCGATTTCGATAAAGACTTCTTCGGTAAAGAGTCTTTCCTGACCGTATCTGGCCAGTTGAACGGCGAAACCTATGCCTGTGCGCTGTCGAAAATTTATACCTTCGGCCCGACCTTCCGTGCTGAAAACTCCAACACCAGCCGTCACCTGGCGGAATTCTGGATGCTGGAGCCAGAAGTCGCGTTTGCTAACCTGAACGATATCGCCGGTCTGGCTGAAGCCATGCTGAAATATGTCTTCAAAGCAGTTCTCGAAGAACGCGCTGACGACATGAAATTCTTCGCTGAACGCGTAGATAAAGATGCCGTTTCACGTCTGGAACGCTTCATTGAAGCAGACTTCGCCCAGGTTGATTACACCGACGCAGTGACCATTCTCGAAAACTGCGGCAGGAAGTTTGAAAACCCGGTTTACTGGGGTGTCGATCTCTCTTCCGAGCACGAGCGTTATCTGGCGGAAGAACACTTTAAAGCACCGGTAGTGGTTAAAAACTATCCGAAAGACATTAAAGCGTTCTATATGCGTCTTAACGAAGACGGTAAAACCGTTGCCGCAATGGACGTTCTGGCGCCGGGTATTGGTGAGATCATTGGTGGCTCGCAGCGTGAAGAGCGTCTGGACGTGCTGGACGAGCGCATGCTGGAGATGGGCCTGAACAAAGAAGATTACTGGTGGTATCGCGATCTGCGTCGCTACGGTACTGTTCCACATTCCGGTTTCGGTCTTGGCTTTGAACGCCTGATTGCCTACGTGACCGGCGTACAGAACGTGCGTGACGTGATTCCTTTCCCACGTACTCCGCGTAACGCCAGTTTCTAATTCACTTCCTGAAAGAGCCAGCGCACGCTGGCTCTTTTTTCATCCCCTTCTGTCAAGTTATCTGTTTGTTAAGTCAATCAATCTATTTGCAACCCCTCAAGGCCCCTCTTCCTGTTACGGAATATTTCTCTGAAATATTTGCGAACAAAAAATTAACCCACAGTCTTATTGCGGATTAGCAATTTCTTAGCTGATAGCACAATTTTTATACTTATTTTTGGCTTTCTGGACGCCTGAAAGCGTGATTCAGTGTGACTGCGGGGATAAATGATCAGAAAGAAAATTTTCGTTTAGTTAATTTAAATATAAGGAAATCATATAAATAGATAAAATCCACTGCAAATATCATTAAAGTCTAATGGAAATATGACGGCGTTCACAAAGTTCCTTAAATTTTACTATTGGTTACACATTTTTTCTTTTTGTAACTATATCTTTATCTTTGTAGCACTTTCACGGTGGCGAAACGTTAGTTTGAATGGAAAGATGCCTGCAGATACATAAAACACCAAACTCTCATCAATAGTTCCGTAAAGATTCATTGACAGAACTTATTGGCGGCAGTGGCAGGTGTTATAAAAAAAACCATGAGGGTAATAAATAATGATGAAGCGCAATATTCTGGCAGTGATTGTCCCTGCTCTGTTAGTAGCAGGTACTGCAAACGCTGCAGAAATCTATAACAAAGATGGCAACAAAGTAGATCTGTACGGTAAAGCTGTCGGTCTGCATTATTTTTCCAAGGATAACGGTGAAAACAGTTACGGTGGCAATGGTGACATGACCTATGCCCGTCTTGGTTTTAAAGGGGAAACTCAAATCAATTCCGATCTGACCGGTTACGGTCAGTGGGAATACAACTTCCAGGGTAACAACTCTGAAGGTGCTGACGCTCAAACTGGCAACAAAACCCGTCTGGCATTCGCTGGTCTGAAATACGCTGACGTAGGTTCTTTCGATTACGGTCGTAATTACGGTGTTGTTTATGACGCACTGGGCTACACCGATATGCTGCCAGAGTTCGGTGGTGATACCGCATACAGCGATGACTTCTTCGTTGGTCGTGTTGGCGGCGTTGCAACTTACCGTAACTCCAACTTCTTTGGTCTGGTTGACGGCCTGAACTTCGCTGTTCAGTACCTCGGTAAAAACGAGCGTGACACTGCACGTCGTTCCAACGGCGACGGTGTTGGCGGTTCCATCAGCTACGAATTCGAAGGCTTTGGTATCGTTGGTGCTTATGGTGCAGCTGACCGCACCGACCTGCAAGAAGCTCAGCCTCTCGGCCAGGGTAAAAAAGCTGAACAGTGGGCAACTGGCCTGAAGTATGATGCAAATAACATCTACCTGGCAGCAAACTACGGTGAAACCCGTAACGCTACCCCGATCACTGGTGGCTTTGCCAACAAAACGCAAGACGTTCTGTTAGTTGCGCAATACCAGTTTGACTTTGGTCTGCGTCCGTCCATCGCTTACACCAAATCTAAAGCGAAAGACGTAGAAGGCATCGGTGATGTTGATCTGGTGAACTACGTTGAAGTGGGCGCAACCTACTACTTCAACAAAAACATGTCCACCTATGTTGACTACATCATCAACCAGATCGATTCTGACAACAAACTGGGCGTAGGTTCTGATGATACCGTTGCTGTAGGTATCGTTTACCAGTTCTAATAGCAGACCTCTTTGTTAAATGCCGAAAAAACAGGACTTTGGTCCTGTTTTTTTATGCCTTCCAGAGCAATCTCACGTCTTGAAAAAACAGCCTGCGTTTTCATCAGTAATAGTTGGAATTTTGTAAATCTCCCGTTACCCTGATAGCGGACTTCCCTTCTGTAACCATAATGGAACCTCGTCATGTTTGAGAACATTACCGCCGCTCCTGCCGACCCGATTCTGGGCCTGGCCGATCTGTTTCGTGCCGATGAACGTCCCGGCAAAATTAACCTCGGGATTGGTGTCTATAAAGATGAGACGGGCAAAACCCCGGTATTGACCAGCGTTAAAAAGGCTGAACAGTATCTGCTCGAAAATGAAACCACCAAAAACTACCTCGGCATTGACGGTATTCCTGAATTTGGTCGTTGTACTCAGGAACTGCTGTTTGGTAAAGGTAGCGCCTTAATCAATGACAAACGCGCACGTACAGCCCAGACCCCAGGTGGTACCGGTGCATTACGTGTAGCTGCCGATTTCCTGGCAAAAAATACCAGCGTTAAGCGTGTGTGGGTGAGCAACCCAAGCTGGCCAAACCATAAGAGCGTATTTAACTCTGCGGGTCTGGAAGTTCGTGAATACGCTTATTACGATGCGGAAAATCACACTCTGGACTTCGACGCTTTAGTTAACAGTCTGAACGAAGCTCAGGCTGGTGACGTTGTCCTGTTCCACGGCTGCTGCCATAACCCTACCGGCATCGATCCTACACTGGAGCAATGGCAAACACTGGCGCAGCTTTCTGTTGAGAAAGGCTGGCTGCCGCTATTTGACTTCGCTTACCAGGGTTTCGCCCGTGGTCTGGAAGAGGATGCTGAAGGTCTGCGCGCTTTCGCGGCTCTGCATAAAGAGCTGATCGTCGCCAGTTCCTACTCTAAGAACTTTGGCCTGTACAACGAGCGTGTTGGCGCTTGTACTCTGGTTGCCGCAGACAGTGAAACTGTCGATCGTGCATTCAGCCAGATGAAAGCAGTAATTCGCGCAAACTATTCTAACCCACCGGCTCACGGGGCTTCGGTTGTTGCTACGATCCTGAGCAACGAGGCTTTGCGTGCGATCTGGGAACAAGAGCTGACCGATATGCGCCAGCGCATTCAGCGTATGCGTCAGTTATTTGTTAATACACTGCAGGAGAAAGGCGCAAACCGCGACTTTAGCTTTATCATCAAACAGAATGGTATGTTCTCTTTCAGTGGCCTGACAAAAGAACAGGTACTGCGTCTGCGTGAAGAGTTTGGCGTGTATGCTGTTGCTTCTGGTCGCGTAAACGTGGCCGGAATGACGCCAGATAACATGGCGCCGCTGTGCGAAGCGATTGTGGCTGTGCTGTAAGCGTTAAAACCAATGCAGCCCGCTGAAAGCGGGCTGAGACTGATGACAAACGCAACATTGCCTGATGAGCTACGCTTATCAGACCTATGCGTCCCCTGCAATATTTTGAATTTGCACGATTTTGTAAGCTGGATAAGGTGCTCGCGCCGCATCCGGCATAAACAAAGCGCACTTTGCCAGAAATCCAGGCCCGCATTAAAAGCGGGCTTTTTTATGTGCTTTTACCAGACGGGCATTTCGTCTTGCAGGAAGGGATTATGCAGGCGCTCATAACCAAGAGTGGATAATGGTCCGTGACCCGGAATAAATGTCACGTCATCCCCCAATGGCAGCAATTTATCTTTGATTGAAGAAATCAGTTGATTGTGATCGCCTCGTGGGAAGTCACTGCGCCCTACTCCGCCTTTGAAAAGGACGTCGCCAGAAATCAACAGTTTTGCCTGATTATCAAAGAAAACCACATGGCCTGGCGTATGCCCTGGGCAATGTAACACCTGTAAAGTCACATTCCCTATGCTGATAGTGTCGCCTTCATTCAGCCAGCGATCTGGCGTTAATGGCTGACACTCTTCCAGGCCAAACATGCGACTCTGCGCAGGCAAGCCTTGCAGCCAGAACTCATCTTCTTTTTCCGGGCCAAGCACTGGCACGCCGTAGTGTTGTGCCAGTTCCGCCGCTGCGCCAACGTGGTCCAGATGACCATGCGTCAGCAGGATCTGCATTAGCGTCAGACCGCTGGCGTCAACTTCCTGTTTGATTTTTTCCGCATCGCCGCCCGGATCAACCAGTGCGGCCAGGCGAGTTTGCTCACACCAGATCAATGAACAGTTCTGGGAAAATGCGGTGACCGGAATAATACGATAGTTCATACTGCCCCTGTTTCGTTAAGCGATTGTTACCAGTGCCGCGCTGGCCCGGTATCAATATGCACAAAGTTACTGCGTGGGTAATATCCTACACCACCTGCGCGCATAGATAACGCAGCTTTGCGTATATTGCTTAACGCAATACCTTCAATATGGAAGTCCATCGCCTGCCCTTTAGTGTGATAGCTTTTCTTTGCTACTCCACGGCTGTGGGCGCGTAATTCATTATTGGTGTCAATAGAACGGTAGCCAGAAATGAGCTGTACTGGCTTGCGAGTGCCTAACAACCCTTGCAGGCGATATAACTGGTCGAATAATCCTGGGTCGATGGACCTTATTTTGTTCGCGCGGAAATCGCGGAAAAAATGGTTTAGTTTTGCCAATTCTTCCTGAATATAGCCTCTGCCATCGAAAAACTCCGCCTTAATTGACTCTCCGGTATGGAGATTGTTAAGTGTCAAAATGCGCGGACGTGGGGTAGAGAGTGTCGCAAATGAAGGCGTCGGCAGGATGGCGGCACCAAGTGCAACACCACCAAGCGCCAGTAGTTTGCGGCGATTAGCGTCGAATTTGTCCATGATAATCAAGTCTACAGGTCAATGTTATCGTTTATATGCACTTCTGGCGCACAAGAGGCACCTTAACCGCCCATAAAGCTGACGTCAAGATGACTCACCCCCAGCAGCGACGGGGGCTACAGAGAATAGCCCCCGAACATGCCAATTATTACGACAACAGATTTTCCCGAACTACTTCATTTATCTGATTAATTGTTCCGCTTTTGAGACAATTTGCGAGCTGGATCGTGCAGGCAGATCATAATTGTAAATATCTGTACGATATTGGGTACGACCATCTGCACCAACAAAGGCGGTCAGATAGTAAAGATTAACCGGTATCGATTGACGAATATTAACGTAACGGGTATCACCCCGCTTCAGAGCATCGGAGATACGCTTGTCATTCCAGCCAGCATCCTGCAGCAGCATATTTGCCAGATCCGACGCCTTATTCACCCGCACACAGCCAGAACTCAACGCGCGTGTTTCACGTTTGAAAAGATTGTGATTCGGCGTGTCATGCAAATAGATAGCGTCTGAACTCGGCATATTAAATTTATACCGTCCTAGCGAATTTCGCGGACCAGGAGCTTGCTGGAAGCGGAACGGCAAATTCGATGCGGTGATCGTCGACCAGTCAATCTGCCACGGGTCAAGCGCATCTTTGCTGTTCCAGCCGCGCATCACCGTATAGCCATGACTTTCCAGATAACCAGGATCGTTACGCACCTTTGGCAGAATATCTTTGCGTGCCAGCGTCGGTGGTACGTTCCACGGCGGGTTTACCACCACATTGTTTAAGGCACTGCTCATCATCGGCGTTTTGCGATCGGGACGACCGACAATGACCCGTGAATCCAGCACTTGATTGCCGTTCTGATAATAGACCAGCGAATAGGCCGGAATGTTAACCATAATGCCAGTAGAAAGCTCGGATGGCAGCAAGCGCAATCGCTGGATATTGAGCGCCAGCACGCCTGCTCGCTGTGCAGGCGTGACGTTTAACCAGTCTCGCGTTGCCGGGCCAATAGAGCCATCTGCCCCTAAGCCTTGCCATGCCTGAAAACGTTTCACGGCTTCCACCAACTCATTATCATAAGCAGCTCGGACGGCTGGCGCAGGTTTACTGCGAGCTGTAGTTTGCTTATCCATCGGCTTAGTTTCGGCTGTTTCGATTGCAGCGGCAGACGGACTAACTACCGCGCCTGTCGATGTTTCATCGCCCGGCAGTGCTATTTTCGGCCCACCTTCGAGCATACCTGTACGCTGCAAAATCTCGCGCAGCGCCGGGACGTCGTTACTCCATTGACCAGGGCGTAGCGTTGCTTTACCGGTCAGTTGCGGCCACGGTTTGGAATCACTCAATAAGGTCAGCAAAGATTCATGCATTGCTGAATATTGCGGATGCTGTGGTGCCAACCCTGTGACAAAAGTGGTCAGTTGTCCGTTATCCAGCGCCACCTGCCAATGGTTAATGACCGAGAGCGGCGGTGTTGAGAGCGCATAAGGTTTACTGCTGTACAGCCAGCGGGTACCTTTGACCGGAATGTTTGCGACGAAATGGAGATACCCCATCATTGCATCCGATAGCACCACATCGCGCGCCATACCGTTAACGCCAGGGTCAGTCAGTAACTCCACCCATTTGTTAAACTGCGGTTGAAAACCGGCAATCGCCACTTCCGCCAACTGCTGCTGGAAAGCTTTAACTGCATCACGATTTTCCCACATCGGCTGCATATCGCGTGCTGCATACAAGAGTTGAAGCTGGTTAAGATAAACCGGCTTATAACCTGCAGGTAATTGTGATTCAATTTGCGTGCGGGCCTTTTCTGCCGCACCTTCAGGTAGCGGTTGGATCCCCGCCATTATTGCCGTGGCTTGCGCCTGCGGCAGTACATCTCCCTGTTCACTTACAGCCACCGGGCTGTCACCAGGGATAACCTCAGGCTCATCAGCCTGCACACTGAACAGTGGAGCGAATGTTACGGCCAGGCACAAACTGATTGCCGAAAGCCGACGACCACACATCATGTTAAGCAACATCCCTTGCCCCCTGTTTTTATCATACTCTGAATAGCCAGGCTGTTTTATCTTAACTGCCTTTACAACGCCAATACTCATGAAAGTATGACGAGCAAGCCTGTTACTTATCAGGCTTACCTTCAGTATATAAACGTCGGTACGTTTTTACACAACCTAATGTAAAGAAGTTTAAAGAAAAGCGCGCCATAATGCGGCATTTTTTTAGTGCAGAAACGGAGTTTTTTCGAAAAAAAAGGCGGCATCGCTGCCGCCTTGAACTTAACTTGCCTGAGAAGGCGCTTCATCCGTTCCTGGAAGCGTTTCAGGGAGTTGCGGCGCAAATCCTCGCAGGCCGACTACGTGAACGTGTTCGGTATTCTGGAAGACTTTACGCACCAGTTTATAGGTGGTGCCTTTCTCCGGGCTGATATTTTCAGGTGCCGCGATGATGAGCTGCATTTGCAAACGCTCACACAATTCAAACAGCGTGGCGATGGAACGGGCGTCCAGTCGCGCAGCTTCATCGAGGAATAGCAGACGGCAAGGAGAGATATCTTTACCGCGCAGGCGGCGAGATTCATCTTCCCAGCTCTGTACTACCATCACCAGAATCGACATACCCGTACCGATAGCCTCACCGGTCGACAGTGCGCCAGACTCCGCGCGCAACCAGCCATCGGAACCACGGTTAACCTCAACTTCCATCTCCAGGTAGTTACGGTAATCCAGAAGTTCTTCACCAATGGTCTGCGGCGTGCGCTGGCCCATATCAATTTGTGGGTTAAGTCGCTGATACAGTTTTGCCAGAGCTTCCGAGAAGGTCAGGCGGTTGCTCTTGAACAGATCCTGATGTTGCTCATGCTGTTCTGAAAGCACGTCAAGCAGCATGGCGTGGGTTTCACGCACGTTCACGTTCAGACGCACACTGTTCACCTGACCGAACGATACGCTCTGCAAGCCCTGGTTGAGCATGCGGATACGGTTCTGTTCGCGCTGAATGGTTTTGCGAATGATGTTCGCCACACTGCGGGAGCTGATCGCCAGTTTCTGTTCGCGAGAAGTTAACTCTTCGGTCAGACGGCTAAGTTCGATTTCCATCTGCTCGATAGCTTCCACCGGATCATCGGTACGAATAATATCCTGGCGAATACGTTCGCGCAGATGCTGATAAACCGCCACGAAGAACTGGATTTTGCGCTCAGGTCGTTTTGGATCTTCCGACATGCGCAGCACGTCGCGCAGATGTTCGTTATCCGCCACCGCCAGACGCAGCGCACCTAACGCCTTATCCGACATGGAACGTAAATCATCGGCAGAGAGATAAGCCAACTCACGACGGTGTAAGCGGCGTTCAACGCCATTATCTTTCACCATGCGCATTACCGCACACCAGCCCGCTTTGGCGGTCACTACCTGCTCGCGCATCTCAAAGTAATCACGTTCCAGCTTGCGCAGTTTGCGGGTCAGGTTGTCCATCTCCGCTTCGCAGAAGGTCAGCGCTTTTTCCAGTTGATTGCGGCGTGAACGGTTATTGCTCAGTTGCGCATGCAATTCGTCACGACGAATACGCGCCCGCTCTTCTGCCCCGCTATCGGCACGCACGCCGATATCCTGCAGTTCACGTTGCAGATCGTTAAGCAGCTCTTTTTTGGTGTCGTAAGAACTTTTCAGCGAAGCCAGTACCTGGTTGTACTGACTCAACTGCGCAGCGTGACCGCGCAACGCTTCACGAGCACGAGTACGTTCCGCTTCCGCCTGTTCCAGACGTTCACGCAGTTTTTCGTTGAGATCGCTGTTTCCACTAAGCATTTCTGCCGAGTCAGAGTAGCTAAAGTGCGCACGACGCTGTACCACTTCAGTCAGGGCAAATGCCTGTTGACGGGCATCGCGCTGCATCTGCTGAGAATACGCGTAATCTTCTTTTAACTGTTCGAACTGTTCCGGGTCGCTCTGCAACACAGAAACGATCGGCTCCAGTTTCGCCAGTTGGTTGCCAAACTGCTGAACAAAACGCGCAGCTTCCTGAGCTTCATCAAGACGTTCGCGAATTTCATCGACACGATCCGCCAGTGAGTCATCCGCTAACAGGTTGAGACGCGGCAGGATACGGTTCAGTGCCGCAACGCCCTCTTTCGCCTGCTCAAACTGAATTCGCTGCTGCTGGTTATCATTTTCATGATTACTCAACGCCCGCTCCAGTTCGACACGACGGCTGTTCAGTTGGCGAATTTCGGCTTCCGGATCGGACTCAAACGCCACTGCCAGATGGCTGCCAATAAAGCGGCTGAATGCCTGATGCAGTCGCTGGGTTTTCTGAACATCAAAGGAGAGCGTGGCAAAGCGTTCAGAGAGCAATTCGCGCTCGGCGTGCAGGCTTTCGATCCGGCTTTCACGCGCCGCGCGACCAAACAGCGGCACTTCCGGGAAACGTGAATAACGCCACTGACGCTCGGCGGTTTTCACCACCACCGCTTTTTCCAGCTCATCGACGTTGAACACGCTATCATCGAACGACTGCGGATCTCCCTCGATCAAGTAGAGATCTTCCGGGCAATCGGTTAAGCCTTCCAGCTGTTCGGCCACCTGTGACAGATCCGGCACCACAATGGCGTGGCGAGACGGGCCATACAACGCAGAGAAGTACGGCGCATCGTCCAGGCTAACGTCGTCATAAATTTCTGACAGCAGCACGCCGCCAAAGCGTTCCGCCAGCGCATTCAGACGCTGGTCTTCGGAGCCGCCTGGCTGGCTTAAACGTTCGATCTCTTCATCAACAGCGTTTTTGCGCGCGCCCACTTCATCACGTTCAACAATCGCTTCGCGCTCACGCTCCAGCAGTTGTTGCAGATATTCGGTGACATCCTGGCTGCAGGTGAACTCTTCACCGCACTGCTCGCTCAACTGATTGAGGCTGTTTTGCGCTGCCAGCCAAACCGGCGCACGCTGCATCAAACTCTGAATACGGGATTGCAGCTGTTCCTGTTCCTGGCGCAGTGCCATGCGCTCTTCACGGGCGTTGGAAACGCTGTCAGAAAGAGAGGCAATACGCGCTTCCAGTTCCTGATGCAGGGCTTCCAGTTCGTCGATATCAAAATTCTTGCCCTGACGTTTGCAGAAATCTGCCAGCAGACGCTCAGCATCTTGCTGCTCGCGCAGACGCTGTTCCAGTTCGCTTAAGCGCATCCGCAGTGGCTGAACCTGCTCTGCCAGGTGACGCTGATCGACCCCTTCGCGCAGCAGTTCGCGGGCGACATCCCACGCCTCGTTACGCGCCAGCGGGCCGTTGATTGCAACCACCAGCTGATAAGCCTGCTCAAACTGGCTGTGCGCGGTTTGCGCCATGCTCATTTTCTGCTCAAGAGAGAGCATTTTTTCAGTCGCTTCCAGCTCTTTCGCCTGGAAGGTTTCCAGCCATTCGGCGGCGCTGTCGGCGGTTAAGTCTGGCAGATGGCACAGTTCTTTGGCACGATTAAGCGCAGCAATCGCCTGGTTGTACTGGATCGCGCGCGTTTGCTGGACGTCCAGCGCCTGCTGGTAGTCGGCAAGCTGGCTTTTCAGCTCGTCCACTTCCAGTTCGGCGGCTTCCGCGCGCGCTTCGTTATCTTCCTGACGCTCGATGGCTTCTGCCACCACTTCATTTTGCTCTTCCAGACGGATCTGCAGCTCATCGAGATCCGCTTCGTAGCGTTCGATCTTCTCCTGCTGACGCAGTGCGGTTTGCACCAGGTTCAGGTGATCGCTGGCCGCCTGATAATCCGCTTCCAGATCGCCCTCGGCACCGTTGTGCTCTGCCAGTTCACGCGCCATATCGACGTGTTTGTACTGCTCCGCCGCCAGCTGCTGACGCGAATTGTGTAGCTCGCGACGAAACTCCAGCGCCTTATCGAGATGAACACGGCGCTCATTGGCGTGACGCATGTAGTCCGCCGCCACGTAGTTGGTAGCTTCGCTGATCAGATGCTTAAACAGGTCACGGTCCGACTGGGTGACGCGAATCGCTTCCAGCGTCATGCGGTTTTCGCGCAGCGCCGCTTCCATGTCCTGGAACGCTTTACGCACGCCGCTGTTTTCCGGCAGCAGGTAGTCGCGCAGAGAACGGGTAATGGCGCTGGAGATCCCGCCATACAGCGAAGCTTCGATCAGACGATAGAATTTACTACGATCAGACGCTGAGCGCAGACGACGCGCGATGATGCCCAGATCGAACATCAGCGAGTGGTAATCGGTAATGGAGTTGAACTGTTTAAACTGCACGCCTTCCATCGCCTCGAGCTTGTCTTTCAGCTCGTTAAGCGGCAGCACGCGCGCCTGACGTTCGTTCAGGGATTCGGTCACCAGCTGTGTCGGCTGCACCGACATCGGCAGTCCCTGAATGGCAAACGGCTTGATATCCACTTTACGATCGCGTCCGGCAACCTGTTGCAGACGCACACCGACCACCACGCGCTGGTGGCGCGAGTTAATGGTGTCGAGCATCGAATAACAGACACCCGCTTTCAGCTTACCGTGCAAACCTTTATCGCGCGAACCACTGGTAGCCCCGGCTTCCGTGGTGTTACGGAAATGCAGCAGAGTCAGGTCGGGAATGAGCGCCGTAACAAACGCCGCCATAGTAGTGGATTTGCCCGCCCCGTTACCGCCGGAAAGCGTCGTAACCAGCTCATCCAGGTCAAAAGTTCGGGCAAAAAAGCCGTTCCAGTTAATCAGCGTCAGTGAGCGAAATTTACCGCGTTCAATCATTATTCTTCCTCTCCGCTATCTGGCTGACTCTCTTCAGTTTCGTCATTGAGTTGCAGGTGATTTTCAATCGGCATTGCTTCACCATCGCGAATCAGACGACGTTGTGCTTCACGCGGATCGTCGCCCGCACGCACATCGGCACCAAAACGGAACACCGATTCTGTAATGCGGAACTTGCTGCTGTCGTGGCCCATAAACCACACCATGCCTAAACGACGCAGACGGTTGAGCGAAGAACGTACTTTTTCCTGCAACTTCTGACGGTCAACGTCTGAACCGGTTGAACGGTTGTTCACCAGTTTCAGCAATTTTGCTTCATCGGCCAGGGTGAGCAGTTCGTCATACAGTTCCTGCTGGGTAAAGATCCCCTCGTTGGCCAGCCGTTCCGGGCTGAGATAGAGATAACAGAGGATTTTACCGACCATCATGTCCAGTTCAGACAATACGGAACGTGGGATGATGGTGGTGGAGCGTGGACGTAAATAGAAGAAACCTTCCGGCGCGCGGATTAACTCCACGTTATAACGCGCGTAAAACTCTTCCAGATATTCCTGAAAATCCATCAGGAAAGCATGATTATCCAGTTCGTCGAGGCCAATATGGCGGCCTGAACGTAAGGCGCTATCCAGCGCCGGAAATAACGGATTCGCCAGCGCCTGCGCCAGCTTAACCGGCATCACTTGTTCAATATTTGTCGATGACATGCGCCTGTACCTTGGCTCCGTAATCATTAATCGGCTGCCATTTCGCTGGCAGTCCGGTGAAGTCTGCTTGCGCTACGCCGAGGCGTACCGCCTGATCAATAACAATACGCGCGACGTCAAAGTGACGCGCACGCGGATACTGCGCCAGATATTCGCGTACCACCAGACCAAGATCCAGCGGTACTTGTCTGGTTTTATAGACGGCGAGCTGCTCTTCGATAATCGCGGCGAGTTGTTCGCGGATCTCGTTAAACTCTTCGTACTCTAAATCTGGCGGAAGTTCCCCGGTCACTTCTTCATCGCGCAGTGCCATCTCTTCGTCACGCATATCCAGCAGACGATCGGCATTGGCGTAAGTCAGCGCCCACGGCTCATCAAAATAGGTTTGTACCGACTGACGTAAACGCTGAGCAAAGACGCGGTTTTTATCCATATCTATAGCGGTACGAATAAATTTGTGTACGTGGCGATCGTAGCCAATCCACAAGTCGATGGATTGCTGGCCCCAGCTGATAATACGATCGAGCTTACTTTGCAGATCGAACACCAGACGATCGACAAAATGCAGGTCGTCATGGGTCATCGTCGCATCCTGAATGCGCAACAGGTTGGCCTGCAACTTGTCGCCTGCTGCTTCCAGCGTATCCTGCAATTCACGCAGCGTTCCGGAAGTTTCCGAAAGCAACAATTCACAGCTGGAGATCGCCGCCCGCCAGTCTTTATTCAGCAACTGAGCGATATCGTCCTTCACCTGCTGTTGCTGTTCGTCCATCAGACGTTGCGTCAGGTCGATACTGTCGAAAATTTCCGCTACCGAATATTTCAGCGGCGCATAGACGTTGCGGTGCCAGTGAAATTCATCACCGCCCTCTTCGGCGGCATCGGCTGCACGTTTTAACTCACCCGCCACAATCGACAACTGCATAGAAAGGCGCAGCGTCGAAAACTCGCGCTGACGGATGTAGTAGTCAGTAATGCCGATGCCGAGCGGCGTCAGGCGATAAATAGCATTCCCTTCCGCCTGCTCGCTAGTAAAGCGGTTCAGCAGACGTTGACGCACCATATCGTTGATCGCGTTGTTGGCGCGCACGCCGATGGTTTCGCTGGTTTGCTCAAACGCATCACTCACATGGCGGAACGCATCCACCAGCTCGCCTTCACTCATCTCACCATCAAGACGCTCGCCATTCAGCGTGGCAACCGCCAGCAGAAAAGAGAGTCGGTCTACCGGCAGCGAGATGGAGAAGTCATTTTTTCTGGCCCAGGCAACCAGTTCGGGGACTGTCTGGGATAATTCACTCATACTTTATCCTTGCTCTGCGGTTTGTGCGCGGTGACATGAATATAACGCCCCAGGTTAATATACGGTTCCTGACGGCAATAACGCGTTTCTAATTCAAGTAATGCTTCATAGCTGTCGCGCTGTTGGTGCTTTTCACGCAGATAATCATGAAACACGCGAACGCCTGTCTTACCCATAATTTGCCAACCAGCTTCTTCCAGCCACAGATAAACCTGCGCCGGGTCGCGTGGATAATCTGGCGAAAGCGTCCGTTTTTTCTTTTTCGGCATTCCCGCCTGCACGTAATCAAAATTCCCGGCGACCATGTTATGCATCAGCAAGCCGTGCGCATTGTAGAACATTAATGACAACACGCCGCCTGGACGCAACACTGACCACAGGGTCTGCAATACGCTGCGGGGATCGGCCACCCACTCCAGCACCGCATGGAACAATATCAGATCAACGGGCGTTTCCAAATGTGAAGCAACATCCTGAGCGGCGCAATGTATAAATTGCATGTTGTCGCTCACACCTTTTGCTTCTGCCGCCTGTTTTGCGCGGTCGATCATCTGCGCAGAGAGATCGCATAAAATGACCTGATGCCCGCGCTCGGCCATTTTGATTGCGGTCTGCCCTTCTCCACCGCCAGCATCCAGCACACGCAGTTTTTGCGGGCCCATTTCCGCCAGCACGCGATCGAGATCCTGCCACAGAATAGCCTGTCGAAGCTGCCCTTTGGTGGTGCCGTAAATGTTACGGGAAAACTTTTCCGCAATATCATCAAAATTGCGATCCTGCATTGCTTTCTCCACCGGTTGGCTAAGACGTTTTCTGATAAAGACGCTATTTTGTCACAGCCACGGCGAGAATGAACCCGTCTGGTGTAATATCGCTGGCGATCCCTTGCTATATGGTCAAAAAAGGAACCAGAAAGGATGCTTTTTACACTGAAAAAAGTGATTGGCGGCATGCTGCTGCCACTTCCGCTGATGTTGTTGATTATTGGTGCTGGCCTGGCGCTGCTGTGGTTTAGCCGTTTTCAAAAAACCGGGAAGATTTTTATTAGCATTGGGTGGCTGGCGCTCTTGTTATTGAGTTTGCAACCGGTAGCCGACCGCCTGCTGCGTCCCATCGAAAGCACCTATCCGACATGGAATAATTCGCAAAAAGTGGACTATATCGTGGTGCTCGGAGGTGGTTATACCTGGAACCCGCAGTGGGCACCGAGCTCTAATTTAATCAATAACAGTTTGCCGCGCCTGAATGAAGGTATTCGCTTATGGCGCGAAAATCCTGGATCAAAGCTGATCTTCACGGGAGGCGTAGCAAAAACCAATACGGTGAGTACAGCGGAAGTAGGTGCCAGAGTGGCGCAATCGCTGGGTGTCCCACGCGAGCAAATTATCACACTGGATTTACCAAAAGATACCGAAGAAGAAGCTGCCGCAGTGAAACAGGCGATTGGCGATGCCCCTTTCCTGCTGGTGACATCTGCGTCTCATTTGCCACGCGCGATGATCTTTTTTCAGCAGGAAGGGCTAAATCCGCTGCCAGCCCCGGCGAACCAGTTGGCAATCGACTCGCCGCTTAATCCGTGGGAACGGGCAATCCCGTCTCCGGTCTGGTTGATGCATAGCGACCGCGTTGGCTATGAAACGCTTGGCCGCATCTGGCAGTGGTTAAAAGGTTCGTCAGGCGAGCCACGGCAGGAGTGATTTAGTCGCCAGATCAAAGTTGCTACGGTTAAACCGTCCGGTATTGACCAGTTGCGCAACTTCATCCCATAACACATACAGCCAACGCCGCCAGATGAAAGACTCCGCCACTGGCGCGCGTTGCAGATAACTCCAGAGCAAATCTTCCGCCAGGGTGTTATCCATCAACCGGAATAATTCATACTCACGCGGCGCCCAGAGCATTAACCCCGGTCCGACCATCGCCAGGAGCTGATCGCTACGGGAATCTTTCAGCATGCTACGCAAACAGAAATTGCCGTGAATCAGCACACAATTATCGTTAAAACCTTCAAACAACACCGGCAGACATTCACGAGTGCGGAACAGGATCCGCTTATCCTGCATGGTTAAACCTGTGTTATTAAACTGATTGAGCGTCGCCCACAACATTTCAACGTGCTGGCGATACCAGGAAGGCCAGAAATTTTCCTGAGTATTGTCAACCGCGCCAACACATCCGCGGCTGTCCTGACGGTGCCAGGCCAGCAACGCTTCAACAATTTGATCTTTCAGATGTTCCCAGCGCTCTGGCGTTCTTGCGGGAGCTTCCACAGAAACACCGCGCATCCGCTCCAGCAACAAGACATCGGGACCGGGATGTTCTTCATGCGTCATCACGCCATAGATAGTCGGCATGCGAACAGTCCCGCTCCGAGCCAGCATGGTGGTTTTCCATGCCAGCTGTCTGGCCTGCCCCGGGGTAGAAAAACTTCGCGCCATGAGCGGCATCGGGTTTCCCTGGCTGTCATACAACGCCCACAGAGTTGTGTCTGCTTTTTCATTCACACACTCTATACGACTCAATCTTTCGCCCAGTAAATGACTTAGTTCGGCACGCAGCTGTTCCATTCAGATTACCCTCATAAAAGCTACTGCTTTCATAATGAGCGCCAATGTAAAAGATGTCACCTGAATGAGATCAATTGTTGAAGGGAAAAAATGAAGAGAATCGTAACGCTACGACACTCCTCCCAAAATTGAGATGGAGTGTCGTGGGGAAAAATTAAGCCATTTCAGCGCGAACACGCTCAAGATCTTCGGGAGTATCTACACCGGTGCCAGGAACCTCCTGGGCGACAGCAACATGGATTTTTTCTCCATACCACAGCACGCGAAGCTGCTCTAGCATTTCGATATGTTCTAACGGGCTTGGCTGCCAGTTAACATAGCGGCGGATAAAACCTGCACGATAGCCATAAATGCCGAGATGGCGCAGGAAGTTATCTCCTACGGTTTCCAGACCTTTCGCAAAACGGTCACGATCCCACGGAATGGTGGCGCGCGAGAAGTAGAGCGCATAACCTTCGGCGTCGAGAACAACTTTAACCGCATTCGGATTAAAGGCTTCTTCCGCACTGTGGATAGGCACAGCCAAGGTCGCCATTCCAACCTGACGCTGGGCAAGGTTATCGGCAACCTGACGAATGATTGTCGCGGGGATCATCGGTTCATCCCCCTGCACATTCACAATCACCGTGTCGTCGCTGAACGCGCATTTTTCGACAACTTCCGCCAGGCGTTCTGTACCTGACTGGTGATCAGCACGCGTCATGCATACTTCACCGCCAGCAGCTTCAACAGCGCGGGCGACATCCTCATGATCGGTTGCGACGATGATGCGCTCGGCACCTGATTCGCGTGCGCGTTCGAGTACATGAACAATCATGGGTTTGCCGTTAATATCGACCAGCGGCTTACCTGGCAGACGCGTGGAAGCGTAGCGCGCGGGAATAATGACCACAAAACTCATGATTTACTCTCATCAGCAGTCAGCACGCGTGCTTCCGTTTCCAGCAGCACTGGAATGCCATCGCGCAGCGGAAAAGCCAGGTTGTCCAGTTTGCAAATAAGCTCTTGTTTTTCCTGGTTATACCAAAGTTTGCCGTTGCAAACCGGGCAGGCAATGATTTCAAGCAGACGATGATCCATAGTTCCTCCAGATGGATCGGGTTATGAATGCATAAATCTTATCATAATCATTTATGCGTCGGGGTCTATTTCCCAGCCGGTGCGGCAATCGGTAAAGAAACCGTGCGGGCAGCGCCCTATTGTTACTCGTGTTGCCTGCTGCCAGTGAGCAAAATCAGTAATCGCCTGACGCAGCCCTTTTTGAAGGGTCACTGTTGGTTTTACCCCATCCTGTAACCAGAGAGAGAGCACTTCAAAGATGCCAGTCTGGCGATGCATCTTAGAATCCATTCGCCCAACTAATTGCCCACGATGCAATAACGGTAGAACGAAATAACCATACTGGCGTTTGGGCGCTGGCGTGTAACACTCCAGCCGGTAGCTAAAATCAAAAAGTTGCTCTGCCCGTTTACGATCCCAGACAACAGGATCAAAAGGCGAAAGTACCGCGCTGTGCGTTGCAGTGAGCTTTCCGGCGAGCGCACGTTCGAGTAGCGGCAGCAAATCAGCATGCAGCCAAAGATTACCCAATTTTTCAACATGCACAGCAATGATTTGCTGCTGTTCAGCCCTCGCTTCGCGCCACGCTGCCAGCGCCGGACGTTTCAGCCGGTAGTAATCCGCCAGCCACTGTTCGCGAAATATTCCCAGGCTGCGCGCACTGTTATCCAGCATGATGATTTCTGCTTCTGTTTGCGAAACGAGATCGCGCTCATCATCCCAGTCAGGCATGACACGGTGGGTTAAATCATAAACGCGCTGGAAGTTGCGCCGTTCAATCACCATCACCTTTCCGGCGGTAAAGAGCCCTTCCAGATGCCGTTTATGCGGCTTCCACTCCCACCAGCCGCTCGCCCCTTTACGAGGATGCTCAAAATCGGCTGAACGTACCGGTCCCTTATCATGAATATGCTGAATTAACTGTGCAATTTCCGCCGCATGTTCCTGCATCCAGGCATCTTTGTATTTCCAGCCCATTTTTTCAGGTGCCAGCATGCGGTGGCGAATAAGACGAAAATCGCTACGCGGCATAAAGCAGGCTTCATGCGCCCAGTATTCCATTAATTCGCCACACGCCAGAGACTCATCCAGCCACTGCGCAGGATAATTTCCCAGACGACTGAAAAGCACCAGATATGGACTACGGGCAACGATATTAATGGTGTCAATTTGCAGCAAGGACATGCGAGAAATGGTAGCCAGAATATCTTCCGGCGACGCGCGACGACGGGGCTTGTTTAACAGGCCTTGCGCGGCAAGGTGAAGATTACGCGCATCAGCAAGGGAGAGGTACGGCAGCGACATTCATGACTCCATCAATCGAACGCTGCCGCGGCGTAACTAGTTGCCAGAAGCCAGCGAAGTTAGTTGCGCAAGCAGTTTTGCTGGTTCATCACCTGAAAGCTGTGCGTCAACGGGCAAATACCACCAATTTTCTTCTGCAAAAGCCAGGCATTTCACCGCATCTTTTTCAGTCATTACCAGCGTTTGCCCGGCGCTTACCAACGCGCTAACATCCGCATGATTCAAAGACTGATGATCGGCCAGCGGTACACATTTTTCCGGTTGTACGCCGCACATCTTCAGCGTGGCAAAAAAGCGCGGCGGATGCCCAATCCCCGCCATCGCCACCACATGTTCAAGCTGAGCAACGTCACAACGCGTACCGGTACGTAAATTCACCGCCTGACCCGGCAGCAGAAGCATGGGGATTTCACCGCTGTGGGGGACACCGCCGTTGACGATTACCGCATCAACCGATTTTAAGCGCCCCGCGCGCTCGCGCATTGGCCCCGCCGGCAACCACCAGCCATTGCCAAAGCGACGCACGCCATCGATGACGACGATTTCCACATCACGCGCCAGACGATAATGCTGTAAACCGTCATCAGTCACGATAATCTGCACATCGGGATATTGCGCCAGAATGGCTTTTACCGCATCTGAACGGACAGGAGAAACTGCAACAGGTGCACCCGTACGCTGATAAATCAGCACCGGTTCATCGCCCGCCTGTGCGGTGGTGGTATCTGCCGACAATAACAGCGGATACGACTCAGCTTTACCGCCATAGCCCCGGGACACTACGCCAACACGAATACCGCGTTTTTGTAGTTGTTCCACCAGCCAGACAACCACCGGAGTTTTTCCGTTGCCGCCTGCGGTGAGATTACCAACCACGACAACCGGTACGGGGGCACGCCAGGCGCGCTTCAGTTTTAGTTTATAGCAAAGACGGATAACGCCACTCACCAGACCATACAGCCAGGAGAGTGGCAGCAGTAGCCGCCACAAAGGCGACTCACCAGACCAGATTTTTTCGATCATTGGCCAAACTGCATTTTATGAAGTTGTGCGTAGACTCCACGGTGCTCAAGCAAATCGTTATGCGTACCGCGTTCCACAATGATCCCGTCCTCGACGACCACAATTTCGTCTGCCTTTTCAATGGTAGACAAGCGGTGGGCAATCACCAGAGAGGTACGGTTTTTCTGCAACTCGTCCAGTGCCGCCTGAATCGCGCGTTCGGATTCGGTGTCCAGCGCCGAGGTGGCTTCATCCAGAATCAGAATTGGGCTATCACGCAGCAAGGCACGGGCAATGGCAATACGCTGGCGCTGACCGCCAGAGAGCAACACGCCGTTTTCACCAATCACCGTATCAAGACCGTTATCCATCTTATTGATAAAGTCCATGGCGTAGGCCATACGTGCCGCTTCTTCAATTTGCTCACGGCTGTACTGTTCAGTACGAGCGTAAGCAATGTTGTTGGCAACCGTGTCATTAAACAGATGGACATTCTGCGACACCAGAGCAACCTGGTTACGTAAAGACGCCAGGGTATACTCGCGCAGATCGTGACCATCCATCAGGATCTCGCCTTCATCGATATCATAAAAACGGGTGATCAGGCTGGCGATGGTCGATTTACCCGACCCCGAACGCCCTACCAGAGCCACTGTTTTCCCTGCCGGGATCTTCAGGTTGATATTACGCAGCGCAGGGACTTCACGCCCCGGATAGGTAAAAGTGACATTGCGGAATTCAACGTCACCAGTAGCACGCTCAATCTCGCGTTTACCTTCGTCTTTCTCCTGTTCACTATCCAGAATGGTAAACAGCGTCTGACATGCTGCCATCCCGCGTTGGAACTGGGCGTTAACGTTGGTCAGCGATTTCAGCGGACGCATCAGTGCAATCATCGAAGAGAAGACGACAGTAATCGTACCGGCTGTCAGGCTATCCATCACGCTTGGGAAGCTCGCAGCGTAGAGAACAAATGCCAGTGCCAGAGAGGCGATCAGCTGAATGATCGGGTCAGAGATGGAAGAAGCAGAAACCATTTTCATGCCCTGCAAACGCATCTTGTTGCTGACCTTATCAAAACGCTTCGTTTCTACTTCCTGGCCGCCAAAAATCAAGACTTCTTTGTGGCCTTTCAGCATCTGTTCAGCACTGGTGGTCACCTGCCCCATGGTGTTCTGCATGTTTTTACTGATGCTGCGAAAACGCTTCGACACGATACGAATCGCAATCGAGACGATCGGTGCCAGCACAATCAAAATGATCGACAACTGCCAGCTGTAATAGAACATCATGGCGAACAGACCGATAATGGAAGCACCTTCACGCACCACCGTAATCAACGCGCCGGAAGACGACGAAGCAACCTGTTCAGAATCGTAAGTAATACGTGAAAGCAGTGTCCCGGTTGACTGTTTGTCAAAAAATGACACTGGCATGCCCATCATGTGGCCGAACAGACGTCGACGCATGGTCATGACCACTTTTCCTGATACCCAGGAGATACAGTAGCTGGAGATATAACTGGTGATACCACGTAAAATCATCAGGCCGATAACTACCAGCGGCATCCACATCAGCACGGAGCGATCTGTTTTACCAAAGCCATCATCGAGAAGCGGCTTAAGGAGCGATAACATGAAGGTATCGCTGGCTGCGTTGAGAATTAACGCTATGCCCGCCACGATCAGACCCGCTTTAAAAGGCGCAATGGTTGGCCACAGTCGGCGGAATGTCTGCCACGTAGAGAGATCTTTGTCGTTATGCATTCAAAAAACCAGCATTTGTTGAAATAGCCGCATATTCTACCCGTTATCCACTGGCACGCCAAACCACTGATGATACCAACGAGGTAAAATTTGCTCCCTTAGGCTGCTCACCCGCCAACCTTGCGCTGAAAAATAGACCGTTATTTGCCCCTGATGTGGGGTGTCAACCCATTGATATCCTTGTAGTTGATAGCGAAGTTTGACTTTGCTGGAGGGTAATCGCCATGCGTTATAGCGCGATGCCGATGCCAGTGCCATTTTTCCATTTACCCGCTGAATCAATGGCACTGATGACGAGGTATTACTACCGTGATGGGGTACCTGAATCAAAGTTGCCTGAACCTGTTGCCAGTAATGACTTAGCATTTTTTGTTCAGCGGGGGCTTCAATATCGCCAGTCAAAAGAATGCTATGTGTTCCATCATCAACCTTAATCACACAGGAATGGTTATTTCCCTTTTCGTTACTCCCTTGCAAAGGCCAGTGCACGCTAAACTGCAATCCTTGCCACTGCCACGCTTCGCCACGCACGCAGGGCTGATGATGCACCCAGTTTAAGGGGCTTCTTACCCATAACGTCGGCCAGGCATGTAATATCGAGTCCAGCCCACCCCGATGATCAAGATGTTCATGACTAAGAATAACGCCTACCGGTTCAAGGTCATGCCAGCGGAGCCAGGGAATAATCAGTTGTTGCCCACTGTCCCCCTCCGGCCAGGCGAGCCCTGTATCATAGAGAACCGCTTTACCGTTTCGAGCGATCACCATTGCCAGCCCTTGCCCGACATCAAGCATATAAACCTGCCACTCATCAGACCGTGGTTTTTGCCACAGTGGCCAACACATTATAATTCCTCCAGCCATACACACCGCAGGCAACGTTTGCCATGCGTTTAGTCGCCATATCACCAGTAATAACCAGGGCGAAAATGATAGCCATTGCCAACGTTCAGCAATGCTTATCCACCCTTCAGGCAAACTCTTTAACCCCCAAAAAAGTAAAGCTAAGGACCGATCGGCAAGAAACCATATACCTTGTTCCAGGATTAATGGCCCGCTTAAATGCACAACCATCGCGGCGAGGATCAACGGAACCGAAATAAATGTCACTAAGGGAATAGCGAACAAATTTGCCATAAATGAAGTCAGACTAATGCCATGAAATATGACTATTTGCACCGGCATTAGCAGGAGTGTTATACCAAGTTGCAGATGGATAAGTGAAACAATAGATTGCAATACAGGCGGCAATGCCCTGACTGGGCAGGGAAACCACTGATACCAAAATATCAGCGCTGCCACCGCTGCGGCAGAGAGCCACAAACTTTGCGAGAGGATAGCGACAGGATCCATCAGCAGAATTGCTGCCAGGCAGCATATCCACACATCCCAACCACTCCATTGCCGGCCGCTCAATTTGAGCGCTCCCAGGTCGCAAGCGCCACCACGGTACGCAATGCAGGCGGCTGCATACCGGTAAGCCAGGCATAAAAAGCAGCGCAGCAAACTCCACCGATTAATGGCATCTGCCAGTAAATCCAACGCCCGGGGAGGAAAATTTGCCCGCCACGAATTAGCCCCGCAGCCAGTAATGCTGCAAAAGCGATGTGTAAACCCGATATCGCCATTAAATGTGCCGTACCGGTATCGCGCATTATATTTTTAATTTCTTTAGATACCGATAACCGTTCACCCATTCCTAAGCCGAGCATCACCGTCTGCCATGAATACGGCTGCAGCGTCGTTTGCAGGGATGCCAGATATTGCGCACGTAGGCTACAACCTGGTTCAATGACGCTTGCTTGCAGAAAACGTCCGGTAAGTGGCTGATGCTGGGCAATGGCATAACGCTGGCTGTCAAAGCCGCCATCATTAAGTTGACCGTGAACAGCACGCACTTTCAGTTTCATCGACCATCGTTGCCCAGCGCATACCGATTGTGGCAAATATTCGCCATATAACGCGATGCCTGGCGCGGGAAATAACCGCCGCCCTTGTAGATGAGTAATTTGCCCGTAATGCGTGGTCATGCCGTCAGTGGCGGTAATCTCGACGACTGCATCCTGCGTCGCGCCAGTTAAGTTTTCTCCTGCCCACAGAATTTGCTTCGCCGCCAACACGCCCCAAAGAAAAAACAGCAATGTCAGCGTGAAATAACGGACGACTTTAACAGGAATAAATGCCAGTACGCAGACGAATACAGTTAGACTCGCGAGAGTTAATGTCCCAGGCAACTGCGGCAAAATCAGCAGCGGTAAAATCCCGCAAATTATGCACAGGCTAACTGTCGTTATTTTCATGCACTCCTCCCTGTTTTTGGAAAGTGTGCAACTTTGTTGAGTGGTTGTCTGGCGGGAGTTTTGCGTTGCCCGAGGCACGTTCAGAAGAATTTAGCAGGATCATGAAAACTGTACACAACTCTGCGAGACAGCTTCCAGAACCATATTGCAGAAATGAAAAAAGCACCCGTCAGGTGCTTTTTCCGCGTTCAAGTTTTACTAAAACTTAACCGTAAATATTGGCGCGATCGCGCAGTTCTTTACCAGGTTTAAAGTGAGGAACGTATTTTCCTTCCAGCTCTACTTTATCGCCAGTCTTCGGATTACGTCCGGTACGCGGTGCGCGGTAGTGCAAAGAGAAACTGCCGAAACCGCGGATTTCAATACGCTCGCCCTGCGCAAGAGTCGAGGCCATATGCTCCAGCATCTCTTTTACTGCATCTTCAACCGTCTTGGCGGGAATGTGCGATTGCTGGGTGGCAAGTCTTTCTATCAATTCTGACTTGGTCATGATTCCTCCGGTTCCTTAAAGGCAAATTTAACGGCTGCTGTTGCTGCATTGATTAAGGGCGGCCGTAGCCGCCCTTAGTGCTTGATTACAGGACGAAACCTGCAATCTGTCAAGTAAACTCAGCAAACTTCGGAATAAAAATCCCGAAGAGTCAGAGAATTACTCGCCTTTAGCTGCTTTGAAAGCTTCAGCCATTGCGTTGTTGGAGAAGTTTGCATCTTCCTGTTTGTTAACAGTTGCGATTGCATCTTTCTCGTCAGCTTCGTCTTTCGCACGAACAGACAGGCTGATTGCGCGGTTTTTACGATCAACGCCAGTGAATTTAGCTTCAACTTCGTCGCCAACGCTCAGAACCAGGGTAGCGTCTTCAACGCGGTCACGGGATGCTTCAGAAGCACGCAGGTAACCTTCAACGCCGTCAGCCAGTTCTACGGTTGCGCCTTTAGCGTCAACTGCAGTTACTTTACCGGTTACGATAGCGCCTTTCTTGTTCAGAGCAACCCAGTTGTTGAACGGATCTTCTGCGAGCTGTTTAACGCCCAGGGAGATACGTTCACGTTCTGCGTCAACCTGCAGAACAACTGCAGCGATTTCGTCGCCTTTTTTGTATTCACGAACTGCTTCTTCGCCTGCAACGTTCCAGGAGATGTCAGACAGGTGAACCAGGCCGTCGATGCCGCCGTCCAGGCCGATGAAGATACCAAAGTCAGTGATAGACTTGATTTTACCTTCAACACGGTCGCCCTTGTTGTGGGTTTCCGCGAACTGCTGCCACGGGTTAGCTTTGCACTGTTTCAGACCCAGGGAGATACGACGACGTTCTTCGTCGATATCCAGAACCATAACTTCCACTACATCGCCAACGTTAACAACTTTGGACGGGTGGATGTTTTTGTTGGTCCAATCCATTTCGGAAACGTGTACCAAGCCTTCAACGCCTTCTTCGATTTCAACGAAGCAGCCGTAGTCGGTCAGGTTGGTCACGCGACCAGTCAGTTTGGTACCTTCCGGATAACGTTTAGCGATAGCTACCCACGGATCTTCGCCCAGCTGTTTCAGGCCCAGAGATACACGGGTACGTTCGCGGTCGAACTTCAGCACTTTAACAGTGATTTCGTCGCCCACGTTGACGATTTCGCTCGGATGCTTAACGCGTTTCCAGGCCATGTCAGTGATGTGCAGCAGGCCGTCAACGCCGCCCAGATCAACGAATGCACCGTAGTCAGTGAGGTTCTTAACGATACCTTTAACTTCCATGCCTTCCTGCAGGTTTTCCAGCAGCTGATCGCGCTCTGCGCTGTTTTCGGATTCGATAACGGCACGACGAGAAACAACAACGTTGTTGCGCTTCTGATCCAGCTTGATTACTTTGAATTCAAGCTCTTTGCCTTCCAGGTGCAGAGTGTCACGCACCGGACGAACGTCTACCAGAGAACCTGGCAGGAACGCACGAATACCGTTCAGCTCAACAGTGAAGCCGCCCTTAACTTTGCCGTTGATAACACCGGTAACAGTTTCAGCATCTTCGTAAGCTTTTTCCAGCGTGATCCAGGCTTCGTGACGTTTAGCTTTCTCACGGGACAGCAGAGTTTCACCGAAGCCGTCTTCTACTGCGTCCAGAGCAACGTCAACTTCGTCACCTACCTGGATTTCCAGCTCGCCCTGGGCGTTTTTGAACTGCTCTGCCGGGATGGCGGACTCAGATTTCAGACCAGCGTCAACCAGTACTACATCTTTGTCGATAGCAACAACAACGCCACGAACGATAGAACCCGGGCGGGTTTCGATTTCTTTTAAGGACTCTTCAAAGAGTTGAGCAAAAGATTCAGTCATGTTTAATCTTCAGGTTTATATTTAACGTCCACCTGGCTCCGTGCCGGATGGGGTTGTTTAACATACCCGCTGTCATTCCATTGCAACGGGGGTACTGCAAATTCGGTCGCTTATGCGAGAGCCAATTTTTGGCGCGCGTAGTGTAACGCTTTTTCAATCACTTGCTCAATGCTTAAGGTGGTGGAATCCAAAACTAAAGCATCGGCTGCCGGAACCAAGGGCGCTACCGCGCGATTACGATCGCGGTCGTCGCGTTCTTTGATCTCGGCCAAAAGGCGCTCAAAGTTAACACTAAAGCCCTTCTCCTGCAACTGTAGCATGCGGCGATGCGCACGTTCTTCCGAGGAGGCGTCAAGGAAAATTTTTACTGGCGCATCAGGGAATACCACTGTCCCCATATCGCGACCATCGGCGATCAAACCGGGTAACTCTCGGAATGCGCGTTGGCGACGCAATAATGCTTCACGAACGCGTGGGAATGCAGCGACTTGTGAAGCAGCATTCGCCACTTCCTGAGTACGAATTTCGCCGCTGACATCTTCCCCTTCGAGGATCACTTCCAGATTGCCATTGGTCGACACAAAACGTACATCCAGATGGGATGCCAGCGGCACCAGCGCATCTTCCGACGCAACATCAACATGGTGATGTAATGCCGCCAGTGCCAGTACGCGATAAATTGCACCCGAGTCCAGCAGATGCCATTGCAACGCTTCCGCCATAGCCTTACACAAGGTGCCTTTCCCTGCACCGCTTGGGCCATCAATGGTAATAACCGGGGCAATTGCCGTCATCTTTATCTCCTTAAAACAGGCGTACCGTTAACATAACCGCGCGCATTATACGCGTCGGCGCCACAAATCGTTAACGTTGTGTGCAAAAACCAGTTTTGTCTGTATTCAGATGGGGATTTATTGCGCAATTATAGCGGGCTGGCGAAAGACCAGCCCGAAAGATGACAATGATTTACTTACCGGAGGCGATACGATCGCGGATGTGCTGTGCACGCTCTGCTGATGGTGGATGAGAGTCAAACATAGACTGAGTACGACCGCCATCCAGGCTGGCCAGTTTTTCAAAGCTACCGACCAGTCCCTGGGTGTTAATGCCACGTTTCTTCAGCAGATCAAAGGAGAAATCATCTGCTTCAGACTCTTTATCGCGGGAGTACTTAGCATTGATAGCGCCTTCTGCGATATCGCCCAGTTGCGAGCGAGAAAGCTGGGAAGCAACACCGCTGGTGGCGGAAATTGCATCGCGTGCGGCAACGATCGCATAAGATGCTTTCATTTCAGCCAGTGAGTGACCCAATGCAACGTGTCCCAGTTCATGACCCAGAACGCCTTCAATTTCGTTGTCGTTCATCATGTCCATCAGGCCACTGTAGACACGGACACAGCCGTTTGCCATCGCCCATGCGTTAACGTCGCTGGTCATATAAACCTTATAGTTGACCGGCGTACCGTTAATGTTGTTACCCAATGCTTTGGCGATTTTTGCCAGACGTTTACCGTACTTGCTGGATTTGCTTGCAACTTGATTGCCGCTGTCCATTTCGGTACAGCCCTGATTGGCAATGGCTTTTGCATCGGCGTCGCTTAACGTTGCAGCTTTATAGGCATTTAAACCGGAGCTGATAGCCATATTGGTATCAATACCGTGCGTATTTTGACACCCTGTCAGTAGTGCTGCAGAAGTCGCAATCGCCAGCAGTAATTTAGTATTCTTCATGTGAATCATCCGTTGATTAATCATATATAAATATTATGTATCAATAACTTACATTGATAATCGACGTTACCACTGTTCAAAATGACTCACAAGGTCCGAAAAAAAACGCCGGCAATGTGCCGACGTTTTTAGAAAGAAATATTTGTCTATTTATCGCCCGTTATTCAAGCTGGTTGGCTTATCCGCGCCAGTTGTTCGAAGTAATCCGGGAAGGTTTTAGCCGTACATTTGGGGTCAAGAATCGTCACTGGCGTATCTGACAATGCCACCAGCGAGAAACACATCGCCATCCGGTGATCATTGTATGTCGCGATCTCGGCAAAGTTCAGTTTTTCCGGTGGAGTTATGCGAATGAAATCGTGCCCCTCTTCAACTTCTGCACCGACTTTACGTAGCTCTGTTGCCATCGCGAACAGGCGATCCGTTTCTTTTACGCGCCAGTTATAAATATTGCGCAGCGTGGTTGTGCCTTTTGCAAATAACGCCGTCGTGGCAATGGTCATCGCCGCATCGGGAATATGGTTCATATCCATATCGATGGCGTTCAGTTCGCCACACGTGCAGGCAATATAATCATCGCCCCAGCTAATGGTCGCCCCCATTTTTTCCAGTACATCAGCAAATCGAATATCGCCCTGCATACTGTTGCGTCCAATGCCGGTCACTTTTACCGTGCCGCCTTTGATTGCTGCTGCTGCCAGGAAGTAAGAAGCTGAAGATGCATCTCCTTCGACCAAATAAGTACCCGGAGACTGATAAGACTGCCCCCCTTTTACGACAAATTGTTGATAGTGCTGATTTTCAATCTCAACACCAAACGTTTTCATCAGGTTGAGCGTGATATCGATATAAGGTTTAGAAACCAGATCACCTTTAATACGAATAACTGTATCTTTCGGCGCAAGAGGCGCAGTCATTAACAGTGCGGTGAGGAACTGGCTGGAAACGGAGCCATCAACGTCAACGTTGCCGCCAGTAAAACCGCCCTGTAAACGCAACGGTGGATAATTATCTTGTTCCAGGTAAGTGATTTTCGCTCCGCCCTGGCGCAACGCATCCACCAGATGACCAATCGGGCGTTCTTTCATACGCGGCTCACCAGTCAGGACAATATCATTGTTTCCCAGACAAAGTGCCGCCGCCAGCGGACGCATAGCCGTTCCGGCGTTTCCAAGAAACAACTCCAGCGCGCTTTCTGCGTGTAATGGACCGCCGTTACCGATGATTTCGCAACGCGTACGATCGGCTGAAAGCGTGTAACTTACCCCTAACGCCGTTAATGCATTCAGCATATGGCGCACGTCATCGCTATCCAGCAGATTAGTTAATACTGTTTTGCCGTGTGCTAATGCCGCCAGCAATAAAGCGCGGTTAGAAACGCTCTTGGAACCGGGCAGATTAATAGTGCCATCGACACGGGCGATGGGGTGCAACGTCAGGGATTCCATGAACTCAACTCTCTACAACAGAAATAAAAACCCCACAGTCTGGCTGTGGGGATTACGCAAAATGTCGGCATTAGCCGTGACGACGCTCGAACTCAACCATGAAGTCTGTCAGTGCTTTAACGCCTTCCAGCGGCATGGCGTTATAAATAGAAGCACGCATTCCGCCGACCACACGGTGACCTTTCAGCGCATGTAAGCCCGCAGCGAAAGACTCTTCGAGGAACAATTTATCAAGCGCGCTATCCGCCAACTGGAACGGCACGTTCATCCGCGAACGGTTAGCTTTCGCCACATCATTGCGGTAGAAATCGCTGTTATCAATCACACCATACAGCAGTTCTGCTTTTTGCTGATTGATCTTATCCATTGCAGCCACACCGCCGTTCGCTTTCAGCCATTTGAAGACCAGACCAGACAGATACCAGGCAAACGTTGGCGGCGTGTTAAACATGGAGTCGTTATCGTTGAGGATGGAATAATCCAGAATCGACGGACAAGCGATATTCGCTTTGCCCAGCAAATCTTCACGAACGATGACGATTGTCAGGCCAGCCGGGCCGATATTTTTCTGCGCGCCAGCGTAAATTACGCCATAACGGCTGACGTCAATCGGACGGGAAAGAATGGTTGAAGAGAAGTCGGCTGCGACCACCACATCTTTGCCGAAGTCTGGCGTTTCGTCGATGGCGATACCATCAATGGTTTCATTCGGGCAGTAATGCATATAAGCAGCATTATCAGAGAGTTGCCATTCGCGCATTGGCTTAACCGCACGCAGACCATCAACAGTCACTTTGGCGTCAAAGACATTAGGCGTGCAGTATTTTTTCGCTTCTTTAATGGCACTTGCCGCCCAGTAACCGGCATCAACATAATCTGCGGTGGTTTTATCACCAAGAATATTCAGCGGTACAGCAGCAAACTGACCGCGACCGCCGCCGTGGCAGAACAATACCTTGTAGTTGGAGGGGATATTAAGAAGATCACGAAAATCCTTCTCGGCTTCCTCTGCAACCTGAATGAACTCTTTGCCACGGTGACTCACTTCCATCACCGACGTACCAAGACCGTTCCAGTCGCGCAGTTCCTGTTGAGCCTGTTTAAGCACCTCTGCCGGTAGCATTGCCGGACCAGAACTAAAATTGAAGATTTGAGCCATTTCCCCTCACCACGTTGCGTTGCTATTAACCCGCGGTCAATCGATTGCGACCACAGGTAATACATTATTCCTGTGGCTATCGGTTTTATCATTCAGTGACACACATCGCAATGAGTAAAACCGTTGAGGGCAAAAATGTGGCTTGCATCACACAAAAGAATCTCTCGGATTATTATCAAAAAGCCGATGTTTTTACTGTCAGGTCACCCGTTTTGCCCGACTTGCCTTCGTCCATTCTGGATTTGCACAGCGCGGACATAATTGTTTTTCCCCCGCATTCATATGAATGATTTCACTGCAACGGATGCATGCATAGTCCGCCGACTCCGGCACCACTTTGTAACGCTGAGTACAGTCACTGGGTAAAATAAGTAAGCCCGGTTTTACTTTTTCATTTTCAAAGAAATAGACGCTAATTTGCCCGTTGGTTTCGAGAATAGCCAAACGTACCTGCCCCAGTTGTTCCACGCCACGCAACCGTAGTTCCATAAAGAACTCAAATTCCGTCATGTTGGAGTTATTGAGTTTCGACCAGGCCAGCTCGCCATCTTCAATAATGACAACCGGTTTACCTTCCAGCAAATCTTCCAGTTTTTCACTGTGCGCCATCAACCACATCACCAGGCGGTATAACAACGCCAGAGTAATAAAGACGATAAGCACCGGGACCATTGGCACATCGTCATAAAACGCCACATCCCCCGCCGCCGATCCCAGCGTCAGAATGATTAATACTTCAAATAGCGACATTTGCCGCACGCCGCGTCTCCCTGTCATTTTGAGAAACAAAAAGACCAACACAAAGGTATAGAGACTACGTAGTGCAACTTCGCCAAGGAAATCAAAAGGCACTTTATCGAATGCCATACGGTGGAGATCGAACGCCTTCATTTTTATGCTCTTATCGTGGTTTATCCGCTAAAAGCATAGTCAACAGTTCATCGGCATGGCGGCGGTGATAGCACCTTTGAGATAAAACCCGTATTATTGCGCGCTTTCCGTACGACTAAAGTGATTTTCATGACGCAAACATTTATCCCCGGCAAAGATGCCGCACTGGAAGATTCCATCGCTCGCTTCCAGCAAAAACTCTCCGACCTCGGTTTTCAGATTGAAGAGGCCTCCTGGCTGAATCCGGTACCGAACGTCTGGTCTGTGCACATTCGCGACAAAGAGTGCGCCCTGTGTTTTACCAACGGCAAAGGCGCAACCAAAAAAGCGGCGCTGGCTTCTGCCCTCGGTGAATATTTCGAGCGTCTGTCTACCAACTACTTTTTTGCGGACTTCTGGCTGGGCGAAACCATCGCCAACGGTCCGTTCGTGCATTATCCCAACGAAAAATGGTTCCCGCTGACCGAAAATGACGATGTGCCAGAAGGGCTGCTCGATGACCGTCTGCGCGCATTTTACGATCCGGAAAATGAACTGACCGGTAGCATGCTGATTGACCTGCAATCCGGTAACGAAGATCGTGGTATTTGCGGCCTGCCGTTTACGCGTCAGTCCGACAATCAGACCGTTTATATTCCGATGAATATCATTGGTAACCTGTACGTCTCCAACGGTATGTCCGCAGGTAATACCCGCAACGAAGCACGCGTTCAGGGATTGTCTGAAGTTTTCGAACGCTATGTGAAAAACCGCATTATTGCTGAAAGCATAAGCCTGCCAGAGATCCCGGCAGACGTGCTGGCGCGTTACCCAGCGGTGGTTGAAGCGATCGAAACACTGGAAGCAGAAGGTTTCCCGATCTTCGCATATGATGGTTCGCTTGGCGGCCAGTATCCGGTAATTTGCGTGGTACTGTTCAATCCTGCTAACGGTACCTGCTTTGCCTCTTTCGGTGCGCATCCTGATTTTGGCGTAGCACTGGAACGTACCGTGACCGAACTGCTGCAAGGCCGCGGTTTGAAAGACCTGGATGTGTTTACTCCGCCAACCTTCGATGATGAAGAAGTCGCTGAACATACTAACCTCGAAACGCACTTTATCGACTCCAGCGGTTTGATCTCCTGGGACCTGTTCAAGCAGGATGCCGATTATCCGTTTGTGGACTGGAACTTCTCCGGCACCACTGAAGAAGAGTTCGCCACGCTGATGGCTATCTTCAAAAAGGAAGATAAAGAAGTTTATATTGCCGATTACGAGCATCTGGGTGTCTACGCTTGCCGCATTATCGTGCCTGGCATGTCCGATATTTATCCGGCTGAAGATTTATGGCTGGCAAATAACGGTATGGGCAGCCATTTACGGGAAACAATTCTGTCACTGCCCGGTAGCGAGTGGGAAAAGGAAGATTACCTGAACCTCATCGAGCAACTGGATGAAGAAGGTTTTGATGACTTTACCCGCGTGCGTGAGCTGCTGGGTCTGGCGACCGGACCGGATAACGGCTGGTACACTCTGCGTATCGGTGAATTAAAAGCCATGCTGGCGCTGGCTGGTGGCGATCTGGAACAGGCTCTGGTCTGGACCGAATGGACGATGGAATTTAACTCATCAGTATTTAGTCCGGAACGCGCCAACTATTATCGTTGCCTGCAAACGTTGTTATTACTGGCACAGGAAGAAGATCGCCAGCCACTGCAATATCTGAATGCGTTTGTTCGCATGTACGGCGCAGATGCCGTAGAAGCCGCCAGTGCGGCAATGAGCGGCGAAGCGGCGTTTTATGGCTTGCAACCAGTAGATAGCGATCTGCACGCGTTTGCTGCACATCAGTCGTTGTTGAAGGCCTACGAAAAGCTGCAGCGCGCCAAAGCAGCATTCTGGGCAAAATAAAATCAAATAGCCTACGCAATGTAGGCTTAATGATTCGTCTGAGTTATATTACGGGGCGTTTTTTTAATGCCCCGCTTTACATATATTTGCATTAATAAAATAATTGTAATTATAAGGTTAAATATCGGTAATTTGTATTTAATAAATACGATCGATATTGTTACTTTATTCGCCTGGTGCTCCCTTTTAATTAACTGTTTTAGCGGAGGATGCGGAAAAAATTCAACTCATTTGTTAATTTTTAAAATTTATTTTTATTTGGATAATCAAATATTTACTCCGTATTTGCATAAAAACCATGCGAGTTACGGGCCTATAAGCCAGGCGAGATATGATCTATATCAATTTCTCATCTATAATGCTTTGTTAGTATCTCGTCGCCGACTTAATAAAGAGAGAGTTAGTGTGAAAGCTGACAACCCTTTTGATCTTTTACTTCCTGCAGCAATGGCCAAAGTGGCCGAAGAGGCAGGTGTCTATAAAGCAACGAAACATCCGCTTAAGACTTTCTATCTGGCGATTACCGCCGGTGTTTTCATCTCAATCGCATTCGTCTTCTATATCACAGCAACCACTGGCACAGGCACAATGCCCTTCGGCATGGCAAAACTGGTTGGCGGCATTTGCTTCTCTCTGGGGCTGATTCTTTGTGTTGTCTGCGGAGCCGATCTCTTTACTTCCACAGTGTTGATTGTTGTTGCCAAGGCGAGTGGGCGCATCACCTGGGGCCAGTTGGCGAAAAACTGGCTAAATGTCTATTTTGGCAACCTGGTCGGCGCACTGCTGTTTGTACTTTTAATGTGGCTTTCTGGCGAATATATGACCGCGAATGGTCAATGGGGACTAAACGTCCTACAAACCGCCGACCACAAAGTGCACCATACTTTTATTGAGGCCGTCTGTCTTGGTATCCTGGCAAACCTGATGGTATGTCTGGCAGTATGGATGAGTTATTCTGGCCGCAGCCTGATGGACAAAGCGTTTATCATGGTGCTGCCGGTCGCGATGTTTGTTGCCAGCGGTTTTGAGCACAGTATCGCAAACATGTTTATGATCCCGATGGGTATTGTAATCCGCGACTTCGCATCTCCGGAATTCTGGACCGCTGTCGGTTCTGCACCGGAAAATTTTTCTCACCTGACCGTGATGAACTTCATCACTGATAACCTGATTCCGGTTACGATCGGTAATATTATCGGCGGTGGTTTGTTGGTTGGGTTGACATACTGGGTCATTTACCTGCGTGAAAACGATCACCATTAATGGTTGTCGAAGTACGCAGTAAATAAAAAATCCACTTAAGAAGGTAGGTGTTACATGTCCGAGCTTAATGAAAAGTTAGCCACAGCCTGGGAAGGTTTTACCAAAGGTGACTGGCAGAATGAAGTAAACGTCCGTGACTTCATTCAGAAAAACTACACTCCGTACGAGGGTGACGAGTCCTTCCTGGCTGGCGCTACTGAAGCGACCACCACCCTGTGGGACAAAGTAATGGAAGGCGTTAAACTGGAAAACCGCACTCACGCGCCAGTTGACTTTGACACCGCTGTTGCTTCCACCATCACCTCTCACGACGCTGGCTACATCAACAAGCAGCTTGAGAAAATCGTTGGTCTGCAGACTGAAGCTCCGCTGAAACGTGCTCTTATCCCGTTCGGTGGTATCAAAATGATCGAAGGTTCCTGCAAAGCGTACAACCGCGAACTGGATCCGATGATCAAAAAAATCTTCACTGAATACCGTAAAACTCACAACCAGGGCGTGTTCGACGTTTACACTCCGGACATCCTGCGTTGCCGTAAATCTGGTGTTCTGACCGGTCTGCCAGATGCTTATGGCCGTGGTCGTATCATCGGTGACTACCGTCGCGTTGCGCTGTACGGTATCGACTACCTGATGAAAGACAAACTGGCACAGTTCACCTCTCTGCAGGCTGACCTGGAAAACGGCGTAAACCTGGAAGCAACTATCCGTCTGCGCGAAGAAATTGCTGAACAGCACCGCGCTCTGGGTCAGATGAAAGAAATGGCTGCTAAATACGGCTACGACATCTCTGGTCCGGCTACCAACGCTCAGGAAGCTATCCAGTGGACTTACTTCGGCTACCTGGCTGCTGTTAAGTCTCAGAACGGTGCTGCAATGTCCTTCGGTCGTACCTCCACCTTCCTGGATGTGTACATCGAACGTGACCTGAAAGCTGGCAAGATCACCGAACAAGAAGCGCAGGAAATGGTTGACCACCTGGTCATGAAACTGCGTATGGTTCGCTTCCTGCGTACTCCGGAGTACGATGAACTGTTCTCTGGCGACCCGATCTGGGCAACCGAATCTATCGGTGGTATGGGCCTCGACGGTCGTACCCTAGTTACCAAAAACAGCTTCCGTTTCCTGAACACCCTGTACACCATGGGTCCGTCTCCGGAACCGAACATGACCATTCTGTGGTCTGAAAAACTGCCGCTGAACTTCAAGAAATTCGCCGCTAAAGTGTCCATCGACACCTCTTCTCTGCAGTATGAGAACGATGACCTGATGCGTCCGGACTTCAACAACGATGACTACGCTATCGCTTGCTGCGTAAGCCCGATGATCGTTGGTAAACAAATGCAGTTCTTCGGTGCGCGTGCAAACCTGGCGAAAACCATGCTGTACGCAATCAACGGCGGCGTTGACGAAAAACTGAAAATGCAGGTTGGTCCGAAGTCTGAACCGATCAAAGGCGACCTCCTGAACTACGATGAAGTGATGGAGCGCATGGATCACTTCATGGACTGGCTGGCTAAACAGTACATCACTGCACTGAACATCATCCACTACATGCACGACAAGTACAGCTACGAAGCCTCTCTGATGGCGCTGCATGACCGTGACGTTATCCGCACCATGGCGTGTGGTATCGCTGGTCTGTCCGTTGCTGCTGACTCCCTGTCTGCAATCAAATATGCGAAAGTTAAACCGATTCGTGACGAAGACGGTCTGGCTATCGACTTCGAAATCGAAGGCGAATACCCGCAGTTTGGTAACAACGATCCGCGTGTAGATGACCTGGCTGTTGACCTGGTAGAACGTTTCATGAAGAAAATTCAGAAACTGCACACCTACCGTGACGCTATCCCGACTCAGTCTGTTCTGACCATCACTTCTAACGTTGTGTATGGTAAGAAAACCGGTAACACCCCAGACGGTCGTCGTGCTGGCGCGCCGTTCGGACCGGGTGCTAACCCGATGCACGGCCGTGACCAGAAAGGTGCAGTAGCGTCTCTGACTTCCGTTGCTAAACTGCCGTTCGCTTACGCTAAAGATGGTATCTCTTACACCTTCTCTATCGTTCCGAACGCACTGGGTAAAGACGACGAAGTTCGTAAGACCAACCTGGCTGGTCTGATGGATGGTTACTTCCACCACGAAGCGTCCATCGAAGGTGGTCAGCACCTGAACGTTAACGTGATGAACCGTGAAATGCTGCTCGACGCGATGGAAAACCCGGAAAAATATCCGCAGCTGACCATCCGTGTATCTGGCTACGCAGTACGTTTCAACTCGCTGACTAAAGAACAGCAGCAGGACGTTATTACTCGTACCTTCACTCAATCTATGTAATTAGATTTGACTGAAATCTTACAGTAAAAAGCGTACAATAAAGGCTCCACGAAAGTGGGGCCTTTTTTAGCAAGAGAGCCTTTTTTGTCAGCTATCTATACTTTAGGGTAACTGCCAAAACAGACTCGACGTAGCCTTCGAGCTGCGCACCAACACGGCCTCAGATGGGCCACATCTGGAGAAACACCGCAATGTCAGTTATTGGTCGCATTCACTCCTTTGAATCCTGTGGAACCGTAGACGGCCCGGGTATTCGCTTTATCACCTTTTTCCAGGGCTGCCTGATGCGCTGCCTGTATTGCCATAACCGCGACACCTGGGACACGCATGGCGGCAAAGAAGTTACCGTTGAAGATTTAATGAAAGAGGTGGTGACCTATCGCCACTTTATGAATGCTTCAGGCGGTGGCGTTACCGCATCCGGCGGTGAAGCAATCCTGCAAGCTGAATTTGTTCGTGACTGGTTCCGCGCCTGCAAAAAAGAAGGCATTCATACCTGTCTGGATACCAACGGCTTTGTTCGTCGTTACGATCCAGTGATTGATGAACTGCTGGAAGTGACCGATCTGGTAATGCTCGATCTCAAACAGATGAACGACGAGATCCACCAGAATCTGGTCGGCGTTTCCAATCATCGTACGCTGGAGTTCGCCAAATATCTGGCGAACAAAAATGTGAAGGTCTGGATCCGCTACGTTGTGGTCCCAGGCTGGTCTGACGATGACGATTCAGCGCATCGCCTCGGTGAATTTACCCGTGATATGGGCAACGTTGAGAAAATCGAGCTTCTCCCCTACCACGAGCTGGGCAAACACAAATGGGTGGCGATGGGTGAAGAATACAAACTTGATGGTGTTAAACCACCGAAGAAAGAGACCATGGAACGCGTGAAAGGTATTCTTGAGCAATATGGTCATAAAGTAATGTTCTAATTTCCCCGTAAAGCGGCAACTTTATTGAGTTGCCGCTTTGTTATTCCGCGCTTCATTCTGCAGAACTAACCACAATGATTAGTTCGTATTCGCTTTACGAGCCAATAGCGGGAATATCAACCCCAACCCCACCAGCACAAATGGTGTAGCGATATTCAGCGCTAGCTGGAAGGTCCACTCTGCAGTGAAGGCTTCCATTTTCGGGAAGATCCCCGTCAAACAGGCAAAAGCAGTAAAGGCAAAACACCAAATCCCGACAGTCATCGCCAGAGACTTATTACGAATAAAGACATATTCCGGTTTATATTTCTGCGCCAGGCGAACTACTGCAATAAACGCCACGAACACCCACAAATAACGCAGTGGCATCACTACTGAGTTCAAATTGAGCAGCCATTTGTAGAGATTATTCATGTCACCAATACCCAGTGTTGGCAGCATAATCAGAATCGCCACCAGCACCAGGGTCAGTAGATAACCATTAACCGGTGTACCTGAATCATTGGTCCGGCACAATCTGGCAGGAATATATTTACTATCCGCATCACCTAATAACACTTTCAGAGGAGCATCGATGGAGAACACCAGAGCGGCGACTTGTCCCAGGGTATTTGCAATGGCGTAAATCACCATCAGGGTATTCCCCATGTTGTAATACTCGCCCAGCTTCTGAAAAGCGTAATACTGACCGTTAGTCATTAAGTCATCAGGAATATTACGCGAGTCAAACATCATCCCCATTGCGAGAGAGCCCAGAATGGCACAAACCGCAACCATCACCGCCAGGCATAGCATCCCTTTTGGAAATTCTTTTCCTGGGTTGCGCGTTTGATTAACGTAGGGAGAAATCTTCTCTGCACCGCCAACCGCGAAAACCAGCATTGAAATAGTGGTAATGTAGGTAAAATCGATATGGGGAATGAACGTTTCCCAGGTAATGTTCGTGGTCGCAATATGCACTTCAGTAATCGCAGGCGCGGTTACTGCCATCGCCACATACAGGAGCGACATGATAAACATCGCAATCCCTGCCACAGAGCCGACGATTTTCAGCGATTTCATACCACGTGAAGCGATCCACATAAAGAAGACAAACAGCACCAGCGTTAACCCCTGTAAGGCTACAACTGAATATTCTTTGATTAATGAACCGTCACCTTTCATCGCCCAGCCGAGCGCAATCAGAATGGCCTGTGGTTTTTGTGCCAGATAGGGTATATGCACCACCCAATAGGTCCACGCGGCAAGATAAGCCAATCCGGGGCCCATTGTGTGTTTAATCCAGGTACTGACTCCGCCTTTCCCATCTTTAAAAGTCGACCCCAACTGACCGACAATCAATGCATATGGTGTAAAATAGAGCGCAAATATAAACAGCCATGAAAAAACAACGACCAACCCCTGGTTGGCATAATTATTAACAACATTGCCAAATCCCCAAACCGTAATAAAAGACATCAGTGCAATGTTGTACCAGCGCAACTGTTTTTCCTGAACGTTCCCAGCCATAGATCGATCCTTCGCTATTTTTTTAATAGATACCTGTAAAACGAGGGATTATGCGCGGCTAATAAGAAGTACGAAAATAGCGGAATGAAAAATTATAACCTGCTGCACACTTTATTTTTCCATAAATGAAATTTGGTAAAAGCAAGTTGTATGGAGGAAACAAAAAAACAGAGTGTGATACAGCATGTTCACACTCTACACTAATTCATTTACACATGAGCGACAGGTTTGGGTGTATGACCGGCGTTACGCAGCAGCATCAACAAGTAGATAAATGACACACTGGCAATCATAATAAATAACAGTTTATCGGAAAAATTCTGCATCAGTATGGCGGTAAAAGACGGACCAAGCAGACTACCGACTGTATAACTCAACAGTAAAGCCTGATTCATCGCCACCAGTTGATGATGTTCAACCTTCTCACAAGCCCAGGCCATCGCTACTGGATACAGCGTGAACCCCGCAGCACCAAGAATAAACAATGAAGGCGCCATCGCGGCCTGGCTTAACATTGCAATACTACCAAGAATGACAACAAAAACCTGAACGCGCAGTACCAGTAGACGACCAAATTTATCCGCCAGACGCCCAATAGGCCACTGCCCAAGGATTCCTGCGCTGACCAGTACAGCCATCCAGAAACCGATGCTGGCGTTATTGATCCCCTGATGGTTAAGATACAATGGCATCAGACCATACAGAGAGCCCAGGACAATCCCGGAGATAATACAGCCATTGACCCCAAGCCGTGCCTGACGGAGTTTAAGCATTGATGTAATCGGCGTAGCCGGATGTTTTTCCGTTTGCTGATTCAGAATACGAGTAAACAACAACGGTAAGATGCCTGCCAGTATCAAACCCGTTGCCCACGGTAACACGGCCATCAGCTCAGTCGACACTTTGCTGACCAGTAACTGGCCTAAAAACGTCCCCACGTAATAAACCATCATATACGCAGCAAGCAGCCGCCCACGGTTACGGGATGTCCCACTGCACATCAGCGCGCTTTCAACCACAACCCAAATCATTGCGCAACCAACGCCTGCAACGAAACGCCAGGCAAGCCAGCTCCAGAAGCCAATCATAAGGCCAAGCCCGGCACATCCAGCCGCAAAAATAAAGGAAGCCAGGTAGTAACTACGATTAAACCCAAATCGTTTAATGACATACCCTGTTAGCAGGGTACCAACGAGGTTACCTGTAAAATATGACGAGCTGACAACGCCGACCTGCCATGTGGGCAAGTGTTCCTGAGCGAGCCATAGAGGCACGAGCGTATTCAGCACCGCAATCGCCAAAGTCAACAAAAGCAGGCCAGACAGCAAGAGCATGACAGGCCGGGTATACGTGGACATGAATTAAAACCGTGAGGAAGTTCAAATTTCATGCGCATCATGCCACCAACCAAAACATTGTCAATGGGGGAAAATGCACCATAGCGCAGCGGCTCTATTATCGATTTATATTATTCATTCATAACACTAATAACGAAGAAATAATTAATATCATCTGTTTGTTTTTATTGATCTAATACAATCTTCATGTGTTTATTTCAGTCGAAATTTTTCATGGTCATAGCAAATCTGGATTTCCCATCTACGCTTTCAAGGCAACGCATCGCGCCTGAACGCTTTCAGGCGTGCTACAGAGTCTCAAAAGGAGAAGAGAATGACCAAACCGTATGTTCGTCTCGATAAAAATGATGCTGCTGTTTTGTTAGTTGATCACCAGGCTGGTTTGCTTTCCCTTGTGCGGGATATTGACCCCGACAAATTCAAAAATAACGTGCTGGCGCTGGGTGATTTAGCAAAATATTTCAATCTCCCCACCATTCTCACCACCAGTTTTGAAACCGGCCCTAACGGCCCATTAGTCCCCGAGCTGAAAGCACAGTTTCCGGATGCGCCTTATATTGCGCGTCCTGGAAATATTAACGCCTGGGATAACGAAGATTTTGTCAAAGCAGTTAAAGCGACGGGTAAAAAACAACTGATTATTGCAGGGGTGGTAACCGAGGTTTGCGTAGCATTCCCGGCGCTTTCGGCTATTGAAGAAGGGTTTGATGTCTTTGTGGTAACCGACGCTTCTGGAACCTTTAACGAGATTACCCGGCATTCAGCGTGGGATCGTATGTCACAAGCTGGCGCTCAATTGATGACATGGTTCGGCGTGGCTTGTGAACTGCACCGCGACTGGCGTAACGATATTGAGGGACTGGCAACGTTGTTCTCTAATCACATTCCTGATTATCGTAATTTGATGACCAGTTATGACACGTTAACGAAACAGAAATAAGAGATAACCGGGGCCGAAACCCCGGTTATTACACCTTAACTGGCAACGGCCATGCCAACGGTCATATGCAAACCGTAGAATACCCCGCGGCCGATTAATTCCCCTGCGAGAAGCAGGATGAATGATACGGAAAGCAGAGGCACCGCAGGCTGAAAGCCTTTCACCTGCGGTGCAATCCACAAGCACAGGGCAACAGCCAAAAGCACGATCCGCCAGGACATCAGCGCACCATAGTCCGGCACCAGTGCGGCAGCCTGTTGCACTGAACTATGAATGGTCGCCAGTTCTGCGCCCTGCATTACTGACATCACGCCACTCACCACCAGTGCCAACACGGAAATTGCAGGCAGCAGACGCATCGCCCATCCATCGACGCCAGCCAGGCTCAGCAACAGGTAACCCAGCAACGGGCCGCCCATAAACATGGTCAGGAAGAAGCCCATCGGCGTCCAGATGCTGTACCAGGTCGGTACGGTATCGATGCTGTTATAGACACGCACCATCATCCAGACAAAGACCACGCCGAGAACCATCGTCACCACCAGCCAAAGCGTGCGTAATGCCGGTGACAATTTTTTCAGCATCGCCAACAACCAGCCGATGCCACCTACGGCAAAAAAGATCGAACCGCTGGCGATTTCGTTACTCAGTGCTGAAGCCCCTACCCGGTTAAGCGAGTTAAAGGCGCGCATTGGTGAGCCAAGATGGAGCATAGAGGCGATAAACCCAATGCCCATCAGAACCCATAAGCCAAACATGCAGGCGATAACACGCTGCTGGGCTTCTGCTCGCAGGTCACCTTTAAGCAGTGCCAAAGCCAGAACGATAAAACCGCCCGCCACACATTGCCCAAAGACCGTGAAGATCATCAGCGGCCATTCATGCCATCCACTTCCCATCTCACACCTCCTTCGGGTTTGCCAGATAGCCAGTGGTATCCCCGGTTGGGCGGCTATTGGCGTTAGGTTTAATCACAATATTCGGTTTGGTGAAGTGCGCACGCGGCAACGGCGCAACAGCCGCCAGATCGCCGTGTTTTTTACGCAGCTCGTCGATAGGTCCGAAATCCAGCGCCCGTAGCGGGCAAGATTCGACGCAGATCGGTTTTTTACCTTCTGCGACGCGGTCATAGCAACCATCACATTTGGTCATATGACCTTTGGTTGCGTTGTACTGCGGTGCGCCATACGGGCAGGCCATATGGCAGTAACGACAGCCAATACACACATCTTCATCGACAACGACAAAACCATCTTCACGTTTATGCATCGCACCGCTTGGGCAGACTTTGGTACAAGCCGGATCTTCGCAGTGGTTGCATGAAATCGACAAATAGTAGGCAAATACGTTTTGATGCCAGACGCCGTTATCTTCCTGCCAGTCTCCACCAGCATATTCATAAATGCGGCGGAAACTAACTTCCGGCGTCAGATCTTTGTAGTCTTTACAGGCCAGCTCGCAGGTTTTGCAACCGGTGCAACGGCTGGAATCAATAAAAAATCCATACTGGGTTGTCATCGGTTACTCCTTACACCTTTTCAACCTGAACAAGGTTCGTATGTGATGGATTCCCCTTGGCAAGAGGAGACGGACGTTGAGTGGTCAGTACGTTAATACAACCGCCCTTATCGACACGTTTCGCATCCGGGTCATACCAGGCACCTTCGCCCAATGCGACCACGCCTGGCATCATTCGTGGCGTCACTTTCGCCTCAATATGGACTTCACCACGATCGTTAAAGATCCGCACCTTATCGCCGTTGCTGATACCACGTTTTTGCGCATCAAGTGGGTTGATCCACATTTCCTGACGGCAAGCTGCTTTCAGCACGTCTACGTTACCGTAAGTCGAGTGAACACGAGATTTGTAATGGAACCCCGTAAGCTGCAGCGGATACTGTTTGTTGAGCGGATCCTGATAACTTTCAAAGCCCGGTGTATAGATCGGCAGCGGATCGATCACATCGCCTTCCGGCAATTCCCAGGTGGCGGCAATATCAGCCAGCGCCTGTGAATAGATCTCAATTTTGCCCGATGGCGTGGTCAATGGATTAGCCTGCGGATCTTCACGGAAGGCTTTGTAAGCAACGTGATGCCCTTGCGGATCGCGCTTTTTAAAGATCCCCTGTTTGCGGAACTCTTCAAAGGTTGGCAGTTCCGGAATCGCTTCGCGCGACTGGGCATACAGGTGGCGCATCCACTCTTCCTGGGTACGACCTTCTGTAAACTGTTGCTCGACGCCAAGACGTTTTGCCAGTTCGCTGGTCATCTCATAGATAGTCTTACATTCAAAGCGCGGTTTAATGACCTGGTCGTTGAAAATGACGTAAGACATATTCCCGCAGGAGGCATCCAGCGCAAAGTCCATCTGTTCGGAGGCAGTGCAGTCCGGCAGCAGGATGTCAGCATATTTTGCCGATGAGGTCATGTGGCAGTCGATAACCACAATCAGCTCACACTTCTTATCATCCTGGAGGATTTCATGGGTACGGTTGATTTCCGAATGCTGGTTAATCAGGCAGTTACCGGCATAGTTCCAGATCATCTTGATCGGAACATCCAGCTTATCTTTCCCGCGCACACCATCACGCAGTGCCGTCATTTCCGGGCCACGTTCAATGGCATCGGTCCACATAAACATGGAAATGCTGGTCTGAATCGGGTTTTCCAGAGTAGGCATCCGCACAAACGGTAAGCTGTATGAACCTTCTCGCGCACCGCTGTTACCACCGTTAATACCGACGTTCCCGGTGAGGATTGCCAGCATCGAAATGGCACGCGTGGCGATTTCGCCGTTGGCATGGCGCTGCGGCCCCCACCCCTGGCTGATAAATGCCGGTTTGGTGCTACCGATTTTACGAGCAAGTTTGATGATTTTATCTGCCGGGATACCGGTAATTTGCGAGGCCCATTCCGGTGTTTTAGCAACACCGTCTGGCCCATCACCCAGAATATACGCTTTGTAGTGACCATTTTTCGGCGCGCTGGCAGGCAACGTTTTTTCGTCGTAGCCGACACAATATTTGTCGAGGAATTCCTGATCAACCAGGTTTTCGGTGATCATGACATACGCCAGACCGTTAACCAGTGCCGCATCTGTTCCCGGACGAATCGGGATCCATTCATCTTCGCGTCCGGCGCCCGTATCGGTATAGCGCGGATCGATAATGATCATACGTGCATTTGATTTTTGCCGCGCCTGCTCCAGGTAATAGGTCACCCCGCCGCCGCTCATACGCGTCTCGCCAGGGTTGTTACCAAACAGCACCACCAGTTTACTGTTTTCGATATCTGACGGACTGTTGCCATCGGCCCAGCCGCCATAGGTATAGTTCAAACCTTCGGCTATTTGCGCCGAGGAGTAGTCACCATAATGGTTCAGATAACCGCCGCAGCAGTTCATCAAACGCGCAACCAGAGTATTTCCCGGCGGCCAGGAACGGGTCATGGTGCCGCCCAGCGTACCGGTACCATAGTTCAGATAGATGGATTCGTTACCGTACTCTTTTATCAGGCGCTGCATATTCGTGGCGATGATATCGTAGGCTTCTTCCCAACTAATACGCTCAAACTTACCTTCACCGCGAGCACCTACTCGTTTCATCGGATATTTCAGGCGGTCGGGATTGTAAACGCGGCGACGCATAGAACGCCCACGCAGGCACGCGCGCACCTGGTGCAGTCCTTCATAATTGTCATCCCCGGTATTATCCGTTTCGACATATTTGATTTCGCCGTCCACTACATGCATACGCAGCGGACAGCGGCTGCCACAGTTAACTGTACAGGCGCTCCATATCACCTTTTCGTCTGAATTTGCCGGAGCAACACTATTAGCTGCGTGCGCAATCCGGCTAAAGGGTAATGTTAACGCGCTGCTGGCCATCGCCAGGCCGCCGATCGCTGTCGTTTTTACCAAACCACGGCGACTCACCTCAGCAGCCAATACCGCATCAGGAATTTTCGTTTTCATAATGGCTCACTCAAGCTTGCTTACGATTGATTCCAGTAACAAACCGTCTTGTGTAATTATTTTCATAGCGGTGCGCTATATAGGTTTGTATACATCGAATAATTTGAAAATCAACGGGATAGGTAGATTTTCACTCGAAAGTAGTATTGCGCTTAAGTGACGAGTAATTATTGTTTGGTATCAAAGGGAGATAAAAAAAGCGCCTGCGGGCGCTTTAAGAAGAATTTTAACTGTTTGAAAATAAATGGATTTTATTTTTAAGTGTCCATATAACGTCCATCTTTGAATGTAAAAAGCCCACAGATTCTATGCTGTGGGCTTTGTTTTTGGTGTCCTCATGAGTGAGGGAGCCAAAAAGAAAACCCGCAGTTTTTACGCTGCGGGTTTCTGCTTTGGGATGTGTATAGGGTGCCTTATCGGCCTTACCCTGGCAACCGATTGACGGGGAAGTTGCCTTCCCCGTCGCGGTTTTCTTACTGTCTACATTGTAAGAACGCCGCAAACTCCGCTCCCCAGAAGCTCATCCGTATCTCGCAGAGCGAACCCTGCAACATCCAGATGATGAGGATTGCCGTCACGCATAGTGTGGTGATGGCGATTAGCGATTTTTGCGACATAGCACTTGCTCCTTTTTCGGAGAGGCGCTAACCTACGACTTGCGAAGGTTGTATGGCTAGGGCCTCGGGTTAACGTTAAAGTTGACTCGGGGCCTTTCCACATCCGGCCTTCAGGTATTCCCTCCAGCCATCAGCCGAAAGGCACCCGCGCGAATTCTAGCCTGGTTTTTTCCCTTGTTTCAATCCGTTGAGACTTATCAGCCTTCTGATGTAAAATTCCCGACCGCAGACATTATTCAGTCACGCATTTGATACATGCTTCCGCCGGCGTTCGCGCCGGTTTTTTTTCGTCCTGTTGCTGCGTAGATCGTCATGTGCGATCGAGGCGCGGTATTGATCCTTTTTTCAGTTTAATTCTGGCTCTTGATTTTGTGCAGGCCGCGCCGCGTCTGGCTTCTTTGTTTGATGGTTGTTTGATGTGATCCCTTCGCGATCGTGTCCTGTCTCACGTAAAGTATGAAAACTCTTTTAATATCAGCCTGTTTTCTTTCTCCTGCCATTTATGGGATCGTAAAAACCTCTCTGAAAACTGCAAAAAATTTCAAAGCGTGAAATTTCAGATCCTCGCTTTTCCCTCAGTCGCTGCGCGGGCTGGCGGTCATTTTTGCACGGCAGAAAACTGAAAAAGTGTTTCGACACGAAACCCGCGGGTTGGAGGGGGTAGCGCGGTTTACGTCACCTCACGCTTTACGTCACACCGTTTACGCGGTATGTGCATACAGCGCCAGAATGGTATGCAGAACGCATTAATCAGGTGGTGGATATGAAAACGCACGGTCGAAGCCGTGCGTTGTGTGGTGGGGCGTTTATGTGGCTTTTATGTCGGGTTATCAGGCGATAAGGTCGCCGTATTTTTCACGCAGACTCGTGGCCTGTTGGGCATCTGCGGCAAGTTCGCCGCTGTTCATCGGTGCGCCAGTGTTGCTGTGGGTGTGGTTTGCTGTATGTGTGGCCAGCAATTGAATCAGGTCCAGAATATCAGTCAGCAACGTCAGCAGGTTAAGCCCGGACTTTTCCCGCGAGCCGCTGCGACCAATAAACACTGTCGGGGCGGTAAACTCCAGACCGCCGTCCGCCCTGCATGTTCTGCGGCCTCCCACGTTTTCAGTCAGGTCGTGCTCAATCGTTGACGTTGCGCCTTTAAGTTTAGTCAGCAAATCCTGCGCCACCATCTGGATGTGTTCGCCGGCTGCGATCGCGTAATTGCCGGTAGTAAGGTGTTCTGTCTGGCCTGTCATCAGCTTGCTGGTACCAAGAACACTGGTTATGTCGTTTGCCTGGACTGTTGTTGTTCTGGTTGTTGTTGTGCGTTCTTCCTGGTCGCTGTTAATGGTTCGCCTGGCAGAATGCTCCCTGATTTGCTGGTCGGTTTCCCTGTGCCAGCTTCCGTCAGTCGTGACACGCTGAAACACTTCTGCGCGCTGTTGCTGCAACTGTTCGCCGGGCTTTACATCAGGCAGGTTATGTCCGGCAGGTAAGATTTGCCTGATGACAGGTTTATCCGGGCGGCCTTCAATACTGGATATTTCCACGATGGTGCCTGCCGGTGGGTAGGCAAAACATCCCGCCTCGCTACCAGCCATCGGGACAGGGAGCGGTACTGCCGGGTAAACAGGCGTATCGCTTTTGTCGTTGCCGTTCTCATCAAGCAGCTGCACGTCCACGGCGTAGCGTGGGCGGAAACTGTCGGCTACATCGCCCAGGGTGGCGGATTCCGTTGGTGCGACGACCCGCGCCAGTCTGGTGTGTAGTGTACCGCTGGCCAGTTCCGGAAACTGCGTTTCCATCTGTCTGCGCAATGGTGATTTGGAAACAGGGCTACCCGTGGCGGTGAGGCGCTCCCATGTCAGTGTCATTTTCTCGTTGTTGAGGGCTACACGGGTAATACGCCCGGCCGGAAGATTCACACCCGGCCGCACGGTTTCCATGAACATGATGTCGATGCTGTTTCCGCCGCTTTGCCCGAGTGTGTACTGTTGCGGAATATCGGGCATGGTAATGCTGGCAAACCGTGAATCAGCTGCGTTTCCCACAAATACAGAACCGTCCGGCATGGGGTGCCAGACGTAATCGCTGATACTGAATGAGCGCCCCAGCTGGCTGAGTAACTGCGTCCCGCTGCCGCTGTGGGTGATGTAGGGAGTTGGTGTGCTGACATAATCCGCATCTGGCGTGATAAAAACGATACCGCTTTGTCGCCCCAGATTATCGAGCACATCCCGCAACGTCGGGTGTTGCATGGAGCAGGGGAAATCAAAATCCAGCACAGCAGCTGCTTCACGGATAAAAAGGCGACGTGAGCCATTTTCGGCCGGTTGATCGCGTTCTATGTAGCCAGAGAAATAGCGCCAGGCCTCACCATTACGGCCGAGATCGATTTGCACCATTGCGCCGGCAAGGCTTTTTTCTGGTGACAGATTGTTAACAGAAACGAAGCCGCGACCGGCAGCATTCAGGGTGAGAGCAAGGCTGATATCGGCAATTTCCACCTGTTCGCCATTGATCATGCAGCGTTGTATCAATTTCATGTTTTCCCTTCCTCTTTCGCGCTTCCGATGCCAACAGCATCCAGACCAGAGCCAACGGCATCATTGATTTTTTTCCAGAATGAACTTTGCGTATTCATGCCTTTGTCTGGCACCTGTTCGCTGCCGTTCTGTGTTTGCTGTTTTGCAATTGTTTTCTGTGAGCCGCTACGTGCAGATGCTTTCTCTGGTACGCTTAATTTTTCTCTGAGGGTAAAGGTGACCTGCCAGTGCATCTTGCCCTGTTGTTCCGTGGCATCGATGCCGCCGGAAAAAACACCCTGTCGCATATTAATCGCCTTAGCGGTAGCGTTGGCGATGCGGTATGTTTTTTTGGCCCCGTTACCTTCAGTTGCTTCGGCAAGCTGAAAAATACGGGTCAGAATGGCCTCATCGTTAAAATCAATGACACCTGACACGCGCAGTTCTTTTGCCTTGTTTCCCTGCTGAGCGCTTGTGGTGCTGGTTGACTGCCCGGACATGTCTTTATCCGGTAGTTGCATGGTGGCACTGACGGTGATGTTGCGCAGCAGAATGGCCTCTCCGTCAAGCGCAAGAACAATTATCTGGGTCATGTAGTGCTTCCCTTAGTGATGAGAGTTCATCGCCGACAAACAGCATCACGGCGGTAAAAACCCACTCCGGGTGTGGAATGTTTTTTTGTATCAGTGCCGCAGTCTGATTAAGTGTTCCCTTGTTGCAAAAACGCCACACCGGACAGAATTGTTGTCTGAGTGCTGTCTCTCGCCCGGCAATTTCCTGCAAAATTTTATCTCTCGCTTCCCTGAACTGATGAAGTGACGATGACAATGTTTCCGGTGATGTGGCTGCTGGGGTGGCTGCCTGCGCAATGGTTGCCGCCAGTGTCATGCCACGGGTTGTCTGTGTTGACAGCGTTATCGGCTCCGGAAGTGATGTTGCCGGCCTGGCGGGGAGTTGCATTCTGCTGATGGCCAGCGAAAGCTGGCTGGAGATCATGCGGGACATTCGCCCCACCTCCGGCAACGGAAATGCACCTGAAAATTGCCTGGCGAGTGATAAAAATTCGTCAGCGGACGGGGCGCAGAGTAACAGCGCCACAACGTCCTTTTCTGTGCTTTCTGTCAGGTACGGTAAAAGTGCGGATACCGCATTGTCCGGACTGAGATAACGCCCGGATGGTGTAATGTTTCCCGTATTTTCTGACCACGGATGAAGGCAGACCACTGAACAGCTGATGTTCATGGCTGCCGGGCGCAGAATGGCCTTTTCCCATTTCATTCTGCCTTGCCCACCTGAAATGCGCGAATTTCTGCGAGATTATTCAGTTTAGTCAGTGTGTTTTTCATCTCCCGCTGGCGCAGATAAATCTCATTGTTGCGGGTAACCTGTGCCTGAACCATTGCCGTCAGCAGTTCGTCCAGTTGCTGCACGGAGAGTTTCACCTGGCGGTTGTTCGCGTCGTTCCATGTCATAACGCTTCGTGCCGTGTCAGATTTTGCCAGCATCACCACCGGAGACAATCTGTCCACTGAAACAGGGCCGGCATCCCAGATTCGCTTTTTCCATTCGAATGTGAACGACCGCGCTTCCTGTTCTGTGCGCCATGCTTCAATTTCCCGACGCTTGGCTGTTTTTGCTGCTTCCAGTATTTCCGGTGTCACAGTGAACGGAGCTATCTCCCCCCATTTACCGCTTTGCAGTTCCTGCCAGATTTTCTGGCCTGTTGGCGCCGTATCATCTGCCGTCGCTGTATACGGCAGTGCTTCGCCCATTCCCTCGAGCAGTACGTCACAGTCAATTGCACCACTTTCGATATAACGGGCGTTTTCGATTTTTTTTATTTTCATAAATCACCTATGCTGTACGTATAAACAAACCAATCATGACACCGAACGTATCAGCCGATCCCATCATGTCGCCAGACAATGCCCGGTACGTTCCCGGCAAACCTGCTCCTGAATCACGAAAATAAGCAGATACGTTGCCGTCGTATACGCCGGCCACGTTACTGGTGAAATGGCCCTTAAATTCAACCGCGCTAAGACGCGAGCCAGGGTAATAATAACCCCGCATTATCCGGCGATTCTGGTCTGAAGAGTCACTTCCTCTGTATGCGGCCAGCACCAGACTGCCTGTGCCGTACCAGGCGTCTGTGGCTCCCGGAGCAATGCCTGACAGAAGATCGATAACGTTCTGAGTGGTAAATTTCAGTGATTCCCAGCCGATGAGATAGCCATTTCCACTTGTCCAGTAGCGGTTGTGATAAATATTGCCGTTAATGCCATAGAAAGTAATGACCTTTACTGTATGACGCGGGTTCGGCACTCCATACTCTGACTCAACCCAGCGAATACGAACCATTCCTTTGAACAGCACGTCCGGTATAATTTTATTGCTGCCGTCAACAAGATATTCTCCCGGTTCTGCCTTCCTTACCCACGCAAGAAAATCATTTTCTGAGTTAAACCTGATGACCTCGTCAGGGAGAAAGATATGACCAAAGCCGAACGCGCCAGGTATAGCCAGGCGGTCTGCCGTGCGGTCATGAATGTCACCCTGCGGCTCCAGTGTGGCAGCTTTTCCAAGCTCAAGGATCGTGTGCATGTCTGCCAGTGTTTCCTGCATCAGCAGAGTGCGCGCCATTTCTGACAGTGTGGAAAGCGAAGCATTCCCTTCCGTATCAAAGCACAATAATTTGTCTGCCCGCGCTTTCAAATTGCTGATGGCGGTTAACACGTCACTGAGAGGTTGCTTGCCTGCCAGCGCGTTGGTGACTGTTGTTGCAAAGTTCGGGTCATTGCCCAGCGCCGCCGCCAGTTCGTTCAGCGTGTCCAGGGCTTCGGGAGATGAATCCACCAGTGCAGCGAGCAGTTTGCGGACAAACGCCGCATTTGCGATTTCTGTCCCCGTGGCATCATCAGGCGGTGTCGGGGTTTTCGGAGCGCCGGTAAAGACCGGACTGTACAGGGTGGCTCTGGCGTTGATTAACGTTAAGAAGTACGCCTCATTTGTCTTCAGGTTATCCCAGCCAGTCAGATAACCACCGCTGAGAGGCCAGTAACGGTTGTAATAAACATCTCCGTTAACGGTGTATAAAATAATGGCTTTTGCCATATGTTGCGGTTCTGGTGGATTGCGGTTCGCCTCCAGAAACCGGATATTAATTACACCACAGTAGCCACCGGGTAACACACCATTGGCCCCCTGTACAGAATACTCTCCGGGCGTTGCCTGCTTGACCCATGCTAGGAGGTCTTTTTCTGTATCAAACCGGATAAGCTCGCCTGGCAGAAACATGTGACCAAAACCAAATGCGCCCGGTATCGCCAGCCGGCCTTCCGTGCGGTCGTAAATATCACTCTGCGGCTCCATTGTGGCGGCATTTTTCAGTCCCAGATTATCACGGGATTCCTGTTGCGCCTCTTCACCTTCTGCCGCAATTTCTGACAGGTGGTTAGCCGTTTTCAGCATTGTTTTCAGTTCCGGATAAATATCCATCTGCCAGCTCTGTGGGGGAACCGTGATTTGTGCAGCCTGAGCCATACCACTGTAAGTGATTGCAAAATTACGAAGAAGAGTTTCCCCCACATGTTTGTGGTGAACAGGAGTTTTTATTACACCGCATAGCGTGCCACTTGCCTGGTGAACAAGACAAATCCAGTCATAACTGAATTCGGCGTCTTCAGTGACTGCACCGCTACATACAATGCTGTTTGGGGTCAGTTGTCCGTAGGTGAGTTTGTTTACGGTATAAGTAATTTTTTCCGGTGGAATAATATTATCTTCCGGGCTGGGGTCGCGATTCATTAGTGCAAATACGATGGCATCCGGCCGGGCAGGTAAATTGCCGGCAATGCATTTTGCAATCCATTTTTCAAATGCTTTCGTTAATAATGCGCTCATTATTCTTTATTCTCATTAATAGTTTGCGACAGCTCCGGCCACGCGATCGCGGCATACGCTGTTTTATCCGTAATCAGGCTAAAATCCATCACCTGCAATTCCTTTGCGTAAATACGATATGCTCTCAGCTTTTCTTTATCTTCGTCGCTGATTAACCCCAGCAACAGGTCTTTTTCCCAGTCAGCAGTTAACCGGCTTACATCCTTGAGCTTCCTCACTCGCTCATCTTCTGCCTTTTTACCGTAATCAAATATGAATTTACCATCCCGGTAAAACCAGTAACCCGATATATCAATTCGTCGGTTAGCTGTGTTATCTGTCACTTCAATCACGCTCCTGTTTCTGGGGTTAATTGACGCAACATCTTTGCCAACCCAGGTAACTTTTCCTGTATCCAGATATTCGACTTTTAATGTGTCAGGTGAAAAATCTTTCTGAATCTCATACCAGTTTTCACCAGATTCTGCATACAACCACTCGACGCCATATCTTTTAGTTAACTCATATTGTTCGGCTGTTTTCGGATTGCCCGACGTAATATTTTTTAAGTGCAACATAATTACATACTCGCTACGTTATACCAGGTTCCATTAATCAGTTTCTGAAGGGGGCGGATAAACCACCCGTCGGCAGAGTTATCCCAGTCTCCGTAGCAGTAGCCACCCACACTGACATAACCCGGGGGAGCCAGGTTTGAGCCTGTACTGCCCATCTGTTGATAACCGCCAAGACGCATATCCTGTACTCCCATTTTATTTTGCAGGTAAGATGACAGCCATCCTCCCCATGTGCTGCCGTACACGTTACCGTCAGCCGCAAGCCTTGCAGAGCCGTTGCCTGACTGTAATTCACCTGTTGCGACACTATTTCCATGCACCAGTGAACCGCCACCGGTGGTCACTTTGTGTGACATGGCAATATCACCAGTCCGCAGGTTAATTGAGAAAGGACGCAGAGGGCCAATATTGCCATTTTCACCCTGTCCTTCCGTGGTGGGGATAAGATGAAGGCTGTCTTCTGAGCGACGAAAAATCAGACCAAAGGCGCCATCGAAAATCCTCAGCGCATTAACGTCACGAATTTTCAGTTCCCCGGTCATGGTATCGCCACCTCGCTGAACGGCGCCTTCTGCCTTATCAACGGTGGGCTTTAGTCCGACGTTTTCAATAAACAGTGGTTTGTCGGGGATGTCGCTGCCGTTGCGATTTTTCGCAAGGCGGGCATTTGCGTTATCCATTGCGATTTTTACCGCTTTTGACGTGGCGGCACGGTCTTCTGCATCACTGTCAGTGGCGTTACTGTACTGAGCGAATCCTTTTTCGTTCAGTGTGGCATCCGGGTGCCTGCGGGATTTTTCGTGTTCTGCCAGTGCATTGCTTTGTTCTTCGTCGGGTGTCTCCGGACGTAAATCCTGTGAGCCGTCTGCTGTCAGTTTTGCAAGCGGTGCAACAAAATGCCGAAAGCCATTCCCGTCTGTGTAGGATGCATGTTCCGGGCGGGCGCTGAATGTGAAAACCGTATTCCATTCGCCAGTAACAAATCCCTGCCAGCTTGCATCAATCCAGATGGTGTCCCCGACCGTTGCGCGCAGGCTGTAAGGTTCGCGCAGACTGACGCGCAAACCTCCCACATAACCAATCCCCGCGGCAACAATGGCGGTGCCGTTCTGATAGCTCACCTGAAAACCGTCCTCCAGAAAAGCGGCTTCACCGTAGTGATCAAACGCCAGCAGTCTGCGGGCTTCATCCATTCCCGCCAGGCGGGCAGTGAAATCAATCTGCCAGACATCAGCACTGACATCGATATGCATCGCTGCTGCCGCACCGTCAAACTCCATGGAAAACGTGCGGATCAGATTGTTTCCCTGTACACCGTTCGCGGTTTTAATTTTTTGCTGGCAGGGGGTGTGCGCAATCATACAGAGCACGCCGCTTTCTTCGTTCAGCAGGCCAATCCAGTTGTATTCGAAGTCGCCGATTGTGGTATCCAGAATGATGGAAAATGCGGTTGCATTCGGTGACAGGAGACCGTACTGGGTGACCGGTGCGCGATACTGGATCAGGGTTTCATCAGGGAGCGTTTCGTCGCGGGGGATCTCTGCAGACTCATCCAGTCCCGGAATATATGCAAAAACAAATGTATCCGGGCGCGCAGGTTTCCCGCTGATGATCTGATTTGCGCACCAGTGTTCGTATTGTTCAGTAATAATCGTACTCATGCGTTATTTGCCTGTAATGTGTAATGCTCCACGGACAGGCCGTAATGTCCTGCCTGTAGTGAAGCGGTTAACCAGATGGTGTCCTTTCTCACCGTTGCTTCTGCTGTGTGGTACCGGTAGTGACCATCAAACGTGCCGGCTGTCAGTCGGGCGGTGGTTGCATTGATCACCTGAAAGAAATAGCGCCTGCAGGTACGGCCATACTGGCGCACGAGCTGCATCATCAGCGCGTTGCTTTCACTCAGCTGGGTGTCATTAATGCGCAGTAAAATAACGTCCCAGTCATGTTGCAGTTGTCGCTCCAGTGTTTTAACGTCTCCCACGCCAAGACGTTTAAAGATGCGCTCGAAGCCGGCGCGTTCGCCTGAGTCCTGAGCGTTGATAAATGCGTGTTTTACCCTCAGGCGAAATAACGAAACCGGCTCCCCCTTAAATCGGGTGATGTTGCGCTGGTATGCCAGCAGGTTAAGTAAAGGCTCTGCGCAGGTGTCGACATCAATCTGCTGTAGTGGCCACGTCAGCCAGCTCCAGACCTTTTCCCAGTAGCGATGCGATGAATGTGCAAGCGTCAACGGCTCACCTTTATTCATCCAGGTGGGAAGTGGAAATTCGGGTATCTCCGGAAGTTTCACGCGCCCACCTCCACAGCAAGCGATTCCAGACGGGGAACGGCCAGATCGCTGAGAATATCCGGAAGGGAAAACGTAACCGACTCCACCTGTGGAAAGACCTGGTGGATCTCTTCGCCCAGTCTGGACATGCTGAAACGGCTGTACGGCCATGTTTTCTGAACGTCATAATCGCTGTTTTCGCGAAATGCACAGCGAACCAGATTTTCCACATTGTGCAATAGTGTCTGAATCTCCTCATCGCTGAGGTTCAGCGTTGCATACAACCAGAGTGTCACGGTCAGGGTGTGGCGTGTTTCAGGCATGGAAAAACAGCGCAGATCGTCACCGTGTCCGTGATGACCTTCATCGTTAATGAATGCGTTTACTGCATCAACGAACGGTTCGGATGCGATGCCGGTATCCAGCAGAATGTAAGCATTCGCTGTGCCGGGGCCGCGTGGTGCATCATGCAGAAAATAGATGCGGTCGGCACTGATGCCGGCAACACCGGCAATTAATCCACGGTAAACAGCATCGGTGTGATAAGCGCCGGCAAGATTAAACTGATTGCGCACACGATCACGCAGCTCGTCGTCGCTTTCTTCGTTGGCCCCCGGCGAGGTCAGCCAGTTTTCATCGTTCTCAACGCCGGCAATGCCGTCAATTGCCACCGGAAGGATGCGGTAATACCCCGGTGCGAGGTTAAAGCCGGCCCCGGCCTGTTCCGCAGAAACATCGATGTTCATGCTGAGTGTTCCTGCCGGAATAACCGTATCCCTGACAACGGTCAGCGTATAAATCACGCCGTTAATACGCTCTGTCTGGATCTGTGTACCTGCCGGCACAGTAACTGTGCGATCAATATCGTCTTTTGTGAAACGAATAACGCCGGATGCGTGCGTGGCGGCCTTGCGCTGCAGGTTCACTGCCCAGGCAAAAACATCAACGAATACACCACTGGCATCGGCCAGAAACAGGTTTTTCATCACCACATTAACCAGCGCGTCTTTCAGCCACATCACGGGCTTTGAGGTGATGGCTGTAATCAGTCGCCAGAACGGCGACATGCGGGATGTGTTGGTGATAAGCCCTTCGTTTTTAACGATGGCTTCAAATTCAGCGCGTACCTGTTCTTCGGTTACCGGCATGCCGTTATCAGCCAGAATGCGCTCGTAATCTGCGGTGGGTTTACCGTTAATCATCAAGGGATACCGTAAAAGTCAGGGGTTCAAAAAAATCTTCTGTATGGGCGTTAATCAGCAGGCGACCGGAAAGAGGTGATTCCTCCGTTACACTGACGGTGCCCGGCGTGATGCGTTCATCATCCTCAATCAACAGTGTCATCTGCATCATGATGTCGGCGCGAAGTGTCTGGCTTTTTTCTGCCAGCAGACGTGTGGCCAGTCCGCTTTCAATGATGGCGTGCTGGCAGTCCTGGGCGATACTTTCCCTGTTGTTGCACAGCACTGGTTCGGCGGCGCTGTTCAGCGTGAAGTTGCGACCGGTGATGAGCAAATCGATGTAAAGAGGCTGGTCAGTAAGCATGTAGCTCCATCCATTCGTTAAGACGGGCAGGGGATGCGTCCTGCACGTTGACATTGACCACGCGGCGGGAGTTGTCGATTGTGGTCTGGTTTTCGCTGTTGTTCCGCATCTCTGCCGCAATGCCGCCCGGTCCTGCACTGATGGCTTTTCCGCCGGTTAATACGGAGCCTTCGCCGCTCCCTGCGCTTTCTGGCGTGTCGATGTTAACGCCGGGGATCATGTTGAGTTTGTCCACAATCCAGCCCCATGAATCACTGAAGGACTGTTTCACCAGCTCCCAGAGGTTGCTGAAAATCTTCAGTATGCCGCCGGCGATATTCTTCAGGGCGTCCAGTGGTGAATGCGTGGAAAAATAGTTAACCAGTGCATTCCAGCCATCCCGGATTGCGCCCCATGCCTTGTCGAAGCATGTCCCCATACTGCCAACCATTCCCGCCACCCACTGAAAGGCGGCGGTGTCCATCAGTGCGGCCTTGATTTCATCCCAGCGGGTGATCAGGAAATAAATGCCCACACCCAGCGCAGCCAGTGCCAGGATGATTAACGTAATTGGGCTGAAAAGTAGTTGAGTGGCAACAGCTGCACCGCTGGTAACGGCGGTATAAATTTTCATGGCCACCGCAGTGGCCCCCAGAGCAATGGAGTAAAGCCAGAGTCCGGCACGCTGTAGTTTCAGCAGCGCCAGCTGAATTTTTGCTTTGATGTTGTATGTTCCCATTACAAGGGTCATGGCCAGATACAGCGCCCTGACCGTTCGGGCGACGGCACAGAATGCCCACATGGTGGCAGTCAGCATGCGTTTCAGCAGAATAAGGATTTTCAGAGGCGCAGTAGCTGCCAGCCAGACCAGCCGGAGCCCGGTCCAGACAAACTTTGCTGCGCCCACCACAATGTTTGTCACGGCCCCCACGGCAGCAATGCCCAGCAGTGCACCGGTCAACAGGCCAATGGCGCGGGTGATATTGGGGTACAGGCGTAACCAGGCAACAAAGGATTTACCGCCTTCGTTGCTTTTCTGGATGAACGGGTACAGAACGGGCAACAGCTGTGTGCCGATTTCAATACGAATGCCGTTAATAATTGCGGCGGCCTGTTCCCACGGGTCGGCCATGGCCTGCGCCATTTCGACAGCCTTATCCATGCCTTTGATATTGCCCAGCGTGGCGATATTCTTTTCCAGTCCGCCAATGTCTGCATTGAGCAATTTAATCATGGCCACGGCCTCATCAGAGCCAAATGCGCTTTTCAGCAAATCGGAGTCAGCCACTTTTGACAGATCACCAAATTTGCCTCTGATAAGTTTCATGATCTCGACAACACTTTTCATCGTGCCGTCTTTATTCACGAAATTAAGCCCCAGCTTTTTCTGGGCGCTGCCTACAGCGGCCAGAAATGATTTGTACTTTGTCCCGGCCTCACTGCCGCTCATGGTAGCCTGCAACTGCCCCAGCACGGCGAACTGTTCAGCCGCATCAATACCGGCTGCTTTTGCACTGGCACCCAGCGTGGTGAACGCTGCCGACATGTTATCGCCGGTTGTTTTAAACATCTGCACGGCGGTGGCGGTTTGTCCGGCAACCTGCTCAACCCATTTGCTTTTTCCCATGGCATCAGCCTGGTCTTTAAAAATGCCGTACATGGTGCCCATGTAGGCGGTAATTGTCTGGCTGCTGGATTTGGTTGCCGCAGCCACTGTTGCTGATGCGGTGGTGAAACGGGAGAGTTCATCGTCAGTTAATCCGGCGATGGCTGACTGGATATCATAAGAAGCACGTACAAAATCCTGCGCCGCGCCGCCGTATTCCATAGTGAAATCAACGGCGGCCCGACTGAGTTTACGCAACCCGGATTCCGCGACGCCCAGTGACTTCACCTCACCGAGCGCCCGGTCCATTTCAATAGCCGGCATCAGTGCGCCTTTCACGGCGGCACCCACGCCCCAGAGTGCAGCGCCACCGGTGGCGATATTGCGGAAGGCTCCCCGGCTTGTTGCGGCGAATCCCTGAACCTGTCGGCCCGCCGCACGTAACGGTCTTGTCAGGCGGTCTGTCAGTTCAAGAAGTAATTCAAGACGCTGCTGTGACATTACGATCCTTTAAAAGCGCGAATAATGCCGTTATTGACGGCGATACCCATATTTCCCCAGTAGTGGTTATCCAGCCAGACGGCGGCAGCCAGTGACTGCGGCGAATCATCTTCGCCGGGCAGCCAGTGGCGGCGCAGGATTAGCATCCGGGTCAGGTCATTGCGATCAATGGCCCCCAGATGGCTTTTTATTTTTTTACGGTGATTTCCACTTCCGGTACGAACTCGTTATTCACGGCCGTTGCCAGGCTTGCCGGCATTCCTGGCTTTTCCAGCAACTGATTCAGCAGATCGCGGTGGTCTTTAATCACGATGCGGCGCAGGTAGTTTTTCAGTGGCGCGATTTTGTTATCCGGCATGAAGTCGTTCTGCAGGTCGTTGTAGGCTTTAACTGTCGGGATAAACGTCAGTTCATGCTCGCCCACCTGTAAAGTGATGGTGTTTTCTGCAGTGGTTTGGGTGTTTTTATCGTTCATCATCATTTCCTGTTAATGTCAAGAATAAGAGGGCTTAATAAGACCATCAGGAGGCTTATTAAGACTGTCGGTGGCCTTATCCCGTATCGGAATCAGCGCACGCCGTTGTGCTCAAGGCTGAAATGATTGCCATCCGGGCGGTTTTTAAAACGACCGCCCCATGCACCGCCAAGGGATTCCCAGTACTCGCCCAGTTCGCGGTAGGCCTCTGTGCGGGTCTGATATTCACCGTTAATAAACAGATTAAAATCCACTGCCAGCCGCTGGCAGTGCAGGCTGTTGGCAGTGCCGGATCCCTTTTGCGCATTGAGTTTTGCCTGCTCCGGCGTGCGGTACGCTTCACCGAATGTCAGGCCATAACCGCGCTGATGGGCAAACTGGATGAGTTTGCCGACCATGACGGTAAATTGTTGTTGCTTATCGGAGAGTTTCATTTTTGCTCCTTACGGGGTTGCTGAGGTTTGCGCAGCCAGTGCCACAGCACCCGGATAATTTTCCAGGCGGCAGCGGCTTTTTGTTCCCTGCGGGACAGCATCGCTGTTACTCCTCTTTGTTTTCTTTCTCGCCCAGCTTCCGGCGCATATGGCGCAGGAAAATTTCAACAATCTGGTAGCCGGCTACGCCCATTGCGGTGCCAGCGCCGGCAATAGCCAGCGGGTCAAGATTCGGATAACGAACCAGCAGGGCTGCAGCAGAAACACCCAATGCGCTACCCAGCAGGGTTCGCCCCACAAACAACCGCAATGTAATCGGCTCCGCGCCAGCCAGCACCCGGCTGGCGGCGGCAATGCCGCCAAGAATGCCCAGGGTGATGATGGTGCGTTCATGCTCCTGCATGGTTCACCCCATCAGCCCGCGCACGTCGTTCTCTGAGAGAACGGGCACGCCGTTGATACGCACAAAATCGGGGCTGGCCACCACGTACTTGATTTTGTGCGTGGTCAGGTCTGCACTCCCGGTGTCAATGCTTAACAACCCGGAGAGCATCAGCTCGCAACCGAAGGCTTCGACGCGGATTTCCTCGGTACCGGTGTTGGCGTAGAACACAAAATCCATTGGCGGCAGATCGCGCCATGATCCTGCCTGAGCGGCCACTTCCCCTAGCTGGTTAAAACTGCGGGTGCTCATTTCAATTTCACCTTCGGCACTGACGGGGCCGCGCAGTTTGCCGTCAGGGATGCCACGGGTTTTGGCAACGGCGCTTTCATCACTGATGTCCAGCGAGATGTTATTCACATGGATATCCGTTCCACCGATAAAGGTGTCAAACGCCATGCCGTTAATGCGGGTGGTCATGCACTTTCCTCCAGAGATTTATCCAGCTGAATGCCCACCTTGATGGTTTTGGGGCAAGCGTAAGGGCGAACAACAATGCTGATACTGACCGTCTTTTCGTCCTGCCAGGTGATGGCCACATCGCCTTTTTGTGGCGATTTCACTTCGCCCGGAAAGGTGACACCGTTAATCTGCTTGGATTTCGCCATGGTACGCAGCGGGCGGGCAAACAACGTTTCATGTGCGGCAATGCTGCCCGGTGTGCTGTTCAGTGAACGATCGGCAATTTTGGGGATGGCCATCAGTCGCACGCGGCGCGCCACCTTATCTGCAATGCGGACATGCTCAATGACGTTGTAGTCCCCGCCTTCCACCTCAAGTGTCACACCATCAGCCCAGTAAAGGCCGTCATAGTCGGCATACCACATGGGCACGCTGTAGCGGGCGGTAGCCAGTGCCTGCAGGGTGGCGAGATCAATTGCCTGTCCTGCGCTGTCCTTCGGACGTTCTGTGGTTTTCAGTGCAGACAGAGCCCCGGTTGCCACGCGTGCGGGACTGTCAGCAATGGTGACGGCGTTGTTACACAGGCGACCGGCAAGAACGCCCGGTTCAAATCCAAAAATCTCCGGAACCAGCATGACCTGCGGGGCTGCAATACCTTTCTGTAGCGTGGTCAGTTCGGCGACGTATTCCGCCCAGGTTTTACTGCCGTCGTTGGCGGTGATGGTCAGGATGAACCAGATGCGGCGCTGATATTTATTAATGATGGTCTGACGTAACGCCTGTATGGCGTTGATGTCATCCTTCGTGCTGACCGGTTCAGTGATCACCACGCCTTCAACTGAAATGGTTTCCTGAGCGGCCAGCACGGCGTTTTGCCATGCCTGGCAGGCCGGCGTTGCTTCTTTGCCTTTGCCTGCGTCCGGCAGAACGGCGACATAAAAAAAGGCATTCTGTCCAGCATTGGTCAGAGCGGACTGAAGGAAATTTTTCAACGGGCTCGCGTTCGTTCCCAGCAACTCATCCAGATCGCTGTTGGCGTTAACCGGCAGAACTTTGCCTTTGTTGTTTTGTGCGCTACCCACAAACAACAGTGTATTTTCCACGCCGTCCGGCGAGCTACTGAACGTGTTGTACTGTTCAATCGTGACAGATGGCCAGGTCATAATTTGTCTCCTGATTTTGTTATCTCGTGCCGCCGTAATGCAGGCTACGCAACTGCGCTTCCAGAATGCGGGTAAATTCAGCATCGCTGGCTCCCAGAAATGCGCGGGAGGGGATTTTTATTTCCCATACACGTTTTTTCTGCTCGCCTTTCAGAATGCTGATCACCAGTCCGGCCTGCGCCATACTCATGTTTTCCATAATCCATTTCAGGGAGGGCTTTCTGCGTCCCCTGCGTCCGGTTTTTTTGCTGACTGCGCCGACGGGGGCGCGAAAGCCCAGAGAAAGAAGCCGCTCCGCCTGCCGTCGTGTGGCGGGTCGGGTGCGCATGGTTTCGTTGTTCCGGCGTTTTGTGGCGCGACCTTTGATGGTTGCACCGTGCTGTTGCACCCACGCGACCGCCCCGCCATGAGAGCCGGTGTTGTAGCCCCCTTTTTTGAAGAAAAGGCGGACACTTTTCCCGTTACTGTCAACCCTGATGGCCAGCAGTTTTGGCAGTCCCAGCAGCATTTTGTTTTTATACTTACCGCTGGCTTTATCTGGTCTTTTTCGTGGTGCCCAGGCTGCCCCTTCCGGTGTTCTCTGTGCTTTCACATTGCGTCGTGCAGCTGGCATCAGGCCGTATTTCGCAATACGAACCAGCAGCTTTCTGGCCTTTACCGGCGGAAGTTCTGCCGCTCTGATGGCGCGATGAACCTGCCGGAGCTGTGATTCATTAATCGCAGGGCGCGTCATGGCATCACCTGACAGTGAAGCTGATGTGCCTGAGCCACCCAGATTTCAGGTTTTTCCAGCCGGTAACGTTTTCCGCCTCTGGGGATGGGGCCGTTTTCATCCTCAATCAGGGTGATGGGATCAACCAGCGGCAGACTGATTTCCAGCCATGCCACTTCATTTTCATCATCCACTTCGACGTCCACGGCTGGCGCATCCGGTGTCAGGCGCTGTCGCAGGTCGCCGCCGTTGTCTGCCAGCCAGGCTTCAACCAGAGAAAACACCAAATCCGGATCGAGCTGACGATAGGGCCATGCGTCCCATCGCAGAAAAGCCGTATATTTTCTGGCCTGCGTACATAACTGCCCGTGCCCCAGCGACTTTGTGAGCGGAACGAGCGTGATATCATCCATGTCACTGGTGAACGGAATGCGTGCGCGTGCCGGCAGATTGTTTTCAATGAATGCCGTCAGGCTTGCGAGTTGCGTCATACCGTTTCCTTAATCAATCAGCGCGACAGAGGCGCGCGGTCTGCCCAGCAGCGCACGCACCGCCATGGCCGCTTCAGCCAGCAACGTCCGGCGGCTCTCGCTGGCTTCTGATGATGGCTGCGCTTCGCGCCGCCCCACACTGGCAGATTCCGGCAAAAGATCGGCCTTTGCGCGCGCATACACAGCCTTGGTGTACAGTGCTGTAATGTGGTTCTGCATCCGTTCTGATTGTGCATCCGTATTGCGCGGCTCTGGTTGCAACACGGTGTAACCCGGAATATCAGCAGCCCGGATGTGGCCCTGTTCCTGCCAGTATTCACGGCGCGCAGCCAGTTCAGTGTTAATCTCTGTTACCGCGCAAAGCAGCGCCGTCAGCACCGTTTCGTGTGACGTGACGGCGGGGATGCTGCGGCTCTTTTCAAAATCGCCGGCATTAATATCCGGCCAGAATCCATCGTTCTGAATAATGGCCTGCTGATAGTGAATGCTTTTCCCGTCAAACATGCTCACTCCGAGGAAAGGCGGGCTGACCGGTTTCCGCAGTGTGCTGATGGCTTTTGCCGGCACACCTCCACCGCGCCCGCCCGGTTGTTGGGAGTCGTTTACGTTCCCTGCAATGCGCGCAGTCTTGCGGCAATGCGCTGGCGCAGGGTTTTCACCTGAATTTTTGGATGCAGCCAGGCAGCCTGCTCCAGATACTGGTCGGCCTGTTGCAGTATCCCCGGATCACTAATTGCACTGGCCAGTGGTTTGCCGTCATCGCTACGCAGCAGCTGGACGCCTGCAAAGCGCCAGTAGCGGGCAGCAAGGCGTTCATTCACACGCCATTTGTCGCGGATTTTTTCAAACACCTGCTGAAAATACGGTGCGATACTGTTCCCGCGTTCGGCTTCTGTTTCTGCCCATTCGAGAATGAAATGGGCCACAAACGTTGGCAGCTCACTTTTGAAGTTCTCCGGCGTTTTCTGCCCCTGCTCAATGGCAATGTCAGCCCACTGCAGCGCCAGCTCAAACTGCCCGGTATCAAACAGCCAGATGATGCAGTACACCAGAACGGGATTCTGATAGACGCGTTCCCCCTCCAGATAAGCCTGTGCGTGTGGCAGCCAGCGGGGCAGCAGCGTGTTCCGTTTGAATTCCAGCTTGTCAGACAGCAGCTCCATGTTGTGCAGTTGTCTGATGTCGTTATCCAGTGCCAGCAGCTTAATGTGCTGACTTTCTGTGCTGACGGTGCGCCCGTCTGTTCTGGTCATGAGCGCCGCACGGCGCTCATCCATCTGTCGGGCTCGTTGTCGCTGCATTGGCGTTGGCATACCGCGCACTCCGTTTATCAGGCGATGGTGACCGCAGACTCATCCACGGCAGCATATAAATCCGGATCGCCCAGGGCGTACCCCTCATAACGCCAGTATGAGTTTTCGAACTGTTTGCGATCGCCCACATCTTCCGCTTTACGACGGCGGGAACCCTTCAGCGTCAGGATCTGCAGATTTGGCAGCACGGTCACCACCATACGCTTGCCCGGCATAAACGGCGGAATGATGGCCTTGCGGCCCGCAATGTTCTTCGTCAGCAACTGTGCGGCCACTTTTTCGGTAGGCTTGTCCTCTTTGTTGTAGAGGCGCAGCTCCTCGGCGGCCACAAGGTCAGCGCCGACCAGCACGGTGAGGCGTGGATCGTTGTGATACTGCGCCGGGATGTAAGTGCGGATCAGGTCAGATGCCATGGCATCCAGTCCCACGTAATCGCCGCCTTCACCCAGGGTAACGGCGTCTGTCAGAATACGGGAGGTATTTCCAGGCTGTTCTCCCCACTCACGGGCGATTTCATGCCAGCCGATGTTGACGTCCTCGCCGTTCGGATGGCTTTCAGGATCGGAGTTTTCCGCTGCTGTTTTACCGTTAAAGCCAATGCGCAGCATATCCAGCGCAAAGTTGGTAACGGCGGCGGAGTTCATCAGGTTGAAAAATTCCTGCGGGCTGCCGGCATTCGCCCAGATGGCGAGTTGTTCCCAGGTGATCACGCAGCAGGAATCAGTTTCAACGAGTTTAAATTCGTTGCCTTTGATGCCTGAACCTTTGGCGAAACGACCGCTTTTCACGCGACCGGTGCGCAGCGTGGATTCGCCAACGGTGACGACCTGTCCCTGCGGGTGCGGAACGTCCATGCAGGTGATGAAACTCAGAAACTCGGTGCTTTCCAGTAGTGCTTTACGCAGGGCAATGCTGCGCGGTTCGGTCAGGGAAAAAGTGCGATCACCTGAGACAGCGCAGTCACTGAATGTTTTTTGCAGTTCGCTGAGGTACTGATTAACCAGCTTTTGTGCTTCTGGTGTCATGTTCATTGCGTTCTCTCCGGTTACACCAGGTTAAAAGTTTCGCCACCGGCCGGATTGTTACCCGGCAGCTTTGTGGCATCCTTGCTGAGTTCAGCAAATGCGGTTTCCATACTGGTGACTTTCTCCGCGATGGCGTTCACCGTGGAGAACAGCTTTTCACCCTGCTCGGTGGTCAGCGTGAAGGTTTTGTCGTCCTTGTTGTTCTGTTCTGCGTTGTCCTGCCCCTGATCGCCAGTGCTGCCTTCCGGCTTGTTATCACCGGTATTTTTCGGGGCATCCTTCGCGCTGAACTGCGCGACGTTTTCTTCCAGTTTGTCCAGGCGTTCGCCGGTTTTGTTGATGGCGTCCATCAACTGACCGAACTGCTTTTCGTTCATATCGTTTTCCTGTTTGTTGCGTCCCATGGAGAAAAGGTCGGAAAAGAAACTGCGTTTGGCCTGCTCGTCGTCAGACTGCAGCGTGAAATTCAGTTCTTCTGCATTCCCCATGTGAATGGAATCTCCCTGCGAAAATTGCAGGCGGGTGGTGTTGATGCTGGCCGGTGTGTCAGTCACAGCGATACCGGATACAAAGAATTTGCCCGTGCCCAGATAGTTTTCCCGCACCTCAATAGAGGTAAAAAGCTTCTGCCCGGCCTTATTGGCTTCAATCAGGAAGCGATTTGGGATCAGGCGTGCTTTAAGCTGCACCTTGTCACCAAATTTTTCGACTTTCAGGGCATCAACAAGGCCGTAGTTATTGGTGAAGGCACGCCATCCGGAATCAGCGTGATATGGCCAGAGCATGGCGGCTCGCTCGTCCGGGTTATAAACCTCGGCGGCATCTGTCAGCCACTTCGGATCAATTTCCCGACCGTCGATGGTGGGGCCTGATGTGGCAACCACAACCCAGTCTGTTTTCTGCTTCGTCATCTGAATTAATCCGCTGATAAAAATTAAACTGGCGTTATTTAACGGAGAAATAAAAACGTCGTCATCTGATTAATTTCCGGTACTTTCGGATATGCGCATATATCCGAAAAATACCGAAAACAGATAATCGTTAAAAAAATGCCTGCGGCAAATAATGGGATATTACGGAACGTTACGGAACGAACCGGAAAAAGATGAAAACCCATTAAAATAAATTCCACAGGTAGTTTATGGCTTATTCTGATGAAGTTATTGCCGCAGCAAAATCACTCTATCTGAAAAGGCACACCCCAAAAGAAATACAAAAGAAGCTCGGACTGAACAGTCCGCGAATTGTTTATTATTGGGCGACAAAGTTTGAGTGGTACACACAGCTTAATACTGAAGGCGTGGAGGATGTTATCGCCCGTCGTCTCGCTGTACTGGCGGAGCGTGACCATAAAACGCCGGAAGAACACGATGAACTCGATCGCCTGATTGGCCACCACGTCAAACTGATGTCGGTCAGAAACAAGCACACGGAGCGAATGGCTGAGATTGCACGAATGGGTGCGGACATTCCCCAGCCTGGTCGTTATGGAAAAGAAGAACGCGGAGAAAAAGGTGCAGGTAAGAAAGAGCGCCCCCGTAAAGCTAATGACGTTTCCGGACTGACTGCTGAAAGTTTTGAGCCGTTTACCAAAAAACTGTTCGCTTATCAGTTGCGCCTGCGTGAAAACAAATTCCGCCGTGTACGCAACCTGCTTAAATCCCGCCAGATTGGGGCGACGTATTACTTCGCGTTTGAGGCGTTTGAAGATGCGGCATTAACCGGCGACACACAGATATTTTTATCGGCATCAAAACGTCAGGCCGAAGTGTTCCGCACCTATATCGTTAAGATTGCACAAACAGAGTTTGGCATTCCCATTAAAGGCAATCCGGTTAAGTTAAGTAATCTGGCTGAACTGTATTTTCTGGCGACCAACAGTAACACAGCGCAGTCAAACAGCGGCCACCTGTATATTGATGAATACCTGTGGATCCCCGGTTTTCGCCGTCTCAATGAAGTGGCATCAGGGATGGCCACCCATAAACACTGGCGCATTACCTATTTCTCCACGCCGTCATCCAAAACACACCAGGGTTACCCGTTCTGGTCTGGCGATGAATGGCGCAAAGGCGATCCGAAACGAAAAGGGGTTGAGTTTCCGTCCTTTGATGAGCTGCGCGATGGTGGGCGTGAATGTCCGGATGGTCAGTGGCGCTATGTGGTTACGCTGGAAGATGCCATTGCCGGCGGCTTTAACCTTGCTGACATCAACGAGCTGCGCGAGCGATACAACGAAACAGCGTTCAATATGCTGTTTATGTGTGTGTTTGTGGATGACAAAGAGAGCGTCTTTAAATTCGATGATCTTGTGCGTTGTGGTGTTGATGTCAGTACGTGGGAGGATTTTCACCCGGAAGATCCCATGCCATTTGGTAACCGTGAGGTTTGGGGCGGCTTTGACCCTGCGCGCTCCGGCGATAACGCCACATTTGTTGTGCTGGCACCGCCGCTGGTTGCGGCAGAACGATTCCGCGTGCTGGAAAAACACCACTGGCGCAGCATGTCATTCCAGTTTATGGCAGAGCGTATCCGCAGCATTAAGGCACGCTATAACATGACGTTTATCGGCATTGACGTCACCGGTCTTGGCTACGGTGTCTTTGAACTGGTTCAGGGATTTGCCCGCCGTGAAACAGTGGCCATTCATTACAGCGTGGAATCCAAAAACCGTCTGGTGATGAAGATGCTGGATCTGATTTACGCCAACCGTATTGAGTGGGATGAGGAAGCCACGGATATTCCGGCATCGTTCCTGGCCATTCGTCAGGAATCCACCAACAGCGGCAATAAAGTCACTTTCACCGCCGAACGTAGCGAAGAAACCGGGCACTCTGACATCTTCTTTGCCATAGCTCATGCCGCAAGTAATGAACCCCTGAACTATAAGCACAAGCGCAAATCAACATGGATCCTGTCAGATGAGTAAAAAGAAAAAATCCCCCGTGTTACACGATGGCGTGGCAAAAAAAACAGCCAGCAAAATGACGTTTATTGAATTTGGTGACCCGGAACCGGTCGCTGCATGGGGCTGTTATTACGGCTCGCTCTGGGATGGTTATAACGGCTGGTACACGCCGCCCATTGAGCGCATGGATCTCGCCATGTTGGCCAATATCGCACCGTATCACGGCGCGGTACTGCGTGCGCGCGTCAATATGATTATGCAGGGTTTTCGTGGGGGTGGTGGTATGACACACGCCGCCATGGCGGCAGCGGTGACCAATCTGCTGATATTCGGGGATATGGGACTGCTTAAAGTGCGCAATGGTTTCGGGCGGGTGGTGCGCCTGCATACGTTGCCTTCTCTGTACCTGCGGCGTAACAACGAGGGTGGCACGGTGATTGTGCAGGCGGCACTGGAAGATCTCGTTTACCCGCCAGGCGAAGTGGTGTTCGTGGCCATTTATGACCCGCAACAGCAGGTTTACGGTGTCCCGGATTATATTCACGGGATGGAATCTGCCATGCTGAATGTGGATGCCACCCGCTTTCGCCGCAAGTATTACAAGAACGGCGCACATCTGGGTTATATCCTGTATTCCACTGACCCGGACATGGATCCCGATCTCGAGGCGGAATTCCGTAAAAAGATAGAGGCGTCAAAAGGGGCGGGCAATTTTAAATCCATGTTTATCAATATACCTGGCGGAGACAAAGAAGGCGTTAAGGTGATCCCTATCGGGGATTCAGGTACAAAAGATGAGTTCCTGAATATAAAAACCATCAGTGCCCAGGATCAGCTCGTTGCGCACCGTTTTCCACCCGGACTTGCCGGCATCATTCCCGCAAATACGGCCGGGCTTGGTGACCCACTGAAATCCCGCGAGGCATATTACAGGGATGAGGTTATCCCGATGCGCCGCCTGATTATGGAGGGGATCAACAGCGACCCGGATATCAGACGACTGGGGGAGGTGAAATTTATTCTTGATTTTGATGAACCCATGGAGTGATGTGCGGTATGAGGAAAGAGCGGGTAAAATCGGCGGCAGTAAAACGCTGTTCCGGGAGGTGGAAAATGCGCAGACAAAAAGCGCGATGTCATTGCTGTGGTGCACATGCGGTGATTGAGAAAACAGCCTGGAAAACCGATCAGTTTGCTGATGTGTATTACCGTTGCACCCGTCTCGAGTGCGGACATACCTGGGTGATGAATCTGACCTACTCGCACACACTGGTGCCCAGCGGGCTGGAGAATGGTGTGTTAAAGCTGTTGATTGAGCGGATGCGCCCGGAAGAAAAACAAATGGCTCTGGAGTTGTTGCAGGCCGGATAGCTGACGCGCTTCGCTTGTCCAACCCGGAACGGGCGCACAAAGAATTTGCGCACCCGTTCCGGGTTTTCTTATTCAATGGCAGACAACTGATAATTTGTGTCTTCCTGCAGGCTGGTTAAAGAAATATTATCCAGTGCAGCCAGAATAACGTGCTGTGTATATAATCCGGAACATTTCATTGCCCGGACAATATCACCAACACTGTAATTTTCTTTTGTCGGGATATATCCACCACCCGGGCCGCGTGTGGCTTTTACCAGGCTACTTTCCCGTAAATATCTGAATATTTGCTCCAGATATGACAGTGAAACGGTTTCTTTGCTTAATTGCCGGAGTGAGATTGGCTTTCCGGTGTACTGTTTCACAAATTTAATCATTACCATAACTGCAACTGATGCACGCTGGCTTCCGGAATTATCTTTCATCGTGATTACTTCCATTAATGGCATAAATTGATGGAGTGGGTCAGTGAATAAAGAGGCATTACATTCCATCCCTTAGAGCGCCAGCTGTCTGCAACATCTTTACTCCTTGTTATTGCTGGTATTCCGATGCCGTTATTTACATGCATCCATGCCACTGGCTCTGCTTCCAGTGATGCAAGTGCGATTAACATATTGTGATCGTCTTCATCAAGACCGAACGGGATGTCTTCGCGCCACGATTTAAACTTTGTGATTTTACGTTGTAGCCATTCTTTGGTAATGGTGGACATGGTTACTCCTGTTTTATTGGTCTGATACTGTTCAGAAGTAAGCGTCGCCGCATATTTGGCGCGCCCCAGCGGTAGCCAGTTTTTTTGTCGTAGGATTCAGAACGTCCGACAACCCAGGATGTTTTAGTTGAATGCAATTTCAAACGCTTTTCGCCATTCCTGGTGATAACAATTCCTGTATGAGTTTTTATCGCGCTCATTTCGCAACACCTTTGCGAAGTTGGGCGGCAATCAATTGGAGATATAGCGCGGATGTGCGATGATATTCCGCTGCTATCGGCGCCTCTTTCTCGCTGCGCTCCGCAAGCTGGTTTAACTCCGTGATGGCTATTTCCACACCCCGTGCCCGCACTATATTCTGGAAGGCGTCGGTGGCTGGCGTATCTGGCATGAGTGGTGATTCATCAGCAGGCGAGTACTCATCAGAAATGTCGGGCTGCTCCCCATCAAATACATAGCAACTGCCCCTGATAAACAGCTTCATTGCGGCATTCTCCGCTGCCAGCTCCGTGAAATTAGCCTCCAGCTCTGCAATGCGTTTGCTTTGGGCTTCTCGTTCATCCAACAGAGCCCGCACTACTTCAGGGTTGAAAGCTGCGATATAACGAGCGTTGTTCTCTGCGTTTTTCTGTCCGTCAAAGCCGGGCCATTTGATAACGTCTTCACATCGTTTATCACCGGGCGTATGCACCGCATACGTACCAGTACCCGTCGAAATAAATGCGACCCATTCGCCCTGTGTTGCCTGTTTTGCTAACTCACGCAGTGCCTGATAGTTGATTTCGCTCATTAAGTCGGTCTCCTTGTTTATGTTCTGAGGTGGAGATCAGGGCGAACTCGCCCTGACGTTGTGTTATTCGGGGAATAACGCCCTGATATTTCCGGCCATCTGACTGGTTATCTGTGCGGTTGGCACTGGCTGTGACACGGGGCGTTCTGTCCTGGTTTGTGTCACGGATAACGCCTCATCGTCAGCCCATGCAGCCAGTCGGTAAGCCTCTGCTGGATTCATTTTCAGAAGTGCCAGCCCGGCCAGAAAAGCCACGCGTTGGCCGCTTTTGCGGGCTTCTGGTGTAAGGCTGTCCAGCCAGGCGCATGCTTCGCTTTCGTTCTTGACGGCCGCAGGCTTCAGATAGAAACTTATCCGTCTGGTTGGTGTCGTCATTGGTTTACTCCTTGTCCATTGCGTACAGCCCATTAACCAGAGCAAACTGTGGCACCCCATCCGCGATGAAAGTCGCATTAACTCCGCAGGCTTCGCGGATAGCGGGTGCCACAATCTCCGCCCCGCCACCGACAACCATCACCCGCCCGTAACCCGAAAAACCCGCCAGCGCGCGGATCACGCGTTGTTTCAGTGTTTCCTCCTTTTCACGAATAACCGCCATCAGGCTGCCGTAATGCGCGTCATTGTGGATGTGCTGGCGCAGCCAGGCTTCATCATGGCGATGTTCGATAATGGTATTGGCGATGTGGTGACTGGTGCGCATACCGTTAGTGGCCATCACCGACAGTACGGCATCGGCCATCAGAGAAACGCCTACGTGTGGATCGCAAAACACCTGGCTGATACCTGCCAGTTGCCCCTGAACCTTTGCCACATCCAGCGTGGTTCCGCCCAAATCCACAATCAGCAGGGATTCAAACGGACTCATGTCAGCCAGTGCCTTAAAGCCAGCCGGAATGGATTCAGGCATAACCCGTACGTTACGGATAGTGAATGCTTCGCTGTTCTGGTACTCCACCGGGCGCATGACGTTCGCTTTTTTGCGGTTGATGTTGGCCATGTCCGGCTGTGCGTTTGTATCGAAATACTCGCTCAGTGGCAGGGTGACAACCACATCCACTTCCTGTGGTGGGATGCCTGATTTGACCAGCGCGTGATGAATGGCAATGACATTCACATCACTGTACTGATATTGCGTGTCGGTCGTCTGGACAAAGCGATCGCTGACCGAATCAAAACCATAGCGCACACCATCAAGCATGTAGTTCGCGGGCTGCGTGCCACCGAACGGCGCAGACCATTCCGACTTGAAGCTGTTCGGGCTGATGGCGTTGCGGCGTTCGCCGTTCTCAGTCCATGCCAGCTTGATGTTGGTGGAGCCGTCGTCGATACAAATTTTCATGTCGATTTTCCTTATGTTGATTAATTAACCGTTTACGGGATTTTTAAATCCCGCTTTCGCCTGTTTTGTGCGCGCTTCATATATCGCGGCGCGTTTTTTGCTCATTTACGGGTTTTGTGAATCCCGTTTCTGTCTGTTTTTTGTTTCCACTGGTCAGGCTACCCCGCAGCAGGTCTGCTTTGCGGCGGGCGCGTTCAGTGGTTTCACTGATTCTCTGTGCGTGCTCTGCGTCACGGATGGCGCGCAGCATGTCAGAAAGCACGGTAACAGGGGTTTTCATGGTGTTCTGGTCCTGCTGAAGTGTGGATGCCAGGCGTGCGGCGGCTTCGGGGTCTGATGCCCCCAGCTGTTCCAGATAGCTGGCGACCGGGTTATGGCGGATCTCCGTGCTGCTTACGCCGTGATTACGGCTCAGGCGCTGCCAGAGCTGCGTGATTCGGCTGTCCGGGCGGGTATCCGGTTTGCGTACAATTTCAAATCCCTGCGGTGCAATGATGCTGCCGTCAACGTACAGACTGCCGCCCCGTAACAGGTGCTGCATCTGCTGTTCACCGATATGCAGGCCGAGAGATTCAGCAGACTCCCGCCATTCTTTAGCGAGTAACTCATGGTTATCAGGCAAAGGCCACGGTGTTGGCCGTTCTTTCGGCTGTTCTGTCCCGTTGTTGTCCGTTTCCTGTACATGGGGACAGTTATTGCCACGAGTCCAAGGGGCGGCAGGGCCGCCCTGAAGGTCAAAACCATTTTCGCGGGCGCTGTCTTCCGCTTCCGGTTTACGTCTTACCAGCTTCCAGTTATCCGGGTGCGTGCACACGCGGGAAGATTCCCCGATGAGCGGCGACCAGATCCCGTAAATCTGTACACTCTGCTCGCCGTAATCGTTCAGCTCATCTGCGAGGTCGTAGGCGGTGCGAATCAGGTAGTCTTTACGTGGAACAAGTACGCCGCCCTGTTTTTCAATGTAGGAGGCAAAACACCCGGCATCGGCGGCAGCGAGTACCGCATCCATTGCGTCATCCTTCAGCCGTTGCGGGCCTTCCGGGTTGCGTGCCATCTGGCTGGCAAGGCGGCGCAGTTCACGCCATACCTGACGGGAGGGGATGCCAAAGAACTGGAACTGGCGGACCCGATGAAGGCGCGCCCAGCCGATGGCGCGCTCCACGCTCTCGGCCATTGATTTTCCGGTTTCGTGGTCAACGCGTGGTTTGCCCGTTTTCGGATCGATTCCATCCACGGCGCGGCTGTCCAGGTTTTTTCCGATGTAGGTGGCGATGTAGCTGGTTGGCGTGCCTTTGGAGCCGTCGACGTACTCCACCTTAAAGCGCGGAGTAATATCATTGCCCAGCTCGTGGCGGTCTTCCTGAATGGCAATATCGCGGGTGATGGCCACGATGCTGTCGATTTCTTCCGGATGAGCAAAGACCATCATATGCCAGTGCACGGTGCCGTCATGGTGAGGCTCCACCGTGCGGATGCCATACCAGCGCAGGCCGTCGCGGTTCAGTTTTTTGCGGACCGCCGCAAAAAACGTGTTAACCAGGTAATCGCTGGAGTCGCGCATGGTGGCCCCGTTCCATTTGGGATTCGGATGACCGTTCTCTGTTGTGGCGTGGTATTTTGACGGGCAGGTGACAGTCAGAAACACCGCTTTGTCGCCACGGGCTTCGGCCAGAAGTTCCAGTCCCTTCATGGTGGCCATCATTTCTGCCTTACGGTGAACCGGGTTACTTACTCCCGCGTAATACACTGTCTCGAGATCAATCGTGAAGCCGTCTTCGTTTTCCAGTTCGAAGCTCTTCAGGAAGTCGCGGGTTTTCTCGCGCTGTGCGCGAAACTCGCTTAACGCGTCCTGGCTCAGATAGGGTGATGTTTTTCTGGAAACCAGACAGGCGGCGCGGAGTTGTTCTTCTCTCCACTCGCAACGTAACAGCCACAGTTTGCGTTTCCACCAGTCCGCACAGGTCAGGCGGAGGATTGCGCCCGGCAGCAGTTCCGTATCCGGATCGCTCTTGTTCAGGGCTTCGTAATGTGGCGGCATGATGTGCAGGCGTAATGCGATACGAGCCAGCATCCGGTAAGCCTTCAACATTACATCCATGGTCAGCTCGCCATCTCTGGCACCAAAGCCATCGCAGAGTGTTTCGAAGGTGCTGCTGAACATCGCCGCGGTCATGGTGGCCAGCGTCTGTATCTGGTGCTTGTTGAGCTGCGGCAGGTAAAGCAAATCGTCCAGGCGTTCGCGCCCGGCAAGGGAGCGATAACCCGGTGTCAGCCAGCGTCCGTCAGTGCGATCCAGACGTTCGAATATTTTGCGCAGGGTTCCGCGTGCATAGCGTTCCGCCTGCCAGCTCTTTTTGCCTTTCTGGCGATCGGCTTCCTGTTTTTTGCGCAGGAAGGAGAGGTGGCGAATAAGCGGATCGCGCAGATAGGACGGCAGCAGGCGCAGCGAGGCCATGGCTTCATCCACCGCGCCGCGTGCCTGCTTTCTGGCGTCTCCTGCCAGTGTGATGGTTTTGTCCTGTTTTTCCTGTGCGTCCAGGCTTTTATTAATCAGGTTGCCCAGCGGCGTGGCGGAGAACGCCGCATCAGCCATTTCCTGGCGGCGCTCGTTCTCTACCCGGTAGGCATCCAGCCAGGAGGAAAGCGCGGATTCAGGAGCGGGGATCCCCGTTCCTTCACGCCCCACTGCGTGGCGCGGTTGTTGCCAGTCCCTGATGTACTCTGCCGTCATAGTGATTTACTTCGTCATGCCATTCAGGGTGTCGCGGCAGACTGTAGCCAGCCGCTGAATTTCCAGCACGGTGTCTTCTGTGTCGGCATGGCGATGTGTGATGCGGATGCTGTCGGCAATCACATCGACGATTGCAGAGGATGGGTGCTGGTAAATGCCAATAACGGACGGGGTGCCACCTTCAATGCGGTAAAGCCTGTAATTTCCCTCGTGGCTGTCAATCATGTAGCGACCATCAATAACAATCTTTCCATCAGCGAGCTGCGGTACAGGCAGGGATTTCAGGTACATGTCATAACGATCACGCACGCGAGCGGCAAGATCACGTTCTGTGTTGAGCAGGTATTCAAGAAAGTCGTTGGCGAGAATCATTGCGGCAATCCTCTTGTTACAGATGTGCGAAGGCCTCCCGCCGCAAGGTGCAGGAAAGGCCCGGAACAGTAATTAATGGAGTTTGTTTTGCTGCTGGATGAGCTGCTGAAGCTCGCGCAGATCATCCGCCAGATAGCTGAAAACAGAGGCGGAATAGCTGTTCGATAGTGCGTGACTGCGCTCATGCAGCATATTGATGTGCATGATTTGCGCGACGCGTGATGCGCGGAAAAGTCTGCGGTTGATTTCAGTCTGGATGTGACGACGCTCCGCGATAGCGCGGTGCTGTTTGCGGTTTGCCATGGTGTGGCCTCTGTAGTTGCAAGTTTTGAAAACTCACCATCCAGAGGTTGCAATTCTGGGTGGTGAGGCGTACGGGGTTGCAACCACCGGCAACTACAGAAACCGGCCCGACCGAAGTCGGCCCCATACGCCCCACCATAATTCGTGTGCGAAAAAGACGTGGCGATACGGTACGCACAAAAAAACCGCTGGCGCGGTTGTGCGCTGTAGTTGTCAGCGGGGGTTGCAATCCCGACACCCGTTTTATGAGGTGCAGCGGAAATGTAACCTGACTGATTGCGGCATGGCAAGCGGTTTTTTTGTGTGTGCATGATGATTACTCAGTTTGGTAATAGCTCGTACAGCACGGCGTCGGCGGCGGTGCGGCGACCGTAAAGAAAACGTGCTGTGCGAGTGGTGACTTTTATTTGCAGTGTGTGATTAATGTGTTTTGCTATCATGGCGAACGTCATGTGTTGCTCATCATGTAGTTCAGTCACCAGTTCCACCAGGTGATCGCTGTATCTGGTCAGGTGGTGGAGTTCTCCACATTTTCGCAGGCTGTAACCACGTTTTTTCAGGTGCACTTGTACTGTGCGACGGGTGCATCCCATCTCGGTGGCCAGTTCCTTCGCCGTTCTGGTGCGGCGGTTTTCGATGAGAAAGGCGATCTCCTTTGCACTCAGTGTCTTTTTTTTGCGACCAATCAATCCACGGCCACGTAAAAAACTAAGTCGGTGCATAACGGCGTCATGGGTTCGTTGAATTCGTTCAGTTATCTGGCGCGTGTTGTGCTCCGGATAAAGCGAGATAAGCATTTCATCTTCCCATTGTGCCCATGGCTTTACATGTGCCGGAGCCACGCCTGGTGTACCCATTGGTTTGAGTTTGAATTTGTGCATATTTCTTACCCCGTTAGTGGTGGTGCTTTACACGGCGTATAAACCGCGGCGGTGGCACCACACTTCAAACATTCGTTTCACAATTTCGCGGCAGTAGTAACCATCGGTATCTCTCGTCAGGTCGTAGCGGTTGCCGTAACGCTGACGCATCCATCGTTCAAAGGCTTTGTGCATGTTCTGGTCCCTTACTGGTTAAGGAAAAAGTCAAAAACGTTATCAATGCGCATCATGAGTTCGCGCTGCATCGCTTCTGGTGTTTCCGGTTCGCCAGGCGACCCCAGCGTTGCGCAGAAATCAGCGATCTCGTGTTGAATGAGTTCTTTCAGCGTCGGTAAGGAATTCATGTGTGTGCGGCGATGCCTGCGTGTGATTCGCCTTCTGCTCATTTGCGCTGCTCCTGTACCTGTCGGATAAGGTTTACCCGCGCCACATTAGTGGCGCAGAAGTAAGTGCCGTCAGTGAGGTAGATGTGGTGTGCATCCTTTTCCGAGCGATGTTTGTCGATAGTGGTAATCAGGCGTTCATCGACCTCGTATTCGCGCCCTCTGGAGGTAAAGCGAACGACGGGAAAATGCTTAATTGCCATTGCGCCCCCTTTTGTCCAGTAACCCTATGCGTTAAATACGGCACGTTGCGCGTCATCAATGAATACAGCTTGAGAGCGTTCTATCAGGCGGAGATTTGTCAGAAGCTCTGATTCCCTTATGGGGTGAGGAGTGATCAGGTATTTATCCTGTAATTCGGCGATAATGGTGTATCGCTGTAGCTCCGAGCCAATTGTGTAAATAAGGCGTCCGATGTTCGATAAATCCAGCCCGGCGACTGGTTGTGCTTTGAGAACCGCCAGTTCAGCACCCTGTTTTGCGATAATTTCGGCTGCTTCTGCCGTTACTCTTGCGACTATCAATGTGTGGGTTGCGACGTCCATGTGAGCATTGGCCACGGCTTTTTTCGCTACTTCGTTTTCTGTCTTTGAAATTTCTTTCAGTGCTCTGATAATACCTTCTTCTTTTGCGTGCATTTTTGTATCTCCGTTATTTACTTGTGCGAATACCTCCGCGAATGCGGATGGTTTTTACGTTTTCTTATTTAATCTGGTGTTTTGTTTGTGCTGTTACTTCCCAGTGAAAAAACGCTCAATCTTTTTCACTGAATGAATAATTCGCATAATGCCGATTGCGCAAAGCACCGAAATAATCAGGACAAGCCAGGACATAAATATACTCATGCAATATTCCCCAGTTTATACGGTTCAATATGCTCTCCGCATTCTGCGGCGCAGATAAGCTCTGAAAGCTCATTGAGCGCATCCAGATCATCAGCGTAAAAAGCCACGTCATACAGACTCCGGATTGCCCTGGTCAATGAGTCACGGGCTGCACGTTCAGCATGAGCGCCTGATGCACTTAAGCGAAAATAAAAACGCTCAAGTGCTTTGTTAATGAGAGTTTTATATTCTTTGCCCATCGCAACGCCTTTTAATCTGCTTTCTGGGTTTCTGCTTTTGAATCCATGCAGATAATTTCGATGTATGGTTCATCGCTATTAATCTGACGTGCCTTTTCAGCTTCGCTAATGACTTCGCGTACAGTCTGGTACGGAAGCTCCACGAACAGTTGTGCGCCGCTGTCCAAATAAATATGAGTGGTTGCGTTTTTTGTCTGGGCCACACCATTAATAGCTGATGCACGCAATAACAGTTCACCGCGAGAATCAATAAAGCGGATAAATACACCTTGAGTATGGTCTTTAGTCATAAAGCACCTGTTATAAATCAGCCTGTTTAATAAAACTCTGTCCACGCAGCAGACGATCAACCGTGCGAAGCGCTTCGTATAATGTGAAATCCTGCCCGAACTGATTGTCGCCGCTGCTCAGAGCAAAAATGCGGTTTCCGGTAAACGGATTGCGCGGGCATTTGTGGACCACGATTCCAGCCTTCTCAATCAGCCAGGTGTGCTCTCCGATTTGTTTTACAGCGTGGTCATCCGGTGTTGCGTGTGTTTCGCTCAGGCTGTAGCGAGAGCTGCTGCGTGATGCACTGGTGGCGAAACGGTTAGCGTGGCGTTCCGCCCCGTTGCGGAAGCGTTGCTGTGAAAAATTACGTCGTTGCTTCATACAAAAATATCCTGCTGCTGTTGTTAGTTTGTGCCGGGTTTTAGCCATGCCCGGCGCATGGTTTTGTGGTATTTTTCCACCGCCCGCAGTCTTGAAGGGGCTGTAAAGGGCGCGTGTTCAACCAACCACAAAGGAATAAAATATGTCCTATGATAAAAAGGTTATTGATGCGCTAAATGCGGCAATTTCTGTATTAGAGAAAGCGCCGGTTAATCCTCCTAATAAAGGAGAGCCATCAAATACCATTCGTAAGCTTATGCACGAAGTGCGTAAGCTCACGTTGGAAAAATATCCTCAGGCAAGTACATGGACTTTCCCTGAGTGATTATTTAACTCCCGTGCCGGAGATTTTCTCTGGCACATTTCCGACCTCAATAACCATGTTGTCACTGCTTAAAATTTGTCGATAAAGCTCAAAGATTTCTTTGGCGGGGAAACGGAGCGCAACGCCGTATATTGGTTCTAAAATCATTCCAATCGTTTCTTTGACACCATCTCGACAAAAATGACCGTATTCATCATCAGGATGCAGGGTAACATTTTTCAAATCTTCGCCATTCTGAAGCTTTGATTTAAATGCCATCAGGTCAGCGAACGTTCTGTGTAATTCGTGGTAGTCAATGCTGATTTCAACCTGTGGTTTGCCCGGAAAAACCAGCAAAAGCTTCTGGTGTGGCTTTTCGTTTTTCAGGGTTTCCAGTCGTTCCAGTAGTGCTTTGTCTTCGTAGTTTGTCATTTCAAAGCCCCAGCCACAGCAATCATGCGTCTCGCTATTCTTTCGGGCGAGCAAAGAATACTTCGACGCTCTTGATGTTGTTTATGATAAATCGCTCTCGTGATCTCTGCGTTTTTCCAGTTTTGAACTTCTACCCATATAAACCCGTTTTCCGTTAACGGTCTGGCAATCTTCTTTGTCGACTGGGGCGAACTTTCTTTTCTGGCGGTCATACGTCCAGTAACTTTTCCAGTTGTGCCATTCTGGGGGTTCGCACTCTGGTAGCTCATCAGCCAACTTGTCCCACTCTTTGGCGTTAAACCACCATACGCCGTCTGAGTTTTCATCTTCTGGATTAGTGCGTGTTTTATGTCCTGGCATTTGTCCGCGAGCGACGGCAGTGCGAAGTGCCAGTTTTGTTAGCCCGACATACGCAGCGCCTTTTTCTAGGGAGCAAAGCCCGGCGATTGGTCCGTCCAGCCGCAAAGTTGCCCCCTTTTTGTAGGTGCGGCTTTGCTTGCTTTCCTGATGTTCATCATCGTTGGCGGCATCAGCGGAATCGCTAATACCGTCGCTTTTCTGGGGGTGTTGGGTGTCAGATAACTCTTTATCGGCAATGATGTCCCGCATTTGTTATCCTCTTGCGTTGGTGCGCTTGTCGCGCCTTATGAATGTTTGTTTGGGTTTGTTAACTTCACCTTGTGGTGAAGTGAGAATAGAGGATACTCATCGTATGGTGAACATGTCAAGAGATTACGCCAAAAAACTAAAGGCAATCAGAAACGCGGAAAAACTTACACAATCTCAGTTTTCGCAAGTAACAGGGGTTTCTGTAGGGACTATAGGAAATTATGAGTCTGGATATAAACCTGCGCGAATTGAGGTTGTAGAAAAAGTAATCCAAGTCGAGCGATTCGAAAAATACACTATGTGGATACTTCACGACAAAACATTTCCCGCTGCCGGGCAGGTTGCCCCGGCTCTCTCTCTTGATGGCTCTATTCAGTCGGAGGGCGATCAGGTTTCAATCGGCATTACCCAAAAATCACCCCGATCAGGCCGCAATGTTGGCTGACTTTACACATTGAGCGGATTACATCTCGCAAGGAGTATTTAGTTAATTTATCCGTTGGATGGGCTAATCATGTCGATTAAGCAACTCAAAGACGGACGTTATCAGGTCGATGTCAGACCGCAGGGGGCGGAAGGAAAGCGGATTCGAAAAATCTTCGCCCTGAAATCAAAGGCTCAGGAGTTTGAGAAATATGTGTTGCAGAACTTCCATGACAAGCCATGGCAGGCTAAGCCAGCTGATCAGCGGCGATTATCAGAGCTGCTTGATGCGTGGTGGATGCTTGACGGGCGTAATCAGGCTTACGGGGATAGCTACAGGGTCAGGCTAGAGAAGGTTATTCGTGAAATGGGAGATCCTCGTGCCAGTCATATGACGCGAAAATTTATGCTCGAGTATCGGTCAGAGAAATTACAGGCCGGATTAATGCCGTCCAGCATTAATCGTGATTTATGCGTTCTGTCTACCATGTTCACGGTGCTGATTGAAGCTGAGGTCTTTCACAATGCGAACCCTGTACGCGGTATACGCAAACTGAAAGTTCAGAACACGGAAATGGCCTTTCTTTCTGATGATGAGATTGAACGGCTTCTTGAGCGACTGGAGGGGGATGCGCGTCGTGTTGCCATTCTGTGTCTTTCTACTGGTGCCCGGTGGAGTGAAGCATCGGAACTACGTGGAGAGCATATCGTTGGCAACCGGGTGACGTTTTTTAACACCAAAAACGGAAAATCCCGCTCAGTTCCTGTGGCGGATTCGGTTGTGCCTCTGATTAAAACCCGTCGGACGGGGTTGTTGTATCAGGTTAATTATCTGGAGTTCCGGGAGATTCTTCAGGAGGTGAAACCGGATTTGCCGAAGGGGCAGGCTACGCATGTCATGCGTCATACATTTGCCACACACTTTATGATGAATGGTGGAAATATTGTTACGTTACAACGAATCCTTGGGCACGCCACGATTCAGCAGACAATGACGTACGCTCATTTTTCGCCGGACTTCTTACAGGACGCGATCAACTTTAATCCGTTGGCTGAAAGTGTCCATAAACTGTCCATCGATTAGTTATAATTTGTGTTGATTTGTTCCCCCTGTTTGGGCTTATTCATTGAAAAATAAGTAAATCATCAGGGGGAGCAAGAAACCTTAAAGCGCCTGCGGGCGCTTTTTAGATTCAGAATAGTTGGATATTAGCCGATATATTCCAGTCCGTTCATATACGGGCGCAGAACTTCTGGTACTTCAATACGACCATCAGCCTGCTGATAGTTTTCCATTACCGCAACCAGCGTACGACCAACAGCCAGACCAGAACCATTCAGGGTATGAACCAGACGGGTTTTCTTGTCAGACTTACTGCGGCAACGTGCCTGCATACGACGCGCCTGGAAATCCCAGACGTTGGAGCAGGAAGAGATCTCGCGGTAGGTGTTCTGTGCCGGGATCCATACTTCCAGGTCATAAGTTTTGCAAGCGCCAAAGCCCATGTCGCCAGTACAAAGGATGATTTTGCGGTACGGCAGGCCCAGCAGTTGCAGGACTTTCTCCGCATGACCAGTCATCTCTTCAAGTGCCGCCATTGAATCTTCCGGACGCACGATCTGAACCATTTCAACTTTGTCGAACTGGTGCATACGAATCAGACCACGGGTATCACGACCATAAGAACCGGCTTCAGAACGGAAGCATGGGGTATGAGCGGTCATTTTGATCGGCAGATCATCTTCATCGATGATTTCACCGCGAACGAGGTTGGTCAGCGGAACTTCTGCAGTTGGAATCAGCGCGTAGTTACTGGTATCAGCTTCTTCTTCCAGCGGACGAGTATGGAACAGATCGCCAGCAAACTTCGGCAACTGACCCGTACCGTACAGCGTATCCTGGTTAACCAGGTACGGGACATAGTTTTCGCTATAGCCATGCTGCTCGGTGTGCAGGTCCAGCATAAACTGCGACAGTGCGCGGTGCATGCGAGCGATCTGCCCTTTCATCACCACAAAGCGCGAACCTGTCAGCTTAACCGCTGCCGCAAAGTCGAGGCCGGAGTGCATTTCACCCAGCGTCACGTGGTCACGAACTTCGAAGTCAAATTCACGCGGGGTACCCCAGCGGCTGACTTCAACGTTGTCATTTTCATCTTTACCAACCGGCACTTCATCTGCAGGCAGGTTAGGGATTGTCAGCGCGATATCGCGAATTTCAGCCTGTAAAGCATCCAGCTCGGCTTTTGCTGCATCCAGCTCTTCGCCCAGTTTGTTCACTTCCAGACGTAAAGGCTCGATATCTTCCCCGCGCGCTTTCGCCTGGCCGATGGATTTCGATCGAGAGTTACGCTCTGCTTGCAGGTTTTCCGTTTTGACCTGCAATACTTTACGACGCTCTTCAAGAGCGCTCAGCTTATCTACATCCAGCTTAAAGCCCCGGCGTGCCAGTTTTTCAGCGACTGCGTCTGGCTCATTACGCAGCAGATTGGGATCGAGCATGCTTATCCTGTGCTTATCGAATTAAATGGGAGATGTGGCCACAGCCTGCGACCACAGGGATACAGTAACAACATTACCGCAACGATAACATTAACGGTAGCGTTTTATGGGGCTATTTTGATCCTGTTCAGCCAGCCAGGCGAGCTTTTCGCCAATCTTGCCTTCAAGGCCTCTGTTTGTCGGGAAATAATAGCGCGTTTGTGCTATTTCCGGCGGGAAGTAAACCTCACCGGCAGCATAAGCGTTTGCTTCATCGTGGGCGTAACGATATTCCTGCCCGTAGCCCATTTCCTTCATCAGTTTGGTTGGCGCATTACGCAGGTGTACCGGCACGTCATAATCCGGACGTTCACGGGCATCAGCTAACGCGGCTTTAAACGCGGTGTAGACAGCGTTACTTTTTGGCGCACAAGCGAGATAAACAATCGCCTGGGCAATGGCGCGTTCACCTTCTGCCGGGCCAACGCGGGTAAAGCAATCCCAGGCAGCAATCGCCACCTGCATTGCCCGCGGATCGGCATTACCGATATCTTCTGAAGCAATCGCCAGGCAGCGACGTGCGACATATAATGGATCACCGCCCGCAGTAATAATCCGCGCATACCAGTAAAGCGCTGCATCGGGTGCGCTACCGCGTACCGATTTATGCAGCGCGGAAATCAGATCGTAAAAGCGATCACCTTTGTTATCAAAACGAGCGCTACGCTCACCAGCAATTTCGGTGAGTAACTCAGGCTTCAGGACACGTTTGCCGCTGTCATCGACTTCGGCCATATCCGCCATCATTTCCAGCGTATTTAACGCCCGGCGCGCGTCGCCATTCACCAGTTCAGCAATCGCGCGGCGTGTTTCATCTGGCAGAACAATATCCTGCCCACCGTAGCCACGGGTTTTGTCTTCCATCGCCTGAGTCAGTACTTGCTCTATATCCTCGGTGGTCAGGGATTTGAGCAAATAGACACGAGCACGGGAAAGCAGCGCCGAATTAAGCTCAAACGACGGGTTTTCAGTGGTTGCACCAATAAACGTGATGGTGCCATCTTCAATGTGCGGCAGAAACGCATCCTGTTGGCTTTTATTAAAGCGATGCACTTCATCGACAAACAAAATGGTACGGCGACCGGCATTGCGGTTTTGCCGCGCGCGCTCTATCGCTTCGCGAATTTCTTTCACGCCAGAAGTGACAGCAGAAATACGTTCCACATCAGCATTTGCATAGCGGGCGATCACTTCCGCAAGGGTAGTTTTACCGGTACCTGGCGGCCCCCAGAGGATCATGGAATGCAGATGTCCGGCTTCGATAGCCCGCGGCAACGGCTTCCCCGCAGCCAGCAAATGTTGCTGGCCAATATACTGTGCTAAATTTTCTGGCCGCATACGTGCGGCCAGAGGTTGAAAAGTATTATCCGAAAAATCGAGCGACAGATTGCTCACTCAAGTGCCTCTACTTACGTTGATCATCTACCGTTACGCCTTGCGGCGGGGTGAAGGTAAATTTCGCTGCATCCACAGCACCGTTTTGCTGGGATTTCAGCTGATAACTGCTGCGTTGATCATCCTGTTCCACCGCGCTGAATTGATGGATGGTGCCATCACGGCCCACGTTAATAGTGAACTGCTTCAGATTGCCATTGCTGGCTTTCGGCGTCAGGACAAAATCATCGCCGTTCTGTTTGATGTTGTACTGCTGCCAGTCGCTGGACTGGTTACGTGCGATCAGCATAAATGGCGTATTTCCGGTGGCATCTTTCAGCCAGGTTGCCGTAGCCTGTTCAACAAACGGGTTATAGAACCACAGTGTTTTACCATCAGAAACCAGAATGCTTTCATCAGGTTGAGTCATATGCCAGTTGAATAAGTTTGGACGTTTCACCCACAGATCGCCCTGACCTTCCTGCACCGCCGCGCCACTACCGTCAGTCACTTTTTGTGTGAAGCTGGCGTGGAAGCTGCTGACTTTATCCAGACGGCTTTTCAGATCGCTTGCGGCATCAGCCCAAACACTGGACGCCACTAAACTTGAGAGTAATGCACAGGTGATGGCAATTTTTTTCATCATTGTTCCTCAAATTACGTCACTCCCGATCGGGAGTTCCCTCTACTCTCTATTCCAGGCTAATAATCAGCTTGAGGAAAGAAGAAAATACTGAATTTTCAGTTGATAGAGTGCCGGATGCGACACTATCGCGTCTTATCCGGCCTACGATGCACTAATTAGTCAAACGGTGGCGGGGCCAGCACTTCACGATTACCGTTGTGTCCCTGCTCGCTGACGATCCCTTGCGCTTCCATCTGTTCAACAATGCGTGCAGCACGGTTGTAACCGATGCGGAACTGACGCTGAACACCAGAAATAGACGCTTTGCGTTTTTCAGTGACAAACGCCACCGCCTGATCGAACAGCGGATCCAGTTCTTCAGCACCGTCGAAACCACCAGCTCCGCCTTCGCTTTCGCTGTCGGAGGTGATGCCATCTACATACTGCGGACGACCACGCGCTTTCCAGTCCTGCACCACAGCATGAACTTCCTGATCGCGAACAAAAGCACCATGGACACGTACCGGCATGGTTGAGTTCGGCCCGGAGTAAAGCATATCCCCCATACCAAGCAGTGATTCCGCGCCAGCCTGATCAAGAATGGTACGTGAGTCGATCTTGCTGGATACAGTAAAGGCGATACGGGTTGGAATGTTCGCTTTAATCAGCCCCGTAATAACATCCACCGAAGGGCGCTGCGTTGCCAGCACGAGGTGAATACCTGCGGCACGGGCTTTTTGCGCCAGACGCGCAATCAACTCTTCCACTTTTTTACCTACCGTCATCATCAGGTCGGCAAATTCATCCACCAGCACTACAATGTACGGCTCTTTTTTCAGCACTGGATGCTGGGCATCCATACTGTCACCTGGCTTCCAGTACGGGTCTGGAATCGGACGCATCATTCGGTCCGCTTCAGCAATTTTTTCGTTATACCCCGCCAGATTACGCACTCCCAGTGCCGACATCAGCTTATAACGGCGTTCCATTTCATTTACGCACCAGCGCAGAGCGTTGGCAGCATCTTTCATGTCGGTAACGACTTCCGTTAACAGATGCGGGATGCCTTCATAAACCGAAAGCTCCAGCATTTTCGGGTCGATCATAATGAAACGAACATCTTCCGGCTGCGCTTTATAGAGCATGCTCAGGATCATGGCGTTTACTCCCACCGACTTACCGGAACCAGTGGTCCCCGCAACCAGCAAGTGAGGCATTTTAGCCAGATCGGCTACGACCGGATCGCCTGCGATATCTTTACCCAAAACAATCGTCAGCGGCGATGGGTTATCACGGAACTTCGCGTTATCCAGCACTTCGCGCAGATAAACGGTTTGTCGTTTTTTGTTCGGCAACTCCAGACCTACGTAAGGTTTGCCAGGAATGACTTCAACCACGCGCACCGCCACGGTCGACAATGAACGGGCAAGGTCGCGTGACAGGTTAGAAATACGTGCTGCTTTTACGCCCGGCGCCAGGTTCAACTCAAAACGGGTGATTACAGGCCCTGGTGAATAATTAACCACATCAGCTTTAATGCGGAAATCGGCCAGTCGTGCTTCTACCAGACGCGCCATTTGCTCAAGCGCAAAGGTATCTACTGGCTCAACTTCGCTTGGCGGTGGTGTCAGCAAATCCAGCGAGGGTAGTGGCGTCGTTGGTTTATGCAACGGACGGCTATCACCGTTGCGCATTAACAACGGATGAAGCAGGGTATCCTGCGGCTGTGGCGCTACCGGTTGCTGCGGCTGTTGATACTGCGGCTGCGGCGCTACTGGCTGCTGCGGCTGTTGATACTGCGGCTGCGGCGCCACCGGTTGTTGCGGCTGCTGATATTGCTGCTGCGGCGCTACCGGTTGCTGTGGCTGCTGATACTGCTGCTGCGGCGCCACCGGTTGTTGCGGCTGCTGATACTGCTGCTGCGGCGCTACCGGTTGCTGCGGTTCAACAATGGGCGTAAACAGTGGCTCGTGTGGGCCATCATCCACCAACGCTTTCATCGGTGAAAATTCAAAATCATTCAGCGAGAATGGATTTGCTCCCGCAGGTTGTTCACCGGAATAGCGTTGCTGTTGAGTCTGGGCAAACTGACGAGCCAGTTCAGCCTCTGCCGCTGCATCTTCATCTTCAGGGTTAACTGGCGCATCATGCTGATACTGTTCACCATAGCGTTGCTGCTGTGCCTGGGCAAACTGACGTGCCAACTCATCTTGCTGCATCGCATCGATTTCATCATCGTTATACTGATCGCCAGAATCGTATTGATTGCGCTGCGCTTCGCGAGCTTTCTCTTCGGCGGCTCGTTGTGAAGGTAGTTTAATGCCATACGATGCCAGTTCACGACGAGTCGGAACACGAATACGCTTTGGTCGTGGCAACTGCGGGCCTATCCCCTCTTTCACTTGTGGTCGAGGTCCACCGCTATTTGCCAGGCTAAAAACAGGTGCAGCAACCGTTGCGGCGGCCCCCGTCGCCAGAGTCGCTTTCTTCACGCCCGATGCCAGCGGCGAAACAGCAGCCGCGGCTTCTACCGGAGGGACTGCAGCAGCAGTCGGCGATGACTGAACAGATCTAGCTGACTGAACAGGTCTAACAGGCTCAGGTTCTTTAACTGGTTCAGGAATAGGCTGATACCAGGCGGCGAGCTGTTCACGTTCGCGCGCACGCTTCTCTTCAACTTCTTCAAAATAGTAAAGCGGCGGACGCGCAGGTTTTGTTTCTTCAGCAACCGGTTCAGGCTCCACAACAGGCGACTGCTCAACCGGGTGCGGCTGTTGACGCAACGTCTCCTGAACGGCTGGCTGCTGGTAATTTTGCTCAGGCTGGTATGTAGACTGCGCCGCAAAAGTGGATTGTGTCCCCTCGGCTTGCCACGCGTTATCAGCCACTGGCTGTTCAGGCACTGGTGCGTAATATGGTTGTTGAACAGGTTGTTCCGCAGTAGGCGCATAATATGGCTGCTGAACCGGCTGTTCAGGCACTGGTGCGTAATAGGGTTGTTGAACAGGTTGTTCCGCAGCTGGCGCATAATATGGCTGCTGCGACTGCACAGGTTGTTGCGGATAACCTTCCGGCGCTGGGGCAATGACCGGCTCGCCCGTTTGCGGTCCTGGCGCATGCTGCCAGGCAACAGCAGGTTGAGCAGGTGGAACATCAACCGACGCAACAGGCGGCGTCTGAGTAACAGGTTCAACCGGAGCAGCCCAGCTTTGCGTCGCCGTGGTAGCAGCAGCAGCTGCAGCAACAGATTCGGTAATTGGTGCACCGTTTAATAATGGATCGTATTCGTCATATTCTGGCTGCGTTGCACGGTTGCCCGAAAAGAGGACATCATCAGGATCAGCGGCTACGCCGCGCGCAGTGTAGGTAATGTCGTCTTCATCATCCATCCGCTTACCGGAGAACAATGCAGCGTCTGTTTGCCGCCCCATCGGATTGATGAACTTTTCCGCCAGACGTTTACGACGCGCTAACGCGCCACGAAGAATACGAGCACGGCGCGATTCATGCTGTTTGCCGTTTTTCTCGTCTTCATACTCTTCGTCGTCTTCATACTCTTCTTCATCAACCCAGGTATCATCGCGACGAGTGCGGTTACTGGCGAAAGTGAGGATGTTTAAAATCCAGCCCCCCAGTTTTTCGGCAATGGTCACCCAGGACCAGCCGGTAAACAGCGTCAGGCCAGCCGCCCAAACACAGAGCAGCGCAATGGTCCCACCACTGCTGTGCAACAGCGGCTGCAGCGTAGTGCTTAATAAACTACCGATTACACCACCGGAGGCAAAATACCAGATGTCGTCCGCGTTGATTGCCGCAAGGCCACAGGACGTAAGGATAAGCGCCAGCACGCCAATAATTCTTAGCGAAACGGCGAAATAGTCAACGTACTCATCGCTGGACTGATGACGCCAGGCAAACCAACAGCCGCCAACAATAATGACCGGGATGGTGTAAGCCATCACGCCAAAAATGAAGAACAGCGTATCTGCCAGCCACGCGCCAGGCGTCCCGCCTAAATTATGGATAGGCTCATGCCAGGCCGTTTGCGACCAGCTGGGGTCCGAAGGGTTAAAGCTTAATAAGGCTGCCATCAACCAGACGGCAAACAGGACAATAAGAATCAGCAACGCCTCCAGAAGTCGGCGCCCGCTGCTTAACTTTGTCAATGTGACTTCTTTGTCTTCAGTGTATTCCTGGCTCAAGAAAGGCTCTCCAGGTTACAGGCTTTTCCTGCCCGATGCTAAAACGGACAACAGCACCAGGTTACCCCAGTACTGTTGCTGTATGGATTAACAGGAGTGTAATCAAAATACGCTTATTTTGCACCTGTTCCGTGTTAGCGCGTCTTAATAACCAGACGATTACTCTGCTTGACTTCTTCCATAACAACATATGTCCGTGTGTCATTGACGCCAGGCAGACGCAGCAGGGTTTCCCCTAGCAGCTTACGATAAGCTGACATATCCGGCACGCGTGTTTTCAACAGGTAGTCGAAATCACCGGATACTAAATGACACTCCTGAATTTCTTCAAGTTTTTGCACAGCAGTATTGAATTGTTCAAACACATCCGGAGCGCCACGATTCAGAGTAATCTCAACGAATACCAGAAGTGATGCATCCAGATAATGCGGGTTCAACAGCGCCGTATAGCCCTGAATAAACCCTTGTCTTTCCAGCCGACGCACACGCTCAAGGCACGGCGTTGGGGAAAGTCCCACACGTTTAGAAAGCTCGACGTTAGAAATACGCCCATCCTTTTGCAACTCATTAAGAATGTTACGATCGATACGGTCGAGATCTTTGCCAGGGCGCTTCTTGCTATCTACCATTATTATTGTCTCTCTGTATTCCTTCCCTACTCCTGTCTGACCCTGAAGACATCACTGTTCAGAGTCGCTACCTGTCACGATAGACCGAAATCATTAAGATTCACGGCTCGCAATGCCTGGGTCTACGGTGAGAAGACCGTTGCCTTGAGGCAGCTATCGACATCACGAATGGCGTCTGTCCACGCCATGCGTAGATTTCACTAGCACGGTAAACATGGTATTTACATGCATGATTATGCGCACATAACAATACTGTTTTTTTCTTCCTCGAATGTTTTCGCAAAACACCAGGTGATTGTCAAAGCAAAACATCGTTTTTTAGTACAACATGCCAGTTATTCATTAACAGTGACGTTTAATCATCATTTAATCGGCTTATAAACCGGAAAAATTAAGTAGCAGACGTGATAATGACGGGAGAATGACAGGAGAATTTGACACGATTATCGCTTTTGACGATTGCACAAATCGTTAACAAAATCGTCATACTCTTTTTTTACGTCTGTAAATTCCCTACAATCCTGCCCATTGTCTGCCAACAACTATGGGGATCTCATGGGCACGACCAAACACAGTAAACTGCTTATCCTGGGCTCAGGCCCGGCGGGATATACCGCTGCTGTCTACGCGGCACGCGCCAACCTGCAACCGGTGCTGATTACCGGCATGGAAAAAGGCGGCCAGCTGACGACGACCACTGAAGTAGAAAACTGGCCAGGAGATCCAAATGATCTGACCGGCCCGTTGCTCATGGAACGCATGCATGAACATGCTACCAAGTTTGAAACTGAAATTATTTTTGACCACATCAATAAAGTGGATTTGCAGAATCGTCCGTTCCGCCTGACTGGCGATAACGGCGAATATACCTGCGATGCGCTGATTATTGCCACCGGGGCTTCTGCACGCTATCTCGGCCTGCCCTCTGAAGAGGCTTTTAAAGGCCGTGGGGTTTCTGCCTGTGCAACCTGCGATGGATTTTTCTATCGCAATCAGAAAGTGGCGGTCATCGGCGGTGGCAATACCGCAGTTGAAGAGGCGCTGTATCTGTCTAACATCGCTTCCGAAGTACATTTGATCCACCGCCGCGATGGTTTCCGTGCGGAAAAAATCCTCATTAAGCGTCTTATGGACAAAGTGGAGAACGGCAACATCATTCTGCACACCAACCGTACGCTGGAAGAAGTGATCGGCGATCAGATGGGCGTCACTGGCGTTCGTCTGCGCGATACGCAAAACAGCGATAATATCGAGTCTCTCGACGTTGCTGGTCTGTTTGTTGCTATCGGTCACAGTCCGAACACGGCTATTTTTGAAGGACAACTGGAACTGGAAAACGGCTACATCAAAGTGCAGTCGGGTATTCATGGTAATGCCACCCAGACCAGCATTCCGGGCGTCTTTGCCGCAGGTGACGTGATGGATCATATTTATCGCCAGGCCATTACTTCTGCCGGTACAGGCTGCATGGCAGCACTTGATGCGGAACGCTACCTCGACGGTTTAGCTGACGCAAAATAATTTTACAAATCAGTAACAAAAGTAAAGAAGGCGACACCATGCGACTATGGGTCGCCTTTATTTTTTCCCCGTTGTAACATTGCTCTGCAAATAATTCTGATAACTCACCTGCTAAGCGTGCAATGAATAAATCCCGTCAAAAAGAGTTAACCCGCTGGTTAAAACAGCAAAGCGTCATCTCCCAACGTTGGCTGAATATTTCTCGTCTGCTGGGCTTTGTGAGCGGCATATTAATAATTGCCCAGGCCTGGTTTATGGCGCGAATTCTGCAACATATGATCATGGAGAACATCCCCCGAGAAGCCTTGCTGCTTCCCTTTACCTTGCTGGTGATGACCTTTGTGCTGCGTGCATGGGTGGTCTGGTTACGCGAACGGGTGGGCTATCACGCCGGGCAACATATTCGTTTTGCCATCCGCCGCCAGGTTCTTGACCGTTTGCAGCAGGCGGGGCCTGCCTGGATTCAGGGCAAACCTGCGGGGAGCTGGGCGACGCTGGTGCTCGAGCAAATTGACGATATGCATGATTACTACGCTCGCTACCTACCGCAAATGGCGCTGGCAGTCTCAGTGCCACTACTGATTGTCGTCGCAATTTTCCCTTCTAACTGGGCCGCGGCACTTATTTTACTCGGCACTGCACCGTTAATTCCGTTGTTTATGGCTTTAGTTGGGATGGGTGCTGCCGATGCTAACCGACGCAACTTTCTCGCGCTTGCTCGCTTAAGCGGGCATTTTCTCGATCGTCTGCGCGGCATGGAAACCCTGCGTATTTTTGGTCGTGGCGAGGCTGAAATTGAAAGTATCCGTTCGGCTTCGGAAGATTTTCGCCAACGGACCATGGAAGTATTACGCCTGGCGTTTTTATCCTCCGGTATTCTTGAATTCTTTACCTCGCTGTCGATTGCCCTGGTCGCGGTGTACTTTGGTTTCTCTTATCTTGGTGAGCTGGATTTCGGTCACTACAGCACGGGCGTGACGTTGGCTGCGGGCTTCCTTGCGTTGATCCTCGCCCCCGAGTTTTTCCAGCCGTTACGTGATCTCGGCACGTTTTATCATGCCAAAGCCCAGGCTGTTGGCGCGGCTGACAGCCTGAAAACATTTATGGAAACACCGCTCGCCCATCCACAGCGTGGTGACGTTGAGTTAACGTCTACCGAACCAGTGACCATTGAAGCCAAAGATCTGTTTATCACATCGCCTGAAGGTAAAACACTGGCTGGCCCGCTGAACTTTACACTACCTGCAGGCAAACGTGCGGTACTGGTGGGACGAAGCGGATCCGGGAAAAGTTCACTATTAAATGCGCTTTCCGGTTTTCTCTCTTATCAAGGCTCGCTGCAGATCAACGGCATTGAATTGCGGGATTTATCCCCGGAATCATGGCGAAAACATCTCTCATGGGTTGGCCAAAATCCGCAATTACCCGCGGTAACAGTACGAGACAATGTGCTGCTGGCACGACCTGATGCCAGCGAGCAAGAGTTACAAATGGCCCTGGATAACGCCTGGGTCAGTGAGTTTCTGCCGCTCCTGCCGCAAGGCATTGATACTCCCGTGGGCGATCAGGCAGCTCGCCTTTCCGTAGGTCAGGCACAACGTGTGGCTGTAGCACGTGCATTACTTCATCCCTGCTCACTGTTATTACTGGATGAACCTGCAGCCAGCCTCGATGCACACAGCGAGCAGCGTGTGATGCAGGCGCTAAACGCTGCCTCGCAGCGCCAGACAACGCTGATGGTCACCCACCAGTTAGAAGATCTCGCCGACTGGGATGTCATTTGGGTGATGCAGGATGGCCAAATTATCGAGCAAGGTTGTTACGCTGATTTAAGCGTGGCTAACGGTCCATTCGCCACGTTGCTGGGCCACCGTCAGGAGGAGATTTAAATGCGCGCGTTACTTCCTTATCTGGCTCTATATAAGCGTCATAAGTGGATGTTAAGCCTTGGTATTGTGCTGGCAATTGTCACACTGCTCGCCAGTATCGGCTTGTTGACGCTTTCTGGTTGGTTCCTCTCCGCTTCGGCAGTGGCGGGAGTTGCAGGACTGTACAGCTTTAACTACATGCTGCCTGCCGCAGGTGTACGTGGCGCGGCAATCACCCGCACCGCCGGGCGCTATTTTGAACGTCTGGTGAGTCATGACGCGACTTTCCGCGTGTTGCAGCATTTGCGCATTTACACCTTCAGCAAGCTGTTGCCTCTCTCCCCTGCCGGGCTGGCCCGCTATCGCCAGGGCGAATTGCTCAACCGCGTCGTCGCCGATGTTGATACGCTCGATCATCTTTACTTGCGCGTTATCTCACCGCTGGTAGGGGCTTTTGTGGTAATTATGGTGGTGACTGTCGGGTTAAGTTTTCTTGATTTCACCCTCGCCTTCACGCTGGGCGGCATTATGTTGCTGACACTTTTCCTGATGCCGCCGCTGTTTTATCGAGCGGGGAAAAGCACCGGGCAAAACCTTACCCATCTTCGCGGTCAGTATCGCCAACAGTTAACCGCCTGGCTGCAAGGGCAAGCTGAACTGACCATTTTTGGTGCCAGCGATCGTTATCGTACGCAGTTAGAGAACACCGAAATTCAGTGGCTGGAAGCGCAGCGTCGTCAGTCCGAACTGACCGCGCTCTCGCAGGCAATTATGCTGTTGATTGGCGCGCTGGCGGTGATTCTGATGCTATGGATGGCCTCCGGCGGCGTTGGCGGTAATAGCCAGCCGGGTGCGTTAATTGCGCTGTTTGTCTTCTGTGCTTTGGCTGCATTCGAAGCCCTGGCTCCGGTGACAGGTGCATTTCAGCATCTGGGGCAAGTTATTGCTTCTGCCGTGCGTATCACTGACTTAACGGACCAAAAACCAGAAGTGACCTTCCCGGATACTCAGTCCGCCGTTCCTGAGCAGGTTTCCCTAACGTTACGGGATGTTGCGTTCACTTATCCGGAACAATCCCAACAAGCGCTTAAAGGGATTTCTCTTCAGGCAAACGCCGGAGAACATATTGCGATTCTCGGGAGAACCGGATGCGGCAAATCAACGTTGTTACAACTGCTAACCCGCGCATGGGACCCGCAACAGGGTGAGATTTTGCTTAACGGCAGCCCGATCTCTGACCTGAATGAATCAACATTGCGCCAGACCATCAGCGTTGTACCGCAGCGAGTGCATCTGTTTAGCGCCACACTGCGCGATAATCTGTTACTCGCCGCACCTGGCGCTACTGATGAGACTCTTGCTGAAATTCTCCGTCGCGTCGGTCTGGAGAAACTACTCGAAGATACAGGGCTCAACAGTTGGTTGGGAGAAGGCGGACGTCAGCTTTCCGGCGGCGAACTGCGTCGTCTGGCTATCGCCCGTGCGCTATTGCACGATGCGCCGTTAGTATTGCTGGATGAACCAACCGAAGGCTTAGATGCCACGACTGAAAGTCAGATCCTCGAATTACTGGCTGAAATGATGCGTGAGAAAACGCTATTGATGGTTACACATCGGCTGCGTGGACTTTCACATTTTCAGCAAATAATAGTGATGGACAACGGGCAAATTATTGAACAAGGTACCCATGCAGAACTGCTTGCCAGACAGGGGCGTTATTACCAGTTTAAGCAGGGTTTGTAAGCTATTATTGAACGATCCGACTTGCGTAGTGGAGTTTTGCAGTCATGCGCCTGGTTCAGCTTTCTCGCCATTCAATAGCCTTCCCTTCCCCGGAAGGCGCATTACGTGAGCCTAACGGTCTGCTGGCGCTGGGAGGCGATCTTAGCCCTGCTCGGCTACTCATGGCTTATCAGCGCGGTATTTTCCCGTGGTTTTCTCCTGGCGATCCTATTCTCTGGTGGTCGCCTGATCCACGTGCGGTTTTATGGCCAGAATCACTGCATATCAGCCGCAGCATGAAACGTTTTCATAAGCGCTCTCCCTATCGCGTCACGCTGAATTACGCGTTTGGTCAGGTCATTGAAGGCTGCGCCAGCGATCGCGAAGAAGGGACCTGGATTACGCGTGACGTCGTCGAAGCCTACCATCGTCTTCACGAGTTGGGCCATGCCCATTCCATAGAAGTGTGGCGTGAAGGCGAAATTGTCGGCGGCATGTACGGCGTGGCGCAGGGAACACTGTTTTGTGGCGAGTCGATGTTCAGCCGCATGGAGAATGCCTCGAAAACGGCGCTCCTGGTTTTTTGTGACGAATTTATCCGCCACGGCGGCAAGCTTATCGACTGCCAGGTATTAAATGACCATACGGCCTCGCTTGGTGCCTGCGAAATCCCTCGCCGGGATTACCTCAATTATCTCAATCAACTGCGCCCCGAACGGTTACCAAATAATTTCTGGGTACCACGGCGATTGTTTTCACCACAAGAATGAATGTTTTCGGCACATTTCTCCCCAGAGTGTTATAATTGCGGTCGCAGAGTTGGTTATGCTCATTACTCCGCTGCCGATAAGGAATTTTTCGCGTCAGGTAACGCCCACCGTTTATCTCACCGCCCCCTTATACGTTGCGCTTATAGTGCGGCTTAGCCGTGTGTTTTCGGAGTTATGTGCCAAACCTGTTTGTTGCGAATTAGCGCACAAATCTTTACTTATTTACAGAACTTCGGCATTATCTTGCCGGTTCAAATTACGGTAGTGATACCCCAGAGGATTAGATGGCCAAAGAAGACAATATTGAAATGCAAGGTACCGTTCTTGAAACGTTGCCTAATACCATGTTCCGCGTAGAGTTAGAAAACGGTCACGTGGTTACTGCACACATCTCCGGTAAAATGCGCAAAAACTACATCCGCATCCTGACGGGCGACAAAGTGACTGTTGAACTGACCCCGTACGACCTGAGCAAAGGCCGCATTGTCTTCCGTAGTCGCTGATTGTTTTACCGCCTGATGGGCGAAGAGAAAGAACGAGTAAAAGGTCGGTTTAACCGGCCTTTTTTGCGTTTGGAGTTACGGGGAATAAATACTGGAGGATGGTGTGTTAAGTTTGAAAACTGCCTGTACGGCAGAGTACGCCGGAAGCCCGAAGGGGCGAGACAGCTTGCTTCTCTAAGCTGCCTGCACGGCAGTGAACACACCAACGGCAAAATTACCGACTCAATGCCATCTCTAAGCTGCCTGTACGGCAGTGAACCGTATCATCATGGCCTCGGACCATCTGCCGAATTTCTAAGCTGCCTGTACGGCAGTGAACAGCATTCAGGAGGCAGCAAAGCAGAACCTTGTTTTCTAAGCTGCCTGTACGGCAGTGAACTAATCACCCTAGATTCCAGCGGTATACGCTATTTTCTAAGCTGCCTGTACGGCAGTGAACGCGAGGACTGGAGGAAGTCGCGACCGGCAATCTTTCTAAGCTGCCTGTACGGCAGTGAACCAGTCATACCGGAAGCACTGACCACCGCAGACTTTCTAAGCTGCCTGTACGGCAGTGAACAGCATTCAGGAGGCAGCAAAGCAGAACCTTGTTTTCTAAGCTGCCTGTACGGCAGTGAACTTTACACTGCCCGCAATGAGTTCGCTGTGCCAGTTTCTAAGCTGCCTGTACGGCAGTGAACGAATAACTGATAACGCGGCTTTCAGTGTTTCTTTTCTAAGCTGCCTGTACGGCAGTGAACCAAACCTACAAGGCCATCGTGTCGCGTCATTTTTTCTAAGCTGCCTGTACGGCAGTTAACGTGCTCGTATGTGGGATCATCAACGATGTTTATTTCTAAGCTGCCTGTACGGCAGTTAACTCTTCAGCCTGTTCTACCCGGTTGCTCATAAATTTCTAAGCTGCCTGTACGGCAGTTAACCGCCAGATAAAACACGTGGTTCTGTCCGTAAATTTCTAAGCTGCCTGTACGGCAGTGAACAATTTTGATTCTGAGGCGTATGAAGCGAATCTTTTCTAAGCTGCCTGTACGGCAGTGAACCGTCTACTCGTTCTTTTATGTCAGCCAATGCATTTCTAAGCTGCCTGTACGGCAGTGAACTTCAGATATGGCATCAAGGCGGGATACCAGTGTTTCTAAGCTGCCTGTACGGCAGTGAACGGGATAACGTCGGAAAAATGGCTGGCCTCAACTTTCTAAGCTGCCTGTACGGCAGTGAACAATGAGGTAACGATCGAGTAGCTGTGTGGGCTTTTCTAAGCTGCCTGTACGGCAGTGAACGGTTGTTGAAATTGTAGATATAAGCCAGGAGGTTTCTAAGCTGCCTGTACGGCAGTGAACGAGGTAGTGAAGCGGAGGAATAGGCATAACCTTTTCTAAGCTGCCTGTACGGCAGTGAACAAAATGAATGCTTTCTGATGGCCTTGATGGCCGTTTCTAAGCTGCCTGTACGGCAGTGAACTATCACTCAGGTTATTTGCCACCAGTCGTAACTTTCTAAGCTGCCTGTACGGCAGTGAACATTCAGGAACTGGTAACGGCGGCGCGAAATGATTTCTAAGCTGCCTGTACGGCAGTGAACAGACCAAGCGATCTGGACGCGCCGTTTGTCGTTTTCTAAGCTGCCTGTACGGCAGTGAACTGGAATAATAGCAGACTATCCGATTGATTTACTGTTAAAACTTACAAAGTCGCAGATTCAACCCCTTTTTCCAGACTTCAAAATAGCAAGAAAAAAATCAATGAGTTACATTTCAACCTAAAAAAAGGGTCAATTTGGTACTTCTTCAATCTCATATTTTATGCATAGCTTTTGATAAACAATTGAACAGAACAAATACGCTCATAATCTCCGTCACGCAAACGGCGTGTTCATTGCGTAACCAAACGAATCAATCTCTATAAATTCTTCTTGACCGTTTTACTCCAACTCCCTATAGTAGCGCCCCGTTGCCACCCATGAGGTCAGGCAGCAAAACAATTTGGTGAGGTGTCCGAGTGGCTGAAGGAGCACGCCTGGAAAGTGTGTATACGGCAACGTATCCGGGGTTCGAATCCCCGCCTCACCGCCATATTTTAAGAAGAGCTCGTACGAAAGTACGGGCTTTTTTTTCGCATGTTGCACAGCCTGGCGGGGATGAGAAGCCCGGACCCGGGTTCGACAACTGGCGACAGCCAGTTGGACAGACCGG